>JBLIIJ010000049.1:0-27762 GCA_047635055.1 Cyclobacteriaceae bacterium | reverse complement strand
GTGGGTATTGCTGTTCTGGCAAAGCAATTAACCAAGGCTGTCGAGGTTCGGAATTTTCAGTCAGCAAGAGAAATTATGGACAAGATGTTTCCGCTCATGAAAAAAGAATTGAAAGAAGATAAAAAGCGCCTTGCAGAGTTATTGAAAAAAGAAAACCCGGAAGTATCGCATAGAGAGTTTAAATATCAGTACGATCGAAAAAAGGAAGTATTGGAGTTTGTTAAGAAAGTCGTAGAGTCATCGCCGGCAGCCTTAAGAGTAAAATCAAAGATTATACTTTCTGAGATTGGAACGTTTGCTAAATTGTCCAATTCCAACTCTTAGATTTTGTTTTGCATGTTGTTCATGAGGCCCTGGTCAAAAATCAGGGCTTTTTTTATGTCAAAATGTTTAAGGTACAGTAAGACCTATTAGTTTTGAGGATGTCTAAAACTACTTGGGGGTTGTTTATTGCCTTCATTATCCTTTCTGCTTGTTCTAAAAAAGGACAGGATTCTTCGCAAAAGAAAATTACATTGGAAAAACAAAACTCAAATTTTGCTAAAGATCAGCCTTATGTAGTTTTGGTCTCAATTGATGGTTTTAGACATGATTATATTGCTAAATACAAAGCCCAAAATTTACAACAACTGAAGGATGCGGGTGCCAGTGTATCAAAGATGATCCCCTCTTTTCCATCAAAAACATTTCCAAACCATTATACGATCGTTACAGGAATGTACCCTGCTAACCATGGTTTAGTATCAAACGGATTTTACAGTCGATCAAAAAAACAATCGTACTCCATTAGAAATAAAGAAGTGGTACAGGATGGTAGCTGGTATGGTGGTATTCCTTTATGGGCATTGGCCGAACAGCAAGGAATGCTATCAGCATCTTATTTTTGGGTAGGGTCAGAGGCGGAGATTGCAAATGAAAGACCGAGTTATTTTGAGGAATATGATGGATCTGTTTCTAATGAACTCCGTGTTCAAGGAGTTTTAGATTGGCTAAATTTTGACGAAGAAGAAAGACCGCATATGATTACTTTGTATTTTTCATTGGTAGATGATTATGGCCATAGATATGGTCCTGATTCGAAAAAAATGCAAGAGGCTATTAATGAAATCGATACCTTGATTGGTGAGTTACAAAGAGGAATTAGTAAAACGGAATTACCAGTATATTTGGCGGTAACATCAGATCATGGAATGAGTAATATCTCTACTGGCATTGTCTTAAGCGATTTTGTCGACTTAGCCAATAATGAAGTTTATTATTCAACACCCACGATGATTTACACTGAATCCCAACAGGAAAAAGACAGAATTTTCAATGTGTTAGATACTGTAAGCCAATTTGATACCTATAAAAAAGAGGATCTTCCTATTGAATGGAATTATAACAATGAAGATAGAGTGGGAGATCTTGTTTTGGTTAATCATGCACCATTAGTTATTCTTTCAAAGCCATCAGTGGTATCAGGAGGTACACATGGGTTCGATCCATTTACCAATGATGAAATGGCAACAATATTTTTAATCTCTGGGCCAAGAATCAAGCAAGGAATCGAATTAGCGCCTTTCCAAAATATCCATATTTATCCTTTCCTTACTTCTTTACTTGGGTTGACTTATGATCATGAAATAGATGGAGATCCTAGTGTACTTGCACCTATGTTAAAGTAGGTATAATAGCTTTGGTATGCTTGTTGTAATAATTTCGCCATGCTACAATTTTTAGATTATTTTTTGACGTTATTTCATCTAGGTTTTGTCATTTTTGTTCTTGTTGGTTGGTACTGGACCTCAACAAGACGCTATCATAAATGGGCATTGATTTTAACGACACTAGCATGGTTATTAGTCGGATGGTACGTAGGAACGATTGGTTATTGTCCTTTGACCGATTGGCACTGGGATATAAAAAGATCTTTAGGGGAACGAAACATTCCTAGTTCTTTTATTGAATATCTCTTAGAAAAATGGACGACCATTGATTTCAATAAAAAGCTCGTCGATACATTTACAGCCTTAGGCTTAATTTTTGGCGTTGTGATGGCCAGCATTAAATCGACCAAACATAACAAAATAAAATTAGTCAAATCTGTCTAAGACCTAACTATAATTGGGCTCATGAGTTGCTAAAATGTGCAGCAGTTTACCAATTTGATATTTAGTCTAGAAAACACATCTAGCTCAACACAAAAAATCACCTTTTTAAAGGCTTTTTTTGATGTTGCTCCTAAGGAAGACAAGCTCTGGGCAATAGCACTTTTCAGTCATAAACGTCCTAAGCGTCAAGTCAATACCAGACTTTTAAAGCAATGGGCTTGCGAGCTAAGCGAAATACCTGAATGGTTATTTGAAGAATCATATGGGGTGGTTGGAGATTTAGCAGAGACCATTGCGCTTGTTTTACCTGCCTCGGCAAAGACTAGCGAATTACCTCTTTCCTATTGGATGGATTTTTTGGCAAGCCTAGCTGATAAAGAGGAGGATTTTCGAAAAGAGAGGGTTTTTGGCGCTTGGAGAGAATTGAATCAAAAAGATCGTTTTGTTTTTAACAAGTTAATAACTGGAGGATTCAGAGTTGGTGTTTCCAAAAACATTATGATCAAGGCTTTGTCACAATCATTTGAAATGGAGTCCGCACAAATAGCCCATTTGATTATGGGAGATTGGACACCCAATACTATAACGCTCAACGAACTATTAAACCCAGAGCGGATTTCGACAGATATTTCAAAGCCTTATCCATTTTATTTAGCATATCCATTAGAAGAGGAAACCACATCGTTGGGTAGTCCCAATGACTGGTCTGCTGAGTGGAAATGGGACGGCATCAGATGTCAATTAATTAAAAGAAACGATCAAGTCTTTCTTTGGAGCAGAGGAGAAGAATTAATTACAGATAAGTTTCCAGAAATTATCGAACTAGGTCAGAAGTTGCCTAATGGAGTTGCCTTAGATGGTGAATTGATTCCTTATAAAGATCATCCATTGCCTTTTTCTTTATTGCAAACCCGTATCGGAAGAAAAGCTGTTACTAAAAAGCTATTATCAGAGGCGCCAGTGATTATTCTTGCTTATGACTTGATGGAAATTGATGGTGACAATAGTCGCGATTTACCCTTCAAAGAGCGTAGACAGAAATTGCAGAATATGATCGCGCAAATTCAATCTCCTCAGTTACGTTTTTCACAACCCCTACAATTTTCCAACTGGTCAGATTTAAAAATAATTCGGGAACAATCAAGGGCACATTATGCGGAAGGCTTGATGTTGAAAAGCATCAATTCAAGTTATAAAATTGGTAGAAAAAAAGGAGATTGGTGGAAGTGGAAAGTTGAACCATATTCGATCGATGCGGTAATGGTCTATGCGCAAATGGGACATGGAAGGCGGGCCGGTTTGTACTCAGACTTTACTTTCGCTGTTTGGAAAGGAACGGAATTAGTAACCTTTGCGAAAGCTTATACTGGCTTAACAGACAAAGAATTATTAGAAATAACCAAGTTTGTAAAAGCCAATACTAAAGAAAAATTCGGTCCAGTGAGAACCATAACACCTACGCTTGTTTTTGAAATTCATTTTGAAGGCATAGACCTTTCCAAAAGGCACAAGGCAGGAGTAGCAGTAAGATTCCCTAGGATTCATCGGTGGAGAAAAGATAAAAAAGCGGAGGACGCTAATTCTATAAGCGATCTGCAATCACTCTTGCAGATTCCAAATGAAAGGGACGAAGACCTATTAACTCGAAAAAGTTAATACCTTCGGCAGATACATTCTACATTATGAAAATTCTTGATTGGATATTAAGCATTGTTGCAGCATTTATATTACTTCAAACGCTGTTTTTCAAATTCTCAGGTGCGGAAGAAAGTATCTATATTTTTACTACGGTAGGTATGGAGCCTTGGGGACGCTATGGATCAGGTATCGTAGAACTAATTGCAGGAGTATTACTTCTCATTCCTAAGTACCGTGTGTTTGGTAGCATTTTGTCAGTAGGCGTAATTTCTGGGGCAATATTTTTTCACCTAACCATTTTAGGGATTGAAATTCATGGCGATGGAGGCTTACTATTCTATTATGCGCTAACCGTTTTAATTTCCTCCTTAGCTATTTTGGTTATGAGAAGAAAAGAAATACCATTTATAGGAGATAAATTATAACTTTCATTGAGCTCAAAAGCAATAAACGAAGATCTTCGTCCTGGTTTAGATTGGTTTAAATCGAGAAATTGGGAGCCTTTTCCATTTCAAACGGAGACATGGCAGCATTATCTCGATGGTAAATCCGGGTTATTAAATGCTCCAACAGGAAGCGGAAAGACTTACGGTCTTTGGATACCATGTATTTTGGAATTTTTGAGAGAACATCAAAAAACAGAAGTCATACCCGGCGTTAGAGTACTTTGGGTGACTCCATTGCGAGCCTTAGCGAAAGACATTCAACGTGCAATGCAAGAAGTTTGTGAAGAGCTTGATTTACGCTGGACCGTTGGTTTAAGAACAGGAGATACCACAACCACACAGCGTCAGAATCAAAAAAAGAACGCACCACAATGTTTAGTGATTACTCCCGAAAGTTTGCATGTGCTCTTAAGTCAAAGTGACTACCCGAACTACTTGAGATCAGTAAGGACCATCATAGCAGATGAATGGCACGAAATTCTCGGAACAAAAAGAGGCGTTGCGCTAGAGTTAGCGATCTCACGATTGAAAAATATTACGGAAAAACCATTGAAAGTATGGGGTATTTCTGCGACTATTGGCAATTTGAACCAAGCGAAAAGAGTATTGCTAGGTGAGGACTTAAATGAAAACGGTGTTACTGTTATTGCCAAAATAGACAAAAAGGTCATAGTGGAATCAGTGCTGCCTGACGAAGTGGAGCAGTTTCCATGGTCAGGTCACCTTGGAACTAAGCTACTCCCTAAAATTCTCCCTATAATAAACAGAAGTAAAACAACATTATTATTTACAAACACAAGGTCACAAACAGAACTCTGGTATCAAGCCATTCTCAAATATGCCCCTGAATTGGCGGGCGTAATAGCCATGCATCACGGATCTATAGATCCAGATATTAGAAACTGGGTGGAAGATGCTTTGCATGCCGAAAAATTAAAATTGGTAGTCTGTACTTCTAGTCTCGATTTGGGTGTCGATTTCCGACCAGTAGATACTGTGATTCAAATTGGTGGACCCAAAGGAGTATCAAGGTTTTTTCAACGAGCTGGTAGAAGTGGGCACAGACCGGGAGAAATAAGCAGGATCTACTTTGTTCCGACGCATTCTCTTGAACTGGTAGAAGGAGCCGCATTGAGACAGGCTATTGAGTCAAAGCAATTCGAAAGTAGAAAACCGCTGGAAATGTGCTTAGATGTGCTCGTACAATATCTAGTAACATTATCCGTCAGTGGTGGCTTTAAGCCATTACAAATATTAGAAGAAATAAAGCAAACTTATTGTTATCGATTGCTAGGCGCGGAGGAGTGGACTTGGGCGCTTGACTTTATCACAACTGGAGGGAAAAGCTTAGAAGCTTACGATGAGTTTGCGAAGGTTTACAACGATAATGGGATCTTCAAAATAATCAATAAAAAAGCAGCGACTAGGCATAAATTATCCATCGGGACGATTGTTGGAGATCCGGCAATGAAGGTGAAGTTTATCACGGGAGGGCATATTGGCTCTGTGGAAGAAAACTTTGTTTCAAAACTTATCCCTGGTAATACCTTTTGGTTTTCGGGTCGAAACCTTGAATTCATCATGATTAAGGATAATACTGTCATTGTCAGGAAATCGAAAAAAAAATCGGGGTTGACACCTGCATGGGGTGGAGGCAGGCTTCCACTTTCATCTATGCTGGCTGATGTCATTAGAACAAAACTTCAAGAATCTACAGAGGGTAATTTCTCCGATGTTGAGATGAAGAAGATTAAGCCAATATTGGACTTACAGAATAAGATGTCTACCGTTCCTGATAAAAAAACATTGTTGATCGAACAGGCCAAGACAAAGTTCGGTTACCATCTTTTTATCTACCCTTTTGAAGGGATGTTTGTCCATGAGGTATTGGCTGGAGTTGTCGCGATGAGAATTAGCCGTCTCAGACCTATCACATTTTCCATTTCAATGAATGACTATGGTTTTGAGTTGCTTTCAGATCAGGAAATCCCAATAGAGGAGGCACTTGAATCTGATTTATTTACAGAAGACAACTTGTATCCTGATATTCAAGAGTCAATTAATATGACGGAGATGGCTAAAAGAAAATTCCGAGATATAGCCACCATTGCCGGTTTGATCTTTCAAGGTTATCCTGGAAAAAATATGAAATCTAGGCATCTGCAAGCATCCACAGGAATATTGTACAAAGTTTTCGACACTTACGATGAAAAAAACTTACTCATTCGTCAAGCACTCGATGAAGTCCTTACCCTGCAGTTAGATCATTCAAGACTTTTTGAAGCAATAAGAAGAATAAATCTTCAGAAAATAGTGCTAAAGAATACGGTAAAACCTTCTCCTTTTGCATTTCCAATTTTTGTAGATTTACTAAGAAGGCAGAACCTCACATCAGAGCAGTTGGCGGACAGGATAATGAAAATGCAACTTCAATTAGAAAAATATGTAGCGGAGAATTAAAAGTGGTTTCATAAAATGAAACCGTTTCATCGCTCAACCAAATAGAATTCGATCATAATGGTCGAAGAAAAACGCCAAAAGTTATTTACTTTTCAATTGCGATTGTGCTTTTAAAAAATTACGAAAAGCAACATATTCATCATTTTTCAGTTTAACTGAAGGAATTTTATAACACAAAATATAACCCTAGCATACATGATGCGATACAGTTTTTTTTTAGTTGCATTTTCATTTCTTTTAACGATAAATGCCCAATCGATCGTAGGAAAATGGAAAACAATCGATGATGAAACAGGTAAGACCCGGTCCATTGTGGAGATTTATCAGAAAGGGGAGAGGTATTTTGGAAAAGTTTCGGAAATCCTTGATCCAGACAGTGATCAAAATGCCGTTTGCAATGAGTGTGATGAAGATGATCCTAGATACAAACAAAAGGTAATAGGAATGGAAATTATTAAGGATATGGAATTCGACAAAAAGAAGGAAGAATACAACGATGGGGAGATTCTTGATCCTGAGAGTGGAAGCCTTTACGACTGTAGAATATGGATTGATGATGAGGGAAATTTAAAACTTCGTGGGTATTTATTCTTCATATACCGGACCCAGACATGGCTCCCATTAAATAGTTGAAAGAAGTATTGACTCTTTTGGGTGAGGAATTAATAGTTGATTCTGACAAGATTTTGTTCTGGCCAAAGGAAAGGTTACTCATTGTTTCTGATATTCATTTAGGAAAGGCAGGACATTTTAGGAAACATGGCTTAGCCATTCCCCAAAATGTCCATCTCAACGATTTGAAAAGATTATCCCAATTAATATTTGTTTACGAGCCATTAGAAGTTTGTTTTCTTGGTGATCTTTTTCATAGTGATTTGAATGCCGAATGGACCATGTTTGAAAATTGGCTTCTTGATTTCTCCATGGTCAAGTTTACTTTAATACTGGGCAATCATGATGTGCTTGATAAATCGGTGTATGATAACTCCGTCTTATACACTGTCGAAGAGGCCATTAGGCCACCATTTTCATTTACACATGAAAAAATTACTTCGAGCCTTTATAATATATCAGGACATGTGCATCCTGGAATTCGATTAAATGGACCCGCCAGACAGAGCATGTCCTTACCCTGTTTTTATTTTTCTAAATCATTTGGCATTATGCCTGCTTTCGGTGGGTTTACTGGAATAGCTAAAATTAAACCCAATAAAAATGACGTGTTATTCGTAATCGCTGATGATCAGATTGTTGAGTTAATCGGTTAAAAACTTATTTTACGGATAAATAACCATGACTCATCGGAATGTTGGGTTACTTTATGACAGTTAAAAGTATTAAAACCGAAAACTTCCGAGTTTTTACGTTCAATGAAGGACAAAGAGATTCTTGAAAAAATCAAGAAAGGGGACGAAACAGCTTTAGATTTCTTGTATACGAAGTATTACAAGATGATGACAAATCTTGTGTTAAAAAACAATGGTACAGAAGAGGAAGCAAAAGATGTTTATCAGGAAGCACTACTTGCATTTTGGAAAAAAGCAGTGAGTGGGAAGTTGGTAATGACGTCTAAAATTAGCACCTATCTTTATTCTATTTGTTTGAACCAATGGCGAAAGGAATTGGATCGTAAGAATAAGATGTCGAGGGAAGAAGTTGATGGAGAAGAATATCAAGGACATGATGAAAAAGAACGATTAAAAATTGTCATGAATTGTATTGACGAGCTAGGAGATGTCTGTAAACGAATATTGACCTATTATTACTTTGACGGTCTTTCGATGAACGATATTGCAAAGAATTTGAATTTTGCAAATACTGACACAGCGAAGACCAAAAAATATAAGTGCAAAAAAAAATTAGATAGCCTAATAAAAAGTAAATATACCGCCGCAGACTTTTTTGACTAATGGACAATCAGCAACTAGAGAAAATAGACCTTTATTTAAGGAAAGAGCTCAACTCACAAGAGGTGAAAAGCTTTGAAAGTGACCTTGATAATAAACCCGAACTTAATTCTGAGTTTCAATTCCAAAAGAGGGTATTCGAAGGTTTAAACCAATACAGACATGCACAATTGAAGGCTAGGCTTGATGGAATTGATGTTATTGGTGCACAGGGTGGCGGTCTGATGTCTTTAGGTTTAAGTAAAGTGATTGTCGGTGTAGGCGTAGTAGTATCAATAAGCTTAGGCATGTGGTATTCTCTTAGCTTACCTTCTAATGGGAATAACAAGATATATATTGCTGAAATCAATAAACCAGCAAAACCCAATGACTATATATGGGTTTGGGATATTCCCGAGTCTTTGGTTCTAAAATCTTCAAACACGAAGGAAGTCGTAGTTATCAACGAAATAAAGACCATAGCGTCAACGATTGGTTTTGATGAAAAAGGAAAAGAAATTATCAAATCTTTTGAAGTTGACTTAAATAAACCCCAGCTGATGGGTATGTCTGTGGAAGATGATTTTGAAACCGAGAAAGTGAATAATCCAAAAGTGGGTACTTCAGACATTGCCAAAATCTCAGTCAACCCGATAGACGTCCGAGTAGAAAGATCCGATGGAAAACTTCAATATAAGTATTTTGATGGAAAGCTTTTCCTATATGGTGACTTCACAAAAGAGCCATATCAAATCCTTGAAATCAATAAGAAATCGGGACGCGAGATTTTCCTTTATTTCAAAGAGTCGTATTATCCTATTGCTATGTCTAACGAAGTAATAAACCTTAAGCCATTATATGACTTGGCATCTCATAAACAACTTGACATCTTAAGAGAAAACAAAAACAATTAATTGAGGCTGTTTGCTTAATTTTGAGACTTCATGGAACAGAAAGTCCGTAAAAAGAGGAAGTTAGGTAGTTACCCATTTTTGAGTGTCACATTCAGCGTCACCTTGGCGCTTATAGTTATAGGTCTATTTGGCCTGTTAGCAGTTCATGCCAACAAGCTGACAGAAATCATCAAGGAGAATATTGAAATTCAAGTGTTCTTGACAAAGAGTATTTCGTCAAGTGAGTTGAGTAAAGTGAATCTCACCTTGGGCGCTAAGCCATATGTGCTTAAAAGGGACGAAACCCCAAGTATAAAGCTTGTCACCAAAGAAGAGGCCGCAAAACAATTTCTTGAGGATACCGGTGAAGATTTCACTGAATTTTTAGGTGATAATCCGTTAAGAGATTTGTATGTTCTTAAAGTAGCACCAGGCTATCATTCCACTGATTCTCTATCTAAAATTAAGACGGAAATACAATCGATAAGAGGGGTCTATGAAGTTACTTACGTTGAAAGTCTCGTCGAGAGTATTACCAAAAATCTAAATAAGTTGGGCGCGCTGCTAGGAGGTTTTGCTTTGATTCTCTTAATAGTGGTTGTTGTGCTGATTAATAATACAATCAAATTGGCACTTTTTTCTCAACGATTTCTTATCCGAAGTATGCAGCTAGTAGGAGCTACAGGAAGGTTTATCAGAAGACCATTTCTAGTACGCTCTTTAGGTTATGGTTTTCTTGGTGGTGTCATTGCTTCAGCATTATTAATGCTTATCCTGTATTATGCTAACAATAGGATAGAAGACCTTGACCAACTTCAAGACCAACAGAGTCTAGCTATCTTATTTGGTGGAATAGTTTTAATGGGTATGATTGTTACCTATTTGAGCACTTATGGTGCGATTAAAAAATATCTTAAAATGTCTTTAGACCAATTATATTAACATGTCAGAGGAAAGTAAATTCGCTTTTAAAAAAATCAATTACATTATCATGCTCGCGGGAGTTCTTACATTGATTCTAGGGTTTATCATTATGACCTTGGACAATGAGGAATTTGGTTTTGGGTTTCTTGGGCTGACTTTAGGGCCGATTATCGTAATGTTGGGTTTTCTTATTCAATTTGTGGCAATTTTTTACAAGAAAAAATCTGATAACCCAACAGACTAACATTCATGACATATTTAGAGGCGTTAATCCTTGGCATTATTCAAGGGTTGACAGAATTTTTGCCAGTCAGCAGTAGTGGGCACCTAGAATTAGGTAGCGTCATACTTGGAACTTCCAATGAAGAAAATCTTTTATTTGCCGTAATACTTCACTTGGCTACTGCCTTGAGTACGGTCATTGTTTTCCGGAAATATATATGGGAAGTTATTGGAGGGATTTTTGAGTTCAAATGGAATGATTCATGGAAATTTATTTTGCTTATGGTGATCTCAATGGTTCCTGTTGGGATAGTAGGTGTGTTTTTTCAAGATGAAATAGAATCTCTTTTTACAGGTAATATTCTGCTTGTAGGGACAATGCTGCTAATCACCGGTGTTCTGTTGATGTTCACACATTTTAAAAATGATGGAAAAAAGGAAGTAACCCCTTTGATCGCTATGATGATAGGGTTAGCTCAGGCCATAGCAGTATTACCGGGAATTTCTAGAAGCGGATCCACTATCGCAACTGCTTTGCTTTTAGGCGTGGAGAAATCTAAGGCGACTCAGTTTTCTTTTTTGATGGTTCTGGTACCTATTTTTGGTGCGAGTTTTTTAAAGTTTAAAGATTATTTAGAAGCACCTGAGATAGGGGGAAATACGTCTGTTTCTGTCTTGATGGTTGGTTTTTTTGCAGCATTCATTTCAGGGTACATAGCTTGTAGCTGGATGATTCGAATAGTCAAGAAAGGTAAACTGACTTATTTTGCAGCATATTGTTTTGTTATCGGGTTAATGGCTATTGCTTTTCATTATGCAGCTTGACTTAAACGAGCTTAAGGAAAAAGGTGGGTTGCTGCTTGTTGATAAGCCGGTAACATGGACTTCTTTTGATGTTGTAAATAAGTTGCGATATGCTTTAAAAATCAAGAAAATAGGACATGCGGGCACTTTAGATCCTTTGGCTACAGGCTTGTTGCTAATAGGAGTAGGTAAGGGAACCAAGCTTCTCAATGATCTACAAGGACTTGATAAATCATATACAGGAATTATTGAGTTGGGAAAAACGACAGCATCTTATGATATGGAAAGACCATTCGAGGTTGAGAACGATACTACTGATGTAACGGAAGAAATAGTTTCTGAACAAATAGATAAGCTAACAGGAGTGATTGAACAGATTCCTCCAAGTCACTCCGCAGTTAAGGTCAACGGAACGAGGGCTTATAAATTGGCGCGTCAGAATGAAGAAGTTATTATAAAAAAGCGAACAGTCAGCATTCATCAATTTGATTATCAATTAAAATTACCGGAAGTAATATTTGATATTAGATGTAGCAAAGGCACCTATATTAGAAGTATCGCCAATGACTTAGGTCAATTAGTAGGCGTTGGTGGCTACCTTAAACTTTTGAGAAGAACGAGTGTAGGAGATTATCATATCAAAAATGCATGGCAGTTAGATGCGCTTATTGATGAAATACAAGGGGATGGAGATAATTGATGATATAAATACTTTTTCAGCTCCTAGTCATGCGATTGTTACTTCAGGAACTTTTGATGGGGTTCATGTGGGACACAAGAAAATCTTAAAAAACATCATCCAAACCGCAAAAGAACAATCCGGTCAAAGTGTGGTTATTACTTTTTGGCCTCACCCAAGATTTGTTTTAAAGCAAAATAATGATTTAAAACTCATAACAACATTTGAAGAAAAAGCGGAATTGTTAAGCGAGTTAGGCATTGATTTTTTAGTTAAAATCCCTTTTACTAAGGAGTTTTCCCAATTGTCTTCAGACGAATTTATCAAAAAAGTAATGGTGGAAGGTCTGCAAACACGAAAACTCGTCATAGGCTATGATCATAAGTTTGGTAAAAATAGAGAAGGTAGTTTTGACTATTTACAAAAAAATTCGGAGCGTTATGGTTTTGAAATAAAAGAAATCCCTCGCCAAGACATTGAAACAATTGGTGTCAGCTCTTCAAAAATCAGAACTGCACTTTCTAATGGGGATATTCATATTGCGAATGAATTTTTAGGAAGAATGTATGCTATGTCTGGAATTGTAAAGGAGGGAGATCGAATAGGAAGAAGTATCGGCTTTCCAACGGCTAACATTGAAGTACCTGAACATTACAAATTGATTCCAACCGACGGATCTTATGCGGTATATGTAGGTTGGAATGGTAAGGAGTTTAAGGGTATGTTAAACATAGGTCAAAGACCAACGGTCTCTGGACAGGAAAGAAGAATTGAAGTGAATATCTTTGATTTTGATAAGAGTATTTACAATGAACGATTGACTATACGTTTTGTAAAAAGATTAAGAGATGAAACAAAATTCGAAAACATTCAACATCTCAGGGATCAGTTGAAAAAAGATAAAGTAAAAGCAATGAATATACTTGAAGGCTAATAAGATGTGTGAAATAAAAGTATTTAATAAGATAAGATGGTCACTTTTAACGGTGTTGACATTGTTTTTTCTCTCATGTGACGATAACGGAGATCTCGTACTTTTCTCCATTCAAAATGACAAAGATCTTGGGCTTCAAGTTTCAGAGCAAATCGCCAGTGACTCTACATTTAATATTTTGTCAGAGGCGGAATATCCTGAAGCCTATGAGTACCTGAATTCTATGAAAAATGCGATATTAAGTTCAGATGATATCACCTACAAAGATGATTTCGTATGGAAGCTACATATTGTTCAAGACGATGTATTAAATGCATTCGCAACTCCTGGTGGTTACATTTATGTTTACACTGGTCTTATTCAGTATTTGCAAGAAGCCGATGACCTAGCCGGAGTTATCGGGCATGAAATAGCTCATTCTGATCAGCGACATAGCTCGAAACAGTTACAGCGTCAATACGGGATATCGGCGCTTCTCAGTATTTTATTGGGAGGAGACTCAGGTACATTGGCAACAATAGCTGGAAATATAGCTGGTACTGGAGCAACGTTGGCGTTTAGCAGAGATGCAGAATCTGAAGCGGATGATTATTCTGTAAGGTATTTGTCTAATACGGAATATGCATGCAATGGCGCTGCTTCCTTTTTTCAAAAGTTAATTGATGAAGACAATCAAGGAGGAACACCAGAATTTTTAAGTACGCATCCAAGTCCAGATAATCGTGTAGAAGATATTAATAAATTGGCTGCTACGTTGGGTTGTGATGTAAGCTTGGCAGAAAATACTGGTTATGATGATTTTAAAGCACTTTTACCTAAATAAATAATGACTAACAAATCTGAAATAAAGCTCATCGTAGAGCTAGATAAAGAAAATATACCCGAGAAGATTTTTTGGGACGCGGATCAAAAGGATCAACCTGGGCTTTCCGAAACTAAATCTTTTAGTTTGTCTTTATGGGATCATAGTACTAAAAATACCTTGCGTATTGATTTATGGTCAAAAGATATGCCTGTGGAAGATATGAAGAGATTTTATATTGATTGTTTGGGAGGTTTAGCCCAAAGCGTTCTTAACGCAACAGGTGATGAGTACATGTCTAGTGAAATGAATGCCTTGTGTGATAAGTTTGTAACGCACCTTAAAAACGAGTTGAGCTAGGATTAAATTTGGGCTGTGAATCTTGCAATCCGCCTTGGCGGGTTTTTTTTTGATTAAATGGTAATAAAGCCATTCAAAAACGCCTTTTAAATGCCTAATTGTCATTTTAAATGGCTAATATTAAAATTATAAAACAGAGATTTTAACCCGTTAACCCTATGAATAATACAATTACCAAGATAATAGCAGGAGCAGCACTAATGGTCTTGATGGTGGGTGCTGCTTTTGCCCAAACAAAAATAAGTGGTAAAATCACCGATACAGAAAATGGTGAAGAACTGATTGGTGTAAATATATTAGTAAAGGGTACTGTACTTGGTACTATTACAGATGTAGATGGTCAATTTTCTTTAAGCGTTAATTCAGCACCCCCCTTGACTTTGATCATCACAAGTATTGGGTATGAGCGACAAGAAATTGGGGTCACCTCTGCCATTGTAACTGGTCTTGACGTGCAAATGACCGAATCTTTTATGCTCGGCCAAGAAGTTGTGGTTTCGGCTTCTAGAGTTGAGGAAAGTATATTGCAATCACCAGTATCTATTGAAAAGATGGATATTTTGGCTGTACAAAACACCTCGGCTGATACTTATTATAAAGCTATTGCCAATTTGAAAGGAGTAGATGTTGCTTCAAGTAGTATCAACTTTCAGATTATCAATGCGAGAGGTTTTGGAAGTACAGGAAATACGAGATTCGTACAGTTAATCGATGGAATGGACACGCAAGCCCCTGCGTTGAATTTTCCTATTGGGAACTTGAATGGGCCATCCGAATTGGATGTGGAGAGTGTTGAGCTAATACCAGGAGCATCGTCGGCATTATATGGGCCGAGTGCTTTCAATGGTGTCTTGTTGATAAACAGTAAAAATCCTTTTGAGTATCAAGGTTTAAGTGCTTTTGCTAAAACGGGAGTCAACCACATAGGTGACAATGCTGATCAAGGTGTAGCGCCGATGTTTGAGGCATCAATAAGATATGCCAAAGCATTTAATGATAAATTTGCTTTTAAAATTAATGCCTCTTACTCTAGGGCCGATGACTGGCATGGAAATGATGCACTAGATAGAAATGCCGAAAGCAATCCATTAGCGGCTATAGGTGGTGTCAACCCTGGAGCGGATAGGTTGCATTTTCATGGAGATGAGGCCGGTATTAATTTGGCTATTTTTCCTTTCAGCTCGGCGTTTGGCGTAATTGCGAATAATGCAAATTTTGGTGGAGGTAGATTTGCTTCCCAATATATGAACGCAGGTGATTTGCCTAATCACGTTGTAAACTTAACCCCGTACAAGGAAGTAGATTTAATTAACTACGGCGCGGAGAATAAAAAATTAAATGTTGGCCTGTTTTATAGATTGACGGATAACATTGAAGCCAGTTACTTATACAATGGAGGGTTTGGAACAAGTATTTACACAGGAGCGCAGCGCTATTCATTGACAAACTTCGGAATCCAACAACATCGACTACAGTTGAGGGGAGATAATTTCAATTTGAAGGCTTATGCGACATTTGAAAATTCAGGGGATAGTTATATCACCGAGTTTTTAGCCAAGAGAATGAACGATTTGGTGACAGGCTTTAGATTTGGTGATTACACTGTAGAGAGGTCTGGTAATCCAAATGCAGGAGCCTTTAATCCTTTTTATACAGCTGCTAATGAAGCCAACGGAACGCCGAGTAATGGTTCTTTAACTGGATATTTGGTTGATTATGGTGTGGAATATTTAAGATCATTAAACACTCAGGGGCTACAACCGGGCGATATTAGCAATCTAAGTGAAAGTGAAAGACTTATAGCGCAACAGCAAGCACACAGCTTTGCTCGTGGGGTCGTAGATTCAAGATATATTTTAACTAAAGATGGAACGGTTACGGATCCGGGAACAGGAGAGACTTATACCTTCGAGCAGTTAAAGCAAAGGGCTTTGCAAGGTGTAGTGCCAAATGGACCTAAATTTGCCGATAGGTCGGCGATGTACCATGCAGAAGGACAGTTTGACTTTAAGAATCAAATTGACTGGATGGAATTACAAGTTGGATCAAGTTTTAGAATATTTGATTTGGGATCTGAGGGTACCATTTTTCCTGATACTATTGGTAATGAAATTAGTATTCGCGAGTTTGGTATTTATGCTCAAGCGGCAAAGAGAGTCTCAGATAATCTGAAATTTTCGGGAAGTCTGAGATTTGATAAAAATCAGAATTTCGAAGGTCAGTTTAATCCAAGACTTTCGGCAGTTTACACTGTAAATAAAAATCATAATTTCAGATTATCTCTACAAACTGGATTTAGATTTCCAACCACACAAGGTCAATACATAGATTTAGACGTGATTTCTGAACGACTCGTAGGAGGGTTGCCAGAGTTTTATGAAGCCTATTTACCAGATCCGGATAATAACTTCTACTATAATGGTTCATCTGTTGATCAATTTAGAGCGAGGTTATTTCAAGGAGAAACGACGGAAGAAGCAGCCACAAGCCTTGTAAGAAGAATGGAGGGGAGCTTTAATCCTGTAAAAGCTGAAAGAGTGAAATCCATAGAAGTAGGGTACAAAAGTTTGATTCAAAATAAACTATTGATCGATGGCTCTTATTATTATAACATCTACACTGATTTTATCAGTCAAGAGCAGATAGTTGCTTCTTTGAAGGATGGGGAAGGTAATCCTGCATATACGTCTTTATTAAATCCAGACTCTAAGATCCCATCACAACTTGCCAGTAATGAAACTGATGCCGCTACAGCATTTTTTATCTATACTAACCTAAACAGCACAGTAAGAACACAAGGCGCTGCTGTTGGAATTACGTATAGTTTATCTGGTGGCTATACGCTTGGTGGTAATTACAGTTGGAATAAGTTTATTGATGGGTACGACGAGAACGTACTAAATGATTTTAACACACCAGAGCATAAATTCAACTTGAATTTTGGGAACAGAAAGGTGACAGACAATTTTGGTTTTAATATCACCTATAGATGGCAAGATGCATTTAGATGGGAATCGTCGTTTGCTGAAGGAGATGTGGCGGCCTATAGTACCTTGGATGCGCAGGTATCTTACCGATTAAAAGATTTGCAATCTGTAGTGAAACTTGGAGGGTCAAATCTATTAGGAGATTATTATTTGCAAAGCTTAGGAGGGCCTAATATTGGTGCCATTTATTACATATCGGTTACTTTCGATCAGTTGATGAATTAATCTTAAAGACTTATCAATATGAAAGCCCTGATTTCCCAATCAGGGCTTTTTTATTGATTAATTTCTAAATTGACCCCAGATTATTTTATATATCATTTAAAACCAAGAATATGCCTGAGGATTTTAAACATTTCTCAAAAGTTAGAAACAGAATATTCATTATTGTATTTGGTACTAGCACCAAATTGGGGAAGTTATTCGACATTGCGCTGCTTTTTGTAATCCTTGGAAGTATACTCGCTGTGATGCTTGAAAGTGTCAATGAAATTGACCAGGAGTTTGGCAGGTTGTTTACTTTACTAGAATGGTCATTTACAGGCTTATTTACGCTGGAGTATGCATTAAGATTGTTGATAACTAGAAAGCCAATGAAATACGTTACCAGTTGGCTAGGTATCATTGACTTGGTAGCCCTTCTCCCTACATACTTAACACTATTTATGACAGGAGGAAGTTACTTAATAGTCATTCGTGCGTTTAGGCTTTTAAGAGTTTTTAGAATATTGAAGCTTACGAGGTATTTGGGAGAAGCACAAGTTTTAGGAAATGCTTTAACAGCGAGTAAGCAGAAAATAGTGGTCTTTCTTTTAGCAGTCTCCTCTGTTGTTACAATTATGGGAACCCTCATGTATATGATTGAAGGGGGAGAAAATGGATTTACAAGTATACCTAGAAGTATTTACTGGGCGATTGTGACGGTAACAACTGTAGGTTATGGTGATATCGCTCCTCAAACAGTCATAGGACAGGCCTTTGCTGCGTTGTTAATGTTAATGGGGTACGCAATAATTGCGGTACCTACTGGGATTGTAACGGCACAAATAGCGGTAGAGGAGATGGAAAATAGAGAAGATAGAAGAAAGGAAGCCAGAAATTCGCGTGCTTGCGAAAATTGCGGTAATAAAAAGATAAGTAATGAGGCTAAGTTTTGCTCGCTCTGTGGAAACGTTGTGAAATAAAAAAAGGGTTTGAAATAATTCAAACCCTTTTTTTATCAAAATTACTTAACTGAATTCCCTGTTGTTATGGTAAAAGAATACCAGCAATCACGTGAACTCGTCCGTTTGTTACTACCGCAGCATCAGGCAAAGCAATTTCAGCATCGAAAGTAGCAGCAGTACCATCGAAATCACCATTAGAATCTATAAAAATACCTGTAAAATTCCCAGCACCCTCAATTACATAGAAAGTTAAAGGAGCTCCCAATGCGGAAGTTTTGCTTAAACCATTGCTAATGTCAGCTGGGGCTACTGTTTCAAGAACTACATGATGAGCGATGATTCCGTACCATTGCTCAGCACTGAATGCACCTAAAAAGCCATCAACTTTTGCTGAAATAGTTGCTTCGTCATCCTCAGCAGTGACACCAGCAGCCGCATAGAATGTAGCGTTTGTAGGAGCAAAAACGGTATGTTCTGTTGTTCCAGAAAGAATAGACACCAATGAAGGGATAGCCTCACTCGTAGCAGCATGCGTATCAGCTTTTGTGATACCCTGTGCTAATATTGAAAAGTCAGCGCCTAACAGCAATGTACCGGCATTAGTACCCAATATTGGAGTCAATGAAGCACCGATTGTTGGTGGAATCATCACTGATTCGATAATATGAACTACTCCATTAGTGGCCTTAATGTCAGCACTTTTCACTGCTATCGCTGAATTTGAAGAACCTGTAAATAATGTTCCGTCATCATTAACAACAATCTTCTCGCTCATTGACGACAAAGTTGTTACCTCAGTACCAGCAGGTAAGCCAGCAGCCTCATATCTTGTAGAAGAAGCATGATATGCTAATACTTCTTTGATAATATCAGGGTTGATAGATGTAATCAAAGCCGGAAATCCAGGAGTTGCTAATAAGTTAATAAAAGCGTTATTATCTGGTGCAAATACGGTGAAATCACCAGCGCCACTGAAAAGAGCAATCAAATCAGGGTAAACACTCAAATACTTAGCCAATGAATCAAGTCCAGTTAAACCACCAGTAGAATTGGCCACAACTAACTCAACAATATTTTGAGTAGGCGCAACATCTCCACTATCATCATCATCTGTACTGTTGGGTACATATCCTTCAGGTTGCTCGCAAGCCATCACTGAGGTATTTGGGTCTCCCAATCCATCATTGTCATTGTCTAAATAAAACATTAGCTCAACACAATCATCATCATCATCGTCGCTATCACAACTAGTTGTAAATACAAGCCCAAGCACAATTGCCAACATTGCAATCGTTTTCAAGGGATTTAATAAATCTTCTTTCTTCATCATCTTCATAGTTTGTTTAATGCGTCTAATTTAAGGTTAAAATTCAATTAAATGGGCATCAGATTGTTAATTTGTTATGCACGCATACTATTTTTTTCAATCTGATAACAGATTGATAATCTTTAAAATTAAAATTTGTTTAAAAAAAATTGATAACTATCATTTTTGCTGCTGACGGCTGTCATTCAATCAAAGATTAAATTATCTGACATTGACTAGACCAAATTAAAAACACATAGTCATGGAAACAGAAGCTACACGACCCAAAAACCAGACGCTGAACGATAATTTGCGAGCAGCAATTCTCGCAAATGATATGCTACATCCTATTAAGAAGCTTACTCAATATGAATACCAGGGGTTAAGTGATACTAAAAAGGAGAGAATTGATAATGATTTAAATTTAAGAAATCTACTTTTTCCATTAAGCTTATGCCTGAGCCTACTCTTTGTTATTACCGCCATTAATTGGAGGTTTTATGATAATGGAGGTTTGGTCGATCTAGGTGTTATTGATGATAGCTTTGAAGCGCTTACAGAAGTCCCCATTTCTAATCAACCGCCACCACCGCCACCACAAGCGAAAATTGAAAACATGGTAATCGTTGAAGTGGAAAATGAACAGGTATTAGAAGAGTTGGAGCTTAACATTGATATGGAGATTACGCAAGCAGATGTGATTGCAGATGTGATTTATGATGATATACCGATTCAAGTGGAGGAAGAAAGAGTAGATGAAATTTTTCAAATTGTAGAGAATCAACCTGAGCCGGAGGGAGGGCTGTCCAGTTTTTATCAATACATAGCAGAAAACCTTGATTATCCTGCTGTTGCAAGAAGATTAGGCGTTTCCGGAGTAGTTTATGTAAGGTTTGTTGTTGAAAAGGAGGGAAACCTCACGGATGCAGTGGTGATTAAAGGCATTGGTGCAGGATGTGATGCAGAGGCCATTAGAGCTATCAATGAAGCACCAAATTGGATACCAGGAAAGCAAAGAGGCCGAGCAGTAAGAGTATTTATGACAGTACCTATCAGATTTGTTCTTCATGAACGATGAAGATGTGTTGGTTTGGTTCAAAGCCCCTCAAGAGAGGGGCTTTTTTGAATGCTATCTTTTACCTGAGTTTGATCAATAACTTATTCCTTTGAAACGGAAATTGAGAATATAATAATCGTTTTGGTTTTTAACGCAGTTTTGCCCTCAAGCCGGTCGGCTTGCAGACGGCAAGTCTTCACGGAGGACAAGTCATTTTTTTTATCCGAAACGTCGGACCAAAAAACTTATAGAACCGGCGCACCGGCAAAGACCACAGGATCGACGGCAGGAGAAATTTCACAACGGTAGCCGGCCTTGTTGCTGTGTTCAAACAGTGAAATTTCCACCATGACTCAAACTTTATTATCTCTTAATAACTAAACCCACCTTCTAACTACTATTCCTAGATGCTTGCTTAGAATAAAACAATTATATCACTTTATACTTCGCAAGATTACGCTGAGGTTCTTGATTTCTTAAATCTTGGTTTTTCTTATTTTTTTCTGAAGGTCCTCGATAAGAACCAATGCCGCTGGACCATACCATGGATGTAGTTCCATAATTAAACTACCAGCCTGAATGGCAGGGTCAGTTTTGGTCAACTCCTCCGCTTCTTCAACGGTCTCAACAGCAAAAATATAAATCCCTCTAATTTCTGTATCATCCATGAACGGCCCTGCTATTACCAATTTGCCCAGTCTAGCCATGCGACCAATATTATCCATATGTGCTCTTTGAAGTTTGGTCGCTTCTTCTTTGGATAAATCTCTGTTTGGTCCTCTTTTTAGATACGCAAGGACATATTGTCGCATACCATAATCATCTGCACCAGCTTTCTTAGCTAAAAGTGAATCATAAGTGATTGCTGCCATTGGCGCATTCTTGGCTGCTAAGGAGGATGAGTTTTCCTTCTCATGATTTTTTTCCGAGCAGGATAAATTAGAAAAAGTAAGGACGCAGATTAAAATACATTTTTTCATAAGGTTGTGATAAAGTATTGTGTCGCATATGATTAGAAAACTATACATTTTACAAACTCCGAGGCTTTTCAAGGTACTTATTTGTCTAACGACTTCATGGATTCCATGTAAATAGATAGGAGTATACTTGAAATTTCGTTTACGCTATTTGCGCCAACATCTAAGCGAACAAAATGCACAAGGTAACTCTCACTTTGTGAGTACTATCCCCCGATGTTTGCATCGAAAAAGCAACTATCCGCTTTCATACTTGGCGAGCTTGCGCCGAGCTTGTGTTTAATATCAATTTAAATTTCTAATAATTCAAGATCAACATATATATCTTCAGGGTAATGCAGGTGTTAATTGTAACGTCTTCATTTGTAGGAAGTCTCAAAGTTTTATCCTTTATCAAACCCTCAATTTCGCAGTAAAAAAACTTATCTAAAATATCTCAGTCATCAGATTTTTAGTCTTACTCTGATCCTTTTCGTTTTGGAGATTCTTTTGTCGGATTAATTATAAATATATTATTAGATGAGATTCCATCTTTTCTAGCAATCTCAACGGTGTAGTTTCCGGCGGGTAAGTAATACTTGCCATTATCTGCTTCTTTGGTCTCTGCCTCTAAGATGTCTTTCTTGTTTTCGTCAAAAGAATAATCGTATTCGAGAAAATTGAGTCCAGCGTCTAAGTTGATTTCTTGTTGGGACAATATGTCCTCATCTTGAATTATTCTCATAGATGCAATACCGCCTTTCGAACTAAATATCGGAATAGACATTTCTGGTTCCTTGGGGCCGTTCCAGTGCCAGCCTAGATTATTTCCCCAATTCTTGTTGTAAGTCTTTTCAGCGAGATCATAAATTTTCAAATCTACATTCAAGTCTGTTGGTAATTGCTGGAGCACAGTCAAATCAGCAATGTAAATGGACCTGCCGTGTGTTCCTATGACCAAGTCTTTGTCTCTAGGGTGAATGACCAAATCATGTACAGCGACATTAGGTAATGATTTTCCAAAACACATAAATGAAGTGCCTTTATCAAGCGAAACGTACGTTCCGTGATCCGTGCCAACATATAAAATGTGCTCATTATCAGGATCTTCTTTGACAACATTGACTGGTTCTGTTGGGAGGCTACCACTAATTTTTTTCCAAGTTTTGCCATAATCATCCGATTGATAAATCAAAGCTTCGAAGTTGTCCCAACGATAGCCATTGAGGGAAACAAAAACTCTTGACTTCTTATGGGCGGAAGCAACGACTCTGCTTATCCAGAAATCGCTTGGGAGCCCTTTACTGATATTTTCCCATGTTTGTCCAGCATCTTTACTTAAGTATACCAATCCATCATCTGAGCCCGTATAGAGCAAGCCGAATTGGATAGGAGACTCATCAATACTTGTAAGCGTGCCATAGGCGACATCACCCGTTTTCCCTCCTTTTGTTAGATCGCCCGACATGGTTTCAAAAATATCACCTTGATTCATAGATCGGTGAAATTTATTACTTCCGAAATAGACAATGTCTTGGTTATGCTTTGATAGAATCAACGGGGAGTTCCAATTCCATCGCAGAGGCCTTTCGCCAAGCTTGTGCTTTGGTGTGATATACTTTTGGTCTCCAGTTTTGGTGTTGATCCTGAAATAGTTACCAAACTGATATCCGGTATACACAAGATCATTGGTTCTTGTATCAATCGCCACATACATGCCATCGCCACCCATAAGACGTGTGTAAGGATAATTTCCCTCCTCATGCCAGCTATAACTGTATTCATAGGTGCTTGGGCCTTTCCATACGCCATTGTCTTGTAGTCCTCCATATACATTGTAAGGCTCTGCCATATCTACATTTACGGTATAAAACTGACCTACCGCTGTAGAATTACATTTCATCCAAGTATCACCATTGTCGTAAGAAATATTGATTCCACCATCATTACCGTTAATGAGATGCCCTTTTTTTGTGGGATTTACCCAAAGCGCATGATGATCGGCATGTACGTTTTCCATGTTGGTAATCTCCCAATTTTTTCCTCCATCATTTGACCTTACCAATGGTACGCCCATTGTATAAATCATCTCTGGATCTAGGGCCGAGACGCGTACTTGTCCAAAATAATAGCCATAAGAGAAAACCATTGCATCGATGTACCCTTCATGTGTTTTGGACCAAGTCGCTCCACCATTTTCGGATTTGTACATTTCAGCACCTTTGACTGGCGTATCGAATAAGCGCGAATTGGCATCTTCCAAATAAGTGACTAAGTCAATTGGTGAATATTTCCCGTCTTCAATATCTTTTTTTAGATCGAGCGCATTGAATTCTTCAGGAAAGTCCTGATCATCTAGAAAAAGATTGATATCATCGTTTTGCAGTCCTGCAAAAGTCTGCTTGTCCATCGGTCGGAGTATTTCTTTTGTAAGCGCAGTTTCGTTTTTATCGTCTTCTTTTTCTTCGCGTCTGTTTTGATTGTCGAGAACAGCGTAAATGATTGTTGGGTCAGAGGGTGCGAATGCTAATCCAATTCGACCCGATCCTATGTTGTCAGGAAAGCCGCTGGATCCTGCGGAAATGTTTTTCCAATTATTTCCACCATCGGTAGATTTGAAGATTCCCGTTCCTTCTCCAGATTCTTGAAAGTTCCAAGCCTTACGTTCTTTCTCCCAAGAGGCGGCAAGAAGTTCATCGGGGTTTTTTGGGTTAATAATAAGCTCGACAATTCCAGATTTGTCATCGATGTACAACGTCTTCTTCCAAGTGAGGCCACCATCAATCGTTTTAAAAACACCTCTTTCAGCATTTTCAGAATATAAATGTCCCAAAGACGCTACCCAGAGAATAGCAGGATTGCTGGGGTGAAGAATAACACGACCAATATGATGCGTTTCTTCTAGTCCGAGATGTTGCCAGCTTTTTCCATGATCTTTTGATACAAATAAGCCAAAACCAGAGTAGGAGGATCTGCTACTGTTGTTTTCCCCCGTGCCAATATAAATGACATCATTCTTCCAATCCACGGCAATATCCCCAATGGTCATCACAATTTCATTGTCGAAAAGTGGCCGAAAAGAAGCACCTTCATTGGTTGTTTCCCATAAACCGCCAGACGCATAGGCAACAAAAAAGTGGGTTGGATCTTGCGGGTTTACTGCGATATCCACCACTCGACCACTCATGATCGTGGGGCCCACGTTTCTAAATTCAAGGTTCTTTACCAGTGATTTATCTTGAAGTAATTGTCGTTGTTGATAACCTTCAAGTCGCTGTTGAGCAGCAGTTGGTTGGGGCAGGGAGGTTTTCTTTTTTTTCTGTGCTGTGACAGTGAGGCAAATCAAAAGTGAAAATAAAATGCAAGTAATTCTCATAGGAGTCATATTCGTATTTTGTAATTATACTAAATTTCAACTTGAAAGAATCTGAGAATTACATGACTGTTATATATCACAATCCGAGATGCGGCAAGAGTAGAGACACCTTGGCTATTTTAATTGAAAAAGGAGAGGACGTTCAAATCGTCGAATACCTCAAAGAAGTGCCCACATCAGAACAACTGAGCGAAATATTGGCACTGTTAGGTATAGCGGCAGAAGAGCTGATCAGAAAGGGAGAAACTGCATACAAAGAAAATTTTAAAGGTAAAAACCTTACTGAAGAGGAATGGATATCTGCGATGGTCGCCTATCCGAAGTTGATTGAGCGGCCAATCGTGGTAAAAAATGGAAAAGCAGCAATTGGCAGACCTCCAGAAAACGTCTTAGCCATATTATGAAAGCCATAATATGCACTGATCCAGGTAAGATTGAATCATTAGTTCTAGGAAACCTTCCAAGCCCCATTCCGGGGAAAGACGAGGTACTAATTGATATTTATTATGCTGGAGTAAATTATCCAGACGTGTTGATCTCGGAAGGAAAATATCAATTTAAGCCGGCATTACCATTTTCACCGGGTGGGGAAGTTTCTGGGATCGTACAAGCTATTGGTGATGATGTTCATTCATTTGCGGTAGGCGATAAAGTTTGTGCGGCAATGAGTTGGGGTGGGTTTGCGGAATACGTAGTAGCCAGTGAGTCCAATACTTATTTGCTTTCAAGTGGTGCACCATTAGATAAAAGCGCCATTCTACTGGAGACTTACGCAACAGCATATTATGCGTTAAAAGATCGTGCAGTAATGCGTTCAAATGAAACGATCGCCGTTTTGGGTGCTTCGGGAGGAACTGGTACAGCATGCATTCAGCTAGCGAGGTTATTTGGTGCTAAAGTAATCGCTATTTGCTCTTCTGATGATAAATGCGAATTTGCACTAAAGCAAGGCGCACAGATCGTTTTAAATAGTTCGACAATGGACATTAAGTCAGCACTCAAAAGACTAGGAGGCGTGGATGTGGTCTTCGACCCAGTTGGAGGAGAGCTGTCGGAAGCTTGTTTTAGGAGCTTAAAACCTGAAGGGAGACATTTAGTCGTTGGTTTTGCTTCGGGAACAGTTCCGAGTATTCCATGGAATTTGCCCTTGTTAAAAAGCGCATCAATCGTTGGGGTATTTTGGGGGAATTTTTGGAGAAATAGCCCTGAGCAAAATAGAAGTAACGTACAGCAGTTGCTTCGATGGTTAGCGGAGGGTAAAATAAACCCTGCGATCAATAAAGTATTTTCATTGGATCACGCGGTGAAAGCTATTTTGGAACTAAAAAACCGACAGGTTATTGGTAAAAACTTAATAGCCATTAAAAGCGCTGATTAAGTTGAATACCGACATAATTGTGGCTGGTGGCGCTTTTGTTTTCTTGCGTTCGCCAATAGGCCGTAATCCCAAGATCGAAACTCGGCCAGCTAAACATAATTCCCGCTTTATGCTGCCACACCCATGAAATGGCGTCTTCCGTATAAATAGATCCCTCACCGAATAAATTACCTTCTATTGTGGCATTATAAAAAACATACTCTAATCCCGGCGCATAGAAAAAATAGATTTCCTCAATGATAGGTTTTTGCGTTTTAAATTTTGTTTTGCCTAGGTAAGAACTCAAATAAGCAGATTGATGGAGTGGTTTTAATTCTCCAATGCGGATGGCTACCTCTTGTCTCACATAGTTATAAACAGAGCCCAGGGCTAGGTTTGATTCCGTGAACAATTCTATATTCTTGTTCTGAGCGAAGGCTTTGACATGGTGAACGGACAAATTGACAATAGGAGAATTGTTGATTTGATATTGCCACCCCTTTGGCTCGGGCATGCCAAACCAACCATGCCATGTTGTTTGTGTCTCCCCGACTAAAGCGCCTGGCCCTAACCAGCCCAATTCAAGTTGAACCTTTAAAAATCTACCGTTATTAAAGTGATAACTATTTGCTGCGGTAACAGAAAGAAGTCCTGCATAAGGTCTATCGAGCTCGTCTAAGTTGGTCCAGCTAATGTATTTTGGCGTATACATGCGATGGTTTAGCGAGTAGGATCTAATCTTTTTACTTTCTTTCCCGCTATCCAAAAGGTATCTCCATTCTCCAAATATCCCACTGCTATAATATTGATCTTTGGTAAGGTCCAAAGTGAACGCATCATTTTCTACAAGAATCTTTGCCTCCATAGTGAGAATTTTCAAAGGAGTTAATTGGGCATTTAGGATGTTTGTGGCTAATAATAAGATAAATACCAGCTGAATTTTTCTCATGGGGCGGCAAAGATAGATATTTGTTCAATTGTATATTATGGATGAACAGTTTTTAGCAGATAAGCTCCTACAGCGGACAAATGAAGGGAATCTTCGAAGATTATCTTTTACGCCAAACCTGAAAGATTTCGTTTCTAATGACTATTTGGGCTTAGCAAATAATGAAGCGCTGAAGGCGATAATTAATACTGAAATATTGGCTTCTACCTACAGCCATGGGAGCACAGGTAGTCGGTTGCTTTCAGGTAATAACCCATTGGTTTGTGATTTTGAAACCTATCTCGCGGACTTATTCGATGCGGAAGCATGCTTGTTGTTCAACTCTGGGTATGTTGCCAATTTGGCCTTGGTGTCAGCTGTTGCCGAAAAAGGAGACACTATTTTGTATGACCAGCTATCCCATGTCTGTTTGAAAGAAGGCGCATGGTTGAGTAAGGCGGATACGTTTGCATTTTCACACAATGATC
>JBLIIJ010000048.1:0-28439 GCA_047635055.1 Cyclobacteriaceae bacterium | reverse complement strand
TCAAACCAACTTGCAATTTGTCCACTGCAAACTCAATCCTACACAGAAAAACACTTTTGGACATGCGACCGCCTATTGATACCTTTAGTGTAAGCGATGGTCGGAAAAGTCAGCCATCCAGGACTACAGCAGATCTGAGAGCTAAATTCACATTAAACTAAAAGTCATGCAAACAATATTGGGATCCGGTGGCGCTATTGGAATTGAACTTGCAAAAGCCCTCACGAAGTACACAGATGAGATCAGACTGGTAAGTAGAAACCCTATCAGAATCAATGATAAGGACGAACTTATGTCAGCGGACTTACTTAATCCTAGTGACGTAAACGAGGCCGTGAAAGGCTCGTCGATTGTATATGTGACTGTTGGCTTTACTTATAGCTATAAAATCTGGAATGAAAACTGGCCAAAGTTCACAAAGAATGTAGTGGATGCCTGCATTGAAAATAATTGCAAACTGGTGTTTTTTGATAATATCTATATGTACGATTCGAGCGAATTGAATGGCATGACGGAGGAGACGACAATCAATCCACCAAGTAAAAAAGGGGAAGTCCGTGCGGAAATAGTCAATACAATCATGAGCAAAGTAAAGGAAGGAAAGCTCACTGCACTGATTGCTCGTTCCGCAGATTTTTATGGCCCTAATATAAAAAAAACAAGCATGCTCACAGAAACTGTTTTTAACCCCTTAGACCATGGTAAAAAAGCAAATTGGATGAGTGCTGTAAACTTCAAACATTCATTCACCTACACACCGGATGCTGCAAAGGCCACTGCCCTGTTAGGGAATTCTGAGAAAGCGTACGGGCAAGTCTGGCATTTACCTACAGCCGACAATCCTTTGACAGGAAAGGAATGGATAGAGGCAATCGCAAAGGAGATGGGTGTACAACCCAAGTATCAGGTAGCGTCAAAATTCATCGTCAAGATAATGGGCTTTTTTACCCCCCTCATGAAAGAGCTGCCCGAAATGATGTATCAATATGACAGAGATTATGTGTTCAATTCTGACAAATTCAATGATCAGTTTGATCTACAACCGACTCCGTACCTAGAGGGGATCAAGGAAGTAGTGGCCGCTGATTATCAAAAGTAGCCTGCCTTTTCTCTTCCGGATCAGAACCAAGAAGGTAGGCAAACTCATTGTAGTTTTAATACCAGCCATTTTGTCCCAGCAACCGTGCAGTTATTCTAACAAACATCTACCCTATACTTCCCATGCGTGACGAGGCTACTACGAGAAAATACTACGTTGAGCAATTGGGTTTTTCAGCAATTGGAAGTGTCGGTTATGATGACTATCTGATGCTAGAGAAAGACCAGATTCAGGTTCATTTCTTTAAGTTGAAAGCGCTTGAATCAAAGGAGAACTATGGGCAGGTATATATCAGAATGGACGAAATTAACTGTTTTTACCAATCGCTCATTGATAACAGGACGAAGACACACCCGAACGTGCCCTTACAAGTGAAACCGTGGGGACAAAAGGAGTTTTCAGTACGTAGACGGAGCTGGTAACTTATTGACTTTTGGTCAGCGTCTATAGAAAAATTGCCTTAAATAACACCGAAAAATATGATCTCACATCGCTGAAAGTAGAAGAAACCAACTAAAACCAAGGCAGCCGAAATGATTCATTACATCCATAAACATCAAGTCAAGTTCTACTATCTCATCACTTTTTCAGTTGGATGGATACCTATCTATTTCATTACTGGTGCGCCGGCGTACTCCGCTCCTGTTCCTCTTTTAATCGCTATTGTATTACGATGGATGTTCGATGGAAAAGCGGGGCTTAAACAAATTTTCAGCCAATGTTTTAGTCTTCGAATACCCCATACTATCTGGCTTATCTCATTGCTTGGACCCATCGTCTTAAGTCTAATTCCGATGGTGATTTTTGGATTAAATAGGGGTGCTTGGCCAACTTTCTCATATCTGCAAGATGCCATACCCTTTTTGATAGGACTCTTGTTTTGGTTCACTCCGTTATCAGGTGGCTTCTTGGAATTAGGGTTTCAGAGTTTTGCTTTACCTCTACTTGAACGACGACATGGACCATTATTAGGTGCTACGCTAGTGGGATTACTTCTTGGATGCTTTATGTTACCTGATTTTTTCAGACCTGGCTCACCGCAAGCACAAATGGGCAATGGGTTTATCTTCTGGTTTATGTTAAGTGAAATCGGGATTGCATACATGATTGCATATCTATGCAATAAGTCAGGTGGAAGAGTACTGGCTGGAGGTTATCTCTTTCACGTAATGAACAACGTATTTATTTCAATACTCCTCCTTGAGCAAGGCCTGTCAAATGACAAGTTCGATCCGTTACTATTATGGCTCATTGCAGCTGCTTATATTTTAGGGGGGATTCTAACTGCCCTCTTTACAAAGGGTCAGCTTGGCTATCGCGAAAACGATGAGCAAGCCATCCGGCTATCGCTAAAAAAATAAAGAAAATGTGCGATCACGATCATAAAACAGAATCCAACAGGCTGGCATAATCTGGAAAGGAAAAAATGACACTGGTAAATTCAGGAAAGCTACCTAGGAGATTATAGCAATCGACCCACAAATACTGCCTGGAATTAGGAGCTGATATTATTGGAGAATGCTGTAGAATAGGTCCTGAGCATATTAAAAATATGAGTACAATATTGGTGAAATAGCAACACTATAAGATCAAATCCAATACTAACACTAGGTAGAAATACCATGGGAGAAACTTAACCTGACGTTGGCGACCATTTGAAACAGTTAACCCATTTGCGCTTGCCCCTTTTTAGAACACTTTATAAGTATTAATCGGCGACTAGGTTTACTGATATATATCACCGATTGCTGGTATAGATGTCAGTGTATTTCTTTGAACGATCCGCCAACTTTGGTGGTCACGGAAGGAAATACCATAGGAGCCATTTAGCTATTTTTTGGTGCTCTTTTTTTCGTCCGTTTCTGATACGTAATTGTATTAAACCGTAGCAAACAATAATAGCATTCACAAAACAAAACCTCATGAATTTATATACTGTAGGTGTTTTTGGAACCTCTAGAAAACCACAAGAAAAAAGAGTCCCTATCCACCCTGAACAGTTAAATTGGATAGATGGAAAGATCCGGAGTCATCTGTTTTTTGAACAGGGTTATGGCTTACCTTTTGGAATAAATGACAACCAACTGGCCGCCAAAAGCCGGGGTGTTCTTAGTCGAGCCGATCTTTTTCAGCATTGCGATATCGCATTATTGCCCAAACCTGTTCAGGAAGATTTTGATGACATGAAAGAGGGCACCATACTTTGGGGGTGGCCACACTGTGTACAGCAAAGAGGTATTACACAAACAGCTATTGATAAAAAACTGACGCTTATTGCCTGGGAAGCTATGCATCGATGGTCTTCTCATGGAGATTGGCAAATGCATATCTTTCAGAAGAACAATGAAATCGCAGGTTATGCTGGTGTGCACCATGCGATGAACCTCTTAGGAATCGATGGAAACTATGGCCCCAATCGAAAAGCGGTCGTAATCAGTTTCGGTTCGGTAAGTAGAGGTGCAGTAAGGGCTTTGCAGGCAAGAGGCATACAAGAAATTACGGTGTTTACCCACCGGAATTATTTTCTTGTTGCCGATCAAATGGCCGGAGTCAATTATTATCAATGCGACGAAGATGAGAACGGCGATCTAATGTCACTACATCCCGATCACCAACCACGTCCCTTTGTGGAAGAGTTAGTTGATGCGGATATTATCGTAAATGGCATGCTACAGGATACCGACCACCCTTTGATGCTAGTACCCGAAGATCAGAATGACCGCCTTAAGCCAAATTGCCTAATTGTGGATGTAAGTTGTGATGAAGGAATGGGCTTTTCATTTGCAAAGCCTACCAATTTCGAGGTGCCCATTTTTAAAGTAGGAAAAGTATTCTACTATGCAGTAGACCATACACCCTCCTACTTTTGGAACGCCGCCTCATGGGAAATATCTAACAGCCTCACCCCTTACCTACCCATTATCATCGGAGGTGAGGAAAAATGGGAAGGAAGTGAAACCATCCGGCGAGCCATTGAGATCAAAGGCGGAGTGATCCAAAATCCAAAAATCACCTCCTTTCAAAATAGGGCAAGTGAGTACCCTCATTCTGAACTTTTGGATTCCTCCTTGTACGTTCCTGAGAAGCTCAAAAAAGTTTCTCTAAACACATGATTTAATTCAAAATCAACCACCTGAAATTAGGTTTAATACAGTCATTTTTGTGCCCGTCAAGAGGGTAAAACAACGTGAATAAAAAAATTCTTACATAGCATTGTTTTTCATTCCAAAGGTCTTAATATCAGTTGAGTTTCGATTCCAATACGGCTAATGGTTCATATCCTGAGATGTATCCCGAAAGGTATTAGGGCAACTTTGCAGATCCCACGGTCTTTTGATATCTTTAGAATTGATCGTCTATCTCAAAGTCCACAAAAGATTGTTGACAATAAATGAAGTAAGACGCTAGAAACTCGAGCTAGCGAGTAGGCAACCAAAAACTATGTAAGACATGACAACAACACCTGAGCACGATGCGCGCATAGCAAAAATGATTTTTTCATCTGTATATCCACATTACGTACACAAAGTGGAGAAGAATGGTCGGACCCTAGAAGAGCTGCATCAAGTCATCAAATGGCTGACGGGCTACGACAACAAAAAACTTCAAGAGCTGATTGATCAAAAGGTAACTTTTGAAACCTTCTTTGGGAAAGCAACATTGCATCCAAACGCTCATCTGATCAAAGGGCTGATTTGTGGCTACAGGATAGAAGACATTGAAACTCCACTTACAAGACAAACACGGTACCTAGACAAGATAATCGAAGAGCTGGCCAGAGGTCGAAAGATGAATAAAATACTGCGCGAAGAGAAAAAGTAGAAACCCCGCACAAGGCGAACATGAAAACAACGAGCCCATTTCCTCCCTAAGAACTGTCTGGCTGCTGCACCGTCAGCCTACCTCGTTTCAGGATTTGCTTGGACTTACACCTTTAGATAGCCATATCCTTCTCGATGAAGTGAAATTAAGAGATATCGATAGTACTTGCATTTGAATGGATAAAAATAGCTTCCAACCAAGCGTCTACCTCAGATTAGATTTGCACAAGCAACCACCAACTGCTATCTTGAATGGAACAAATTACAAGAGAATTATGGGATCACATCCGATCAATTTGACCGTTCGATTTCTACTTGAGATATCCGCTCTAGTGTCTGCGGGTCTGTGGGGATGGAAACAAAGTGATGGCTGGCTCCGATTCTTTCTCGCGATTGGAATACCCATTATTCTTGCCGCTATATGGGGAACATTTGCTGTGCCAAATGACCCAAGCCGTTCAGGCTCAGCACCCATCATAACGCCCGGTATCATCAGATTTGCAATCGAAATAGGTGTTTTTACGTTTGCAACGTGGTCACTTTACGACCTGGGTCTAAATAAATTAAGCTTGGCTCTAGGGATAATTGTAGTGCTCCACTACATAATATCCTACGATCGCATCATGTGGCTGATGTCGCAATAACAGTAACACCAAGATCAGAATGTACACCGAACCCGATACGGTTTGGTGGAAAGAGCAACAAATGGCAGATTACAAACAAATGCCTACTTGATCAAGGAACTGTTCGAAAAAATGAAAACTGCTGACTTTACGGGTATGGAATACATTCCGACAGTCAACAAAGGTTATCGAGCAAATGGAGACAGACATCCTCATAGTTGGTCCATCGTTGAGACAAACGACTTAATCCAGTGGATGCTGGAGCCTTAACGTCGAGTATCCTCTCAATTTCAAAAGTTGACTGATCACACAGACTGTCATTCACCTTTCTAGTCCTCGTTTGTAACGAGGATTGCTAAAGTGTACTTAAGACTTAATCATAACAACATCGACACCTAACCTGTTAATAGAATATTGATTGCAAGTAGAAATGACAAGTAATTTTCAAGAATTCAAGTGCAATCAATTAGAATAATTTTAATTAATTCAAAAAGAATAAGAAAATGGAAGACTTAAATAGAATAGGACTCAATACTGAAAAGAGTAAAGAACTAGCTGATTTGCTAAACGACTTGCTCGCCAACTATTCCACTTTTTATCAAAATACAAGAGGGTACCATTGGAACATAAGCGGTGATAAGTTTTTTGAGCTGCACCTAAAGTTTGAAGAATTATATAATGATCTCTTTGTTAAGATTGACGAAGTGGCTGAAAGAATTTTGACCCTTGGTCACGTCCCTATGCATAGGTTCACAGACTATCTCAACAAGGCAAGCATTCCAGAAAGCAATGAAGTAACCGATGGTAAAAAATCCATAGAGAATATTCTCTCATCATTTCAAATACTCTTGACAAAACAGCGTCATATCCTAAACCTGTCTGGTGAGATCAATGACGAAGGAACAAATGCTCAAATGAGTGATTACATTCGAGAACAGGAGAAACTTGTTTGGATGTACTCTGCTTATTTGAAAAAATAGAAGTTGCAATGAACAAAATCTCTGAGGGATAGTGTCTTGCCTTACGCTATTGCTCATAGTATAAATACTAAAGTGCCACATACGAAAACTCAGACAAAAGGATAAAGATCAACCAGCATAACCATTAGAAGATAGGGATCTCAAGGCTATCCTCATAGAAAAAAAATCTCAATGGACTGAGATTCTCTGTTTAACCTCCTCATTGATCAGAAAGTTTTTAGATTAAAGGTAATTGTACCTGTCTCTCGAGATCATCAGAGGGGACTGGTCTTTGACATGACCACCCACATGTTTCAATGCGGAACAGGCAGCATTTACACCGATCAGCAATGCACCTTCAACCCACCCAACAGAAAATGTGAATCTATTAGTCAAATCAGCGGCCTCCCAGCTTACAAGGAGGTGGCCTACACAGAAGTAAAAAAGCCGATTACATAAAAGGAACTGCCGCACTAACTGAGATGTTTGCAAAGGCTAGTGGGATCAGATACATTTATAGATATTTGAAATGTCCACGTGAACCGGTCTCAGACGGATAGTCCAGCTTACGGATGAGTTGAATATTAAAACCCGTCATCATTGGACTTAGAAACAGCTTGACATGCCTGTTCATATGAAATACATTTATTTAACATTAGTCCTTTCGACCATTATTTTCGAAACCGCTGCTCAGGATACTAAAACTGCAGTATACTTAATCCCTGGCCAAGGGTCCGACCACAGATTGTTCCAAGACTTCGAACTTGGCGATAGCTACAACATTAGATTTATAAACTATTCCGTACCAGATGAGGGTATGAGCATGTCTGATTATGCGCAAACACTTTCATCTCAAATAGATACAGGTCACCCATTCATACTGATAGGTGTTTCTCTCGGTGGAATGTTATCCGTTGAACTCAGTGAACTCTACAGTCCCGAAAAAGTGATCATTATTTCCAGTGCCAAGTCTCGAAATGAGTTACCTGCACGCTATCGTTTTCAAGATGATGTTCCTCTTTATGAGCTCGTATCTGGGGAGATAAGCAAGAAAGGAGCTCTGCTCCTACAGCCAATTGTGGAGCCAGACCGCAATAAACAAAAGGACATATTTGTCTCTATGTTAAATGACAAAGATCCCGACTTTCTGAAAAGAACCATTGCGATGATTATTGAATGGGATAGAACTAGCTCTTCGGATCAGATCATACATATACACGGGGATAATGACCATACGATTCCAGTAAGAAATGTGAAATATGATTACCTGATCGAAGGAGGTTCTCACATGATGGCACTGACGAGAAGCAAAGAGATTAGTGCGCTGATCCTAAAAATTCTAAACGAAAATTAATGGGTATTGCGAGGTCGATTTTTCATGATTACATGAACCTATTGATTCGCTTGTTATCAGTACCTTGAAGCCTTCTCTTTTGGCACTTTGTATGAAAATGTACGTAATGAATGCAAAAAATATTTTTGGAACAGAATTAGAACTCTGCAGTAAGAACCCGCTTACAGGATTCACACGAACTGGCTGCTGTGAAACAGGTCCCGAAGACCTTGGGACCCATACCGTTTGTGCCATAATTACAGAGGCGTTTTTAGCCTATACCAAGACGAAAGGAAATGACCTATCAAGTCCTGTTCCTCACTATGGATTTCCTGGACTCAAGCCCGGGGATCAGTGGTGTTTGTGTGTCAGCAGATGGCATGAAGCATTCCAAGCTGGCTGTGCACCAAAGATCAACCCTGCTGCGACACACAAGAAGACATTAGATTATGTATCCATGGAAGTCCTCAAAGACTTCTTCATCAGCAAGGACGCTAAAACAAAATAGGTAGACCTATTTCTGATATACTCTGACGTAATCGATCACCATCTCTGACTCGGTGAAGGCAGGATCTATCTCTCCACCCACGCCTCCCATGGCAATATTTAGCAACAGATATTGCGGTGCATTATATGGCCAAGTACTACTGTTTTTTGTTGACGGCGCATAGCTGTAATACAATTCATCGTCATAGTAAAAATCGATCTTATCTTCCGTCCATTCCATCGCGTAGATATGAAAAGTATTACTTACATCGACTCCTCTAGTGGAGCCTTTGTTTGTTGTATTTCCACTGCTGGAAGGTGTGTGCAATGCAGCTTGAATGGTATTCTGGTTAAAACCCCAATGCTCCATGATATCGATCTCTCCGCATGCCGGCCAACCTGTAGACCCAAATTCACTGGCCCAGTAACCACCTGTCTCCGTGATATTTTGACCTAAGGTCCAGATGGCTGGCCATGTGCCTGCACCTTCAGGTAATTTTGCGCTAATCTCTACCCTTCCATACGTAAAAACATATTTGGAATTTAGCCGTGCTGAGGTATAGTCCTTAGACCTGTCCTGATCTGAAAACGTCTCTTTCTTAGCTACAATATGCATGAACCCATCTTGCACGTAGCTATTGTCTGTCCTATCGGTGTAATGTTGTAATTCACCGTTATACCAACTATTACCATTGGGGAGCTGTGTTTGGTGAAACCAATTGTCAGCATTGATCGCTCCCGCCCCATCGAATTCATCGGACCAAACCAGCTCATAGCTGCCCTCTTCTACTTGTGTCGGCTCCTCTTGATCTGAACAACTAAGCGTACCAAAGATCAACCAAGGTACTATTGCATAGGTGAGTAATTTCTTCATCATCCGAATATAGTAAAGAAGTTTCCAAGTAGGTATGCGTTACGATAAACTAGTGCTGAGAATTTTGGCCCAAATGGCTAATTTATGGTTGCTTAAGGCTCTAAAACCGCACGCACTGCATTGTAGCCAAATCCTTGTAAGTCCTTTTGGTTGCTCACACCAATCCTTCTTACTTTTAGTAACTTAAGTAGAGATGAGGCCTCATGTATTGTTGTCATTCATTTTCCTTTCCTGCTCAGATAAGAACAATGCAGTGCCTTTAGACGCCGAAATGCGGGATTTCTTGAAAGGAAATTGGATTGCAATAATCGATGAGACAAACCCTCATCCAGATCCCACACTCAATCCATGGTTATACGCTTACCGAAGGACGTTTTTAAGCTTCGAAAATGCTGCACTTATTTATGAAGACTCTTCCATTTCTTTATCACTGCTAGATGGAGCAATCGATACTACTTGGTGGAGTGCGACCGGAGAGTTACCCATAGAAGCATACAATCCAATCGAAAGTATCTGCTCTGAAGGCATCTACAAATACCTACTATCCAATGATGTCAGCTTTGTGGGTAGGCTGAAACTGCATGACATTACCTATGACTATTTTCTTTCTAATACGTGGGAAAATCCACCTCAAGCTTATGGTTTAGAGCCTATTCCTGGTCTTCCGGGCTATGCTCCTTGCCTTTTCACAAATCTTACCCAAGATTCAATCAATTTCAACAATACGCAATGGGGCAAGTATTTTACCCGGATGGAATAGTTGCTTTCACCTACATCCAGAAACATATATGACTAAGAGATAAGCGGCAAAACTGGACACAGTCACTTTACTCTGCACCATCATCCCCACAAGATTACCGATCGATAAGCACCTCCATTTTTTACTTATTCTTACCGGTTTGCATATACTGTTTTTTGAACATTCCATTGTATAATGTTGTCTTCATAATAAGTGACCGACGTACCGGATTACTTCCAATCGGAATCTATTGGCAAACTGTTAATGGCGCTTATGTAATTAATAAAGAGATAAGTACAAAGTGTAAACAGAGCGACGTACCTAAAGATCATGCGTGGCCTGCATATTGTTGGTGACATTTCAAAGATCAACTCTGAAGGCATTAGGTGCCACAATTTTGATTTAACTCGAGCATCAAGACAATGAAAAAACTAATACCAATTCTACTTGCGTTCGCACTTTACTCGTGCGACAATTCCGAGACTATTGCGTTGGAAAGATCAAACCCAACCTCCTACCTGTCTATAGAAATGGAGCCTTGGTCGCTTAACTCGGATCACATTGACGGGACGTTGATAAATAATGCATCCAAGACGGATTATACTAATACTGTATTGATTGTACAGTACCATTCAGAAGACGGAACAAAGCTTGGAACTGAAAGAAAAACGGAATATAATATTCTTAAGGCAGGTGAGAGTCGACTATTTAAATATCCAATTAACACTCCAGCCTCAACACAGAATCTCAATGTCATTGTTGAAAGAGCTCAATTTATAGACTGGGAATGCAAGGAGGATTGTAATTAATAAAGACAACAACCCAAGTAAAGATCTTACATAGCGTTTACAATGATATTAGTAGTAATTGCAACCATCAACTGCTATCTTCAATGGCACATAGTACCGTCACTAACCGGCTATAATCAATTACAAACGTTTATAATCGAATATAATACTGAATATCAAGTAGTTAAAAAAAATAAATAGAAATCTGACGATAAGGTAAGTAAACACCATTAATGGTGTTTACTGAATTGTTGTAAGCCATTGAAGAACTCAAATGAGCGAATTAGATAAAATTCTCAACATTGAAAATGAATCGAACCTGAGACACTTTAAAAAGGGTGAATTCATACAAAAACCGAATCAATTGAAGGCCAATGCTATCTATGTGAAAAAAGGACTAATAAGAAGTTACATTATTGACAGCAATGGAAAAGAACATATCTATATGTTCGCATCGGAAGATTGGATAACAGGTGATATTGAAGCAGTAGAATTTAATGAACCTACTCGATTGTTCATCGATTGTCTCGAAGATTCAGAGGTCATCCTTTTGAAAAAAAATCATGTTAAAGAAGCGAACCTTTCAAAAGAAAACATGCTTCAAAACATGCAAAAGCTATGGCGAAACTTGGCCAAATTACAACACCGCATACTCATGCTACTTGGTTCTCCTGCTATTGATCGATACAAATATTTTTTAGAAATATATCCTGAATTACCAAATAGGGTTCCTCAAAAAATGATTGCTTCCTACTTAGGCATCATGCCACAAACACTCAGTACCATTCGTAACAAAATCGCGAAGGGAGAATAACTTCATTTCTTCATCTATGTGAATGCATAGATAATTTCATGTACTCATTTTTGTATGAACGATAAGAATATCACTTTATACAATTATTAAAAAATGAACATGAAAATTTTAATCTTGATTTTACAAATTCTTGCTGCCATAGCATTTATAATGACTGGTATGATGAAAATCTTTACGCCTTATGAAGATCTGGTCATTATGGAAAACATGGGCTGGGCTGAAGATTTCTCTGCTACCCAAATAACGATAATAGGCATTCTTGAAACGCTGGGCGGACTTGGTTTGATTTTACCAATGGTTTTAAAAAAGTTTCCCTTCCTTATCCCTTTAGCGGCATTAGGATTAGCCTTAGTAATGATTGGTGCCATTGTTACTCACATTGGCAGAGAAGAGCCAATTATTATCAATCTCGTATTACTGCTTTTAAACTTGACGGTAGCATATTTTAAACGAGACTTAATTCTGAATAGATCATAATATGAAAAACCAATTTAAAAACGAGGATATAACGATCCATTGGGATCAGTCAAAATGCATTCATGCAGGCGTTTGTGTACGCACGCTTCCAAAGGTTTACAATCCCAAAGAACGCCCATGGATCAAAATTGAAAATGCTGCGTCTGATGAGCTAAAAAGCCAAATTAGCAATTGTCCATCCGGAGCATTGAGTTACACCTTAAACAAAATTGACGAATAGGTATGAAAGAAACTTTACACGTAAATGGAGCCTTAGGAAAAGACAACTATCTAATGAAATTAAAAACCACCAATCATACTGTTCTAGTGGACGAACCAGAATCTGTTGGTGGTGGCGACCTACACCCAAACCCACCCCAATATTTACTTTCAGCTTTGGCTTCTTGTACTGCCATTACCATCAAAATGTATGCGAATAATAAAGGATGGGATGTCGGAAACATTGATGTAGATGTTAAAATGAAAGTTGTTCAAAGCGAAGGAAAATCAATCAAGAAAATTACAAAAGCTGTTAAGTTTGAAAATAGCCTTGACGAGTCTCAGGTTCAAAGATTATTGCAAATAGGATCAAAATGTCCCATTTCAAAACTATTAGAAGAACCTGTAGAAATGGAGTTTGAAACGTACTAACTAATGAAAAAACAATTTATAATTATCATTCTGGGAGCTATATTCATGGCGTGCTCGACAGATCAACAAAATAAAACAGAACATCAAATGGAACCAAGAATTTTAGCAATAGGAAGATTACAATCAACACTAGACGTGCTAGTTGAAGAATGGGAAAGATATGGCAGAAACGTAATTGCCAGTAACTCGAAAGAAAGGATTAAAGAAATCATCGAAACGGAATCAATAGATTTTATAGTTATTGGAGGTGGCTTACCAGATGAAGAGAGAGAGAAAATGGCAGGCTATATTTCCACAATTGACTCCAACATCAAAGTCCACCCTATCCCAAGAACAGAGGAAGCCATGGGACCCTATAGCTTTATTCCTTTTCTAAACAATCTTGCTATTATGCACAAAGTACGGAAGGCGACGGAAGAATAAACGGCTTACAACAAGGTATATAAGCAACAGCGGTTTAGGTGGATACTTGAATCGCTTTTTTGTATTTAATAAGTACCTTGCTTTCTGAAAAGTCGTGCCTGTTTGGCCGCTACTGCTCATATACAGACCGTTATTAAACATTTTAAAACTTAAACAATGAGCAATAACAACTTTATATTTTTTTTACTTGTATTTTCAATTTTTTTCAATTCATGCAATACTAAAAAACAGAACTCAAAAGACGGTGATTCAGCAACTATAGAAAGCCCCTATTTTGGACAAAAGCCACCAGCCTTAATTCCAAAGATTTTTGCGCCTGATATTATTTCACTAAATGGAAGGAGTGAAAAGGGCATTTCGTTTTCCCCTGATTTGGATGAAATATATTTTTCAGCTAATAAAAAAGACGAAAATACAGGTATCTATTACTCAAAATTAGAAGGTAAAAAATGGACACCCATTAAAAAAGCAAATTTCACCAAAGGTGAAAAAGATACTGAAATGTATCCTTTTGTCAGCTTTAGTGGAAATGAAATTTATTTCTCGGCTCATAACCCGGACTTTACTAACAATAAAATTTGGTATGTAAACCGTTTGGAAAATTCTTGGAGCAATGCAATTAAACTTGAATCACCTATAAATGATGATGAAGTGTTTTATTTGAATCAAGCTAAAAATGGAGATCTTTTTTATACCAATATATCAAACATAAAAATGAATTATGCTCCCAACAAAAACGGTGATTTTTCCGAAGTAAAGGAAGTTGTAATTGATTATGGTCATCACGGTTTTATTTCCCCATCTCAAGATTATTTGGTGGTACAGGATCAAAACAAAGAAAATGAAAAAAGAAAAGATGCAGATATTTATGTCTGTTTTAAAGAGAAAGACGGAACATGGACAAAACCAATTAGCCTTGGAAATGCAGTAAATTCTAATTTTAACGAAAGGATTCCGAGTATCACACCGGATGGCAAATATTTATTTTTTAGCAGATATAACGAAGAAGGTGGGTTATCAAATTTCTATTGGGTGAGTACAGAAGTTATCCATAAGTTAAAAACGGCTTATTTTAAGAAGTAACAATAAATTCAGCGCAGATAGTTTTAATACCAATAGTACAAACGTTTGGTAACAAACGTATAAAAATAATAGCCTGTACAGCAGTAAATTCAAAGATTGTAGCCTACTTCAACTTTCTTGTAAATTGAAAGTGAATGCTCCGTTATCGGCTACTATTCTTATACAAACCGTTACGGTTAATTATACCAATCAACACTATGAAAAATCAATTTGCATTCTTGCTACTTCTAATTTGTAATCTTACCTGTTTTTCACAAAATTATTCACGGCAAGATTCAATTGAAGGTTCAATTACTAAAGAGCGTATTTGGTGGGACCTTACTTACTATAACTTGAATATTAAAATTGATCTAGAAAATCAAACTCTAGAGGGAGTTAACATAATAAAGTATAATGTCCTCGAGCCTTATCAAACAATTCAAATCGATCTCCAACCTCCCATGCAAATGTCCAAAGTCTTGCAGGCAGGACAGTCTCTAGAATATCGAAGAGAAGGGAATGCGTACTTCATTAAACTCGACAAAGAGCAGCTTCAGAATGAAACCAATGAGTTAAAAATTGAATTTTCTGGCAAACCAAAAATAGCTCCTCGACCTCCTTGGGATGCGGGGATAGTTTGGGCAAAAGATAGTTTAGGTAACCATTTTTCCGCAAGTATTGGTTGGGGTGCAAACTCCAGTAACTGGTGGCCTTGTAAAGACCATACCTATGATGAAGTAGATAGCTTAAAATTCAGTATCAATGTGCCAAAGGACTATACGGCTGTAGGTAATGGTAAACTTACTAAGATACTAAGACCAGATAAGAAGACAAAAACTTTTGTTTGGCTCATTTCCAATCCTATTAATACCTATGGTATCAATTTCAATATTGGAAAATATGCCCATTTTTCTGAACAATATAAAGGAGAGATGGGACTACTAGACTGTGATTACTATGTGCTGGCTTATGATTTGGAAAAAGCCAAAGAACAATTTAAACAAGTTCCTAAAATGCTTGATGCTTTTGAGTATTGGTTTGGACCATACCCTTTTTATGAAGATGGTTATAAACTAATTGATGTACCCTATTCAGGAATGGAACATCAAGGCGCCATTACTTATGGGAATGGATATCAAAATGGTTATCGCGGAAGTGATGCTTCTAATACTGGTTGGGGTGATGCTTTTGACTACATCATTATCCATGAATCAGGTCACGAATGGTTTGCAAATAATATTTCATTTAAAGATATCGCTGATATCTGGATTCATGAGTCTTTTACTACTTATTCCCAAGGCCTTTTTGTTGAATATCACTATGGAAAGCAAGCAGGAGACGATTACCAAATTGGAATAAGAAAAGGAATTAGTAATGATAAGTCCATGATCGGACAATACGGGATAAACGATACCAACTATACAGGAGACAATTACCCCAAAGGTGCTACCATTTTGCATATGCTTCGTCAATTGGTTAATGACGATCAAAAGTGGAGAGAAACTTTAAGGGGCCTCAACAAGGAGTTTTATCATCAAACGGTAACTACCCAACAAATAGAATCTTATATCTCTGGAAAAACAGGATTGGATTTGACTAATTTTTGGGATCAATACCTGAGAACTAATCAGATGCCTGTCTTAGAATATTATTTTGCCAATAACCAACTTTCGTATCGGTGGACAAATTCTTTAAAAGAATTTGGAATGCCATTGAAGATAGCATTGAATGGATTAGAGGAGTGGATTTATCCTACAACCAAATGGCAGTCAAAGAATATAGAGACAGAAGAATTAACGTTAAAAGTGGATCGTAATTTCTACGTTCCTTCTTTTTATAGTAATTCCAACTAATACCTTATTAAACAAATGATAAACGACACCACAACACGGTATATGGTGCATCAAAACGCGCCTTATACTAAGCGTTAGTGGTTATTTTTTTAAACGTCATAAGTAGAAGAAAACATTAAAAACGACTTCATGAAAAAGGCTAAACATTACATCATTTTGATTCTCTTTATTGCTGGTTGTTCTTCTTCTGAGGAAACAGTAAATCCTTATCTTAAGAGTAAAGATGGATTCATAGAGGTAGAGGGTGGTAAAATTTGGTATGGCATTATGGGCGAAGGTGATAACACACCTTTGTTGTATCTTCATGGTGGGCCTGGTGGCAGGAGCAATTTTAATTTATCCGAAATTGCTGATGAGCGTCCCGTTATTATATTTGATCAATTAGGAAATGGACGGTCTGACCATCATCAAGACACTTCCCTTCTTAAAGTCCATAAACTTATAGAACAAGTACGTGCCGTTAAAACAGCATTGAATTTGAATGCGTTTTATTTATCTGGTGGATCCTGGGGTACGGCCTTGGCACTTGAATACTATAATAAATATCCGGAAGGGATAAAGGGCCTCATATTCAATAGTCCCTATTTTAGCACACCGATTTGGACTGCAGATGCAGATACATTGATCGCAGACTTACCCGATTCTATTCAAACAGCTATTCGAATTGCTGAAGCTGATAGCACTTTTGACACTGAGTCATATGCCAATGCCAACAGGTTATTCGCAAGAAAACATGGAATGAGGACAGCATATAAACCACATTCATATGATACCATAGAATACAAATCTAACCGCTTTGTTTACTTCTATATGTGGGGTCCAAGTGAATTCACTTCAACTGGTACGCTAAAAAATTACGACATCCATCAAACACTTAAAGACATCAAGGTACCTGTATTATTTACTACTGGTGAATTTGATGAAGCTCGTCCACAGACAGTGAAGAGACTAAGTGAGTTAGTACCAACATCTACATACACTATAATCGAAGGAGCCGGTCACTTTACATCTAATGATAATCGCCCAGCCCTAATATTCACAATGAAAGAGTTTTTAAAGAGTCAAGAGGAATAGATCTATAGCTAGAATGAAAACACATAAAATATTTACGTTATGAAAAAATTACTGCTAGTGCTATTTGCATTTGCATCTTCTTTTATGGTTTCTGCTCAACAAAATGAATTAACCGATATAGAAAAAGATGAAGCCGCTGTTAAGTCCGTTGTAGAACAATTCCTGATCGCTTCTGGTAATTATGATATTGAAGCTATGCCTGCATTGTTTTGCAAAAAAGCCAATATCGGAGGTGCTTCTTTAAAAAATGGAACGTGGAATATCTTTACAATGACTTTTGAGGAATATTTAGGATTCATAAAATCTGAAAGCAACCCGACAAAATATACTGAACCTGTTTCTAAATATATCATTCATATTACTGAAAGTAAATTGGCTTTTGTGAAAGCTGATGCCACGCTAATCACTGAAGATAAACCGCGATCTAATAACTTTGACTATTTCACGCTGCTTAAAGAAAATGGAGTTTGGAAAATTTTGAATGGCTCTTATGTTAGTGTTCCAATTGATTAATTGCGGCTTTTTAATAAAAAACACAGCAGCCAACTTGGTATAGAAACGCATGCCTTTACTCACATTTATTTGAGTCCATGCGACTAGTCCGTATTTTCTGTGTTTAGCGTTTCATGGCTGTTTAAGAAGGTCTCGCTGAAGCTTGGTTTTATAGTAGGCCTGTACGCAGGTTCCTGCTCTCAGTGCGCAGAAAGGTTGTCGCTAAGTTCTGTACAACTTGCAGGGAAACACGGAAAATACTACATTCATCACCATTAAGCACTGGATAGGCACAGCACTCTATACGGGCGTTTAGCGTGCATTATAAACAAATGGAAAATTTAACGGACATATTAAATATTGACGCTGAGGCCAAGGTCAAGGAATTCAAAAAAGGCCATATGCTTCAGCTCGCTGGTGAATCAAAAGCCTCGACTTATTATGTCAAGAAAGGACTACTGAGAAGTTACATCATTGACAGTAAGGGGAAAGAGCATATTTTTATGTTTGCTCCACAAAATTGGATCATTGCCGATGTTGAGGCGCTAGAGTTTAATGAACCTGTTCAACTTTTCATTGATTGTCTAGAAGATACTGAGCTGATTGTCTTTAACAAAGATTGCCTTTTCAACGCTGATTTGCCTAAAGTAAAAATGGTGGAGAACGCCCAACTTTTATACAGGAGGATAGGGAAACTTCAACGTAGAGTCCTCATGCTGATGGGGTCGCCAGCTATAGATCGCTACACTTACTTTTTAAACACCTATCCAGAATTGCCCAATCGTGTTCCACAACGGATGATTGCTTCTTATTTGGGGATCACACCACAAGCGCTTAGTACTATCAGAGGTCAAATTACGCGTTCAAAATAATTTCTAATTATTTCCATTTGTTAATCTAGGTGAATGCACAGCTAATTTGCAGCACTTAAGTTTGCAGTGAATAAAGCAATTGATTATTAATCAGTAAATAAATAGAAATGACAAATTTAGAAAGAGCAACAGACCTTTACAATCAAGTGGGTCAAGGACAATTGATGCAAGCCTTTGAGACTTATTATGCAGAAAATGTAGTTATGGAAGAACCCAAAGGCACCAGAGAGGGAAAGGATGCATGTAGAGTATCGGAAGAAGAATTCCTTGGTAGTGTAGAGGCATTCCATGGTATGGAAATCAAAGCAATTGCTGAAGATAGTGCCAAAGGAAAAGTACTTATTGAGGTGTCTATGGACTTGACATTCAAAGGAGGTAGTCGTATGTCAATGGAACAAGTTGCTACGCAGAAGTGGGAAAATGGACAAATCGTTCACGAAAGGTTTTACTATAACGCTGGATAATTATTTATTGCAGAAATGGTTCAGTTGTATTCATTTCCACAAAACATTTAAGATGTCTTTTTAATTGCTGGTTTTAAAGGCTAAAATCTAACTGAGCAAATCAATAAATGTCCTATTCGTGTTTTAAGTCACCTTATCAATAAATAAAATTACTAATATAGAACCACTTGGATTTTCATGGAAAACACAAGATCCGTTTTTATTTTGTGCCTATCATAGAGATGAATACCCAAAAGGAAATTGCTATATAGAAAAAAAATAGGGCAGAATTAACAGGAATTAGGTTTGCAGGAATGAAATAAAACGACGCACCAACAATATGTATAAGCAATAGCGGTTTGGGAGTAATCTCGAACCGTTTTTTATCTTAATTAAGTATCTTGTAAATGGAAAATCAGTGGATTATTAATCCACTAAGTTTCATACTCAAAACGTTAGATTTCATCAGCAGATATAAAAAAAGTTCTCATAATCATAGGATTTGTTATAGTTGCCATAGCAATTATCTTTCTTATAGCTTTCAACAAATTCCAATCTCTCAATTCCAAGTATGTTAACATAATGCGAGGAAATGAAGAATCGATTGTACTTGTCAACGTAGGGAGCGGAGATAGACAATACATAGCAGAAAAGATTAATGAGGTGGGGAACTGTAACCCTAGGCTTATAGGTATTGATCTGTTTTTTAAGAACTATTCCTCTGATTCAGAACAAGATTCTATGCTACTGAGTAGCATCCAAAATTCAAAACCGATTTTGGCAACTAGACATCAGGGCATAGGAACTCATGCCGTAAATAAAGTTTTTTTACAAGCTGCCTTAGATTATGGATATGCAGAACTTAATGAAGAAGGTCGATATGTTGCAAACTTCGAAGTGTTTCGAGAAAAAAACTCTAAGAAGGATTTTCATTTCGCCTATGTAATTGCAAAATATATCAACCCTGTTTCGGCTTCGGACTTTCTGAAAAAAATGGACACAAATCAAACTGATATTGTGATCAGCAAATTATCTAATCAATTTAAAGTTTTCGATTTCAATCAACTCATTAACTGCGAACAATTAACAGATAAAGTGGTAATATTCGGTTATCTAGGACCAACCAATGAAGACAAGTTTCAAACCTATGCCCGATACCATGATAATAGTGACAGAAAAGGACCTGATATGTACGGACCAATTGTGATAGCAAATCAAATCCTGATGCTGCTAAAAGAAGAAATCTAACATTGTATGTAAACACATGTGCTGAAGCATTCCATAGCTGAGTACAGTACGACTTGATCGCTCATCTGCTGCTATGTCAAAGTAATACTTTCTGCTTGGTTAAGCTGGTAGAACCTTTGATCGGCTAGATGGAGTGCTTTCTAATACTTTGGAAGCACCCCCTTGCCGGGCGCGACACACTTCACTATTTTAGTGCTGTCCACAAAGTGAGAGCCGGGCCGCGTAGGTACACGCGTCATATACGGACTTTACAAGCTGCTCCTACTGCACATAGGCTATCATAGGTTGAAATAATTAGAGAGATCTTCAATACACACCACATACAGCAGATCGTTCGCAACTACTGCTGCCGATAGAGACAGGATATTCAGTGGAATAGTAATTCATCACGATCCGCCATCTGTACAAATTCGCTAGATTACTCTAGAAGTATGGAACAAATGAAAGCTGCAATACGGAGATCTTATGGTGCTCCTTCAGAAATCAAAGTGGAAGAAATCGACAAACCGCTCCCCAATGACGATGAGGTATCAATTAGAGTGTATGCAACTACGGTGAACAGAACCGACTGCGCCAATCTTACGGGAAAGCCATTTATTATGCATTTTTTCTTAGGGCTTTTTAAGCCCAAAAAAATCATACTCGGAACTGATTTTGCCGGTGAAGTTGTAGCCGTTGGGAAAAACATCACAGATTTTAAGGTCCATGACAGGGTATTTGGATTTACGGATGCCGGACTATCCTCTCAGGCAGAGTACGTCACCCTCGTACCAAAAGGAAATGTACTGACCTTACCTGATAACATTGATTACAAGCAAGCTGCGGCAAGTTTAGAAGGCGCTCATTATGCCTACTCTTTCATACATAAGGTCGATCTACAGCCTGGACAAAAGGTACTCGTCAATGGCGCCACCGGCGGGATTGGATCGGCTCTCATCCAGTTTGTCAAACCATTCGATGTACACATCACAGCAACCTGCAATACAAAAAACAAAGACTTGGTACTGTCTCTGGGTGCTGATCGTATCTATGATTACAGAGTAGAGGATTTCACAACCGACAGTGAAACGTATGATTTCATTTTTGACACGGTAGGGAAAAGCACCTATGGAAAATGTAAACCTCTACTGAAAAAGGGTGGCGTCTATATCTCCTCAGAACTAGGCCCTTACGTGCAAAACCCATTGCTTGCCCTCTTTACCTCTGTGGGAGGCAATAAGAAAGTTATCTTCCCGATACCCTATAGCGTTGCAGAAACGCTCCCGTATATCCATCACTTGTTGAAAACAGGAACCTTCAAACCAGTAATCGACCGAGCATATGAATTAGAGTCGATTGCCGAAGCGTATGAATATGTAATGACTGGAGAAAAAACGGGTAATGTAATCATCAACGTTTACAAACTGTAAAAAACGCAAGTGCAACAGTAGGTAGGTGAAGTGCCTTTCTATACATAGAACTCGATCCATTCAATGATTTATTTTGTAATAGAAGGCGTAATTTTGTGCGTTACTGTTTATCTGTTGCCCCAAAAACAATCAATGCTTCTATGGATCAAAAACTAGAAATGAATGAAATAACTCGAACCGATTGGCTGGCCTTAGAAAGGACTAAATTGGCAAATGAGCGAACATTTCTAGCCTATTTCAGAACCTTTGTTGTCGTGTTGAGCTCCGGACTCGCTATTGTCAAAATAGACCTATTGAGTAGCGTAGCCATGCTAGGCTACTTCTTTATCGCAACAGCAATCATGTTGTTATTCATAGGCATCATTCGCCTCTTACAAGTCAAGAAGAGGATTAGAAAATATTTTGCGGAAGATGCATAAGACACAGAGGACATGCTAACGTTATTCGCTTCAAGATAGGCGCTCTCACTACGTGGACAACCCATTCATTTTCAACTTCGATACTGATATCTCAAGGGTACCTATCCCTGAGCAACTGAACAATCCTTTTGGCGTAAGCATGCCCGAAATTGTAAGAATCGCTGCCGAAGAGTTTCAAGACTTTATTACGTCCGCCGCTCCAGCATGGACACACGACTTTCAGCACCAAAAAGGAAAGATGTTTGGCGTACTGGTGGTGCAACAACCAGACGGTAGCTATTGCTACATAGGAACCGTTTCTGGGAAATTATCCGGAACCACCATCTGCAACCAGTTCGTTCCTTCGGTATTTGATGAGTCAGTAGGTGACTATTTTATCGACAAAGGGATGACTGAGTTGACTGACATCGGGAACACCATCAAACAAACCCATGATCAAGCTGAAATCATTGCCCTAAAGGCACACAGGAAGCAAAAATCCTTGGGCCTGCAACATCGCCTATTTAGCAACTATCACTTTCTCAATAGTCTGGGAATGGAGCAAAACGTATTGCACATATTTGAGCAATTCTCTGATAGTAAGCCTCCCTCAGCTGCCGGTGATTGTGCTGCGCCTAAGCTTCTACACTATGCTTTCAAGCATCAGCTAACCCCCATTGCCTTGGCAGAATTTTGGTGGGGAAATCCACCCCAAAACAAAGAAAGAGTACACAAATCGTATTACCCGGCATGCGAAAATAAGTGCCGACCGATCCTAGAATATATGCTGGATGATAACGGGTTATTTGATCAGGCAAGGAGACCCCTTGAAACAGATTAGGCCTAGTCTTGACTCAATTTTCGTGCATCTGGTGACAGGCAGGTCGCAACTGGATGTACCTACTAAGCTGGAGCTAGTGCTGGATTTTTGCTACTGATCATGCTAGCCAAATAACTAGCATCCTTAGAGACACCACCCAAAGTAGCCGATCCCCGCGTATACATCCAGGGCAAGCCGATAAAGTACAGACCGTCGATGTTGCTCACGCCTCTGTAGTTTTTGGGATAACTATCCGCATCCAATTCCAATCCTTCTATCCATTGAAAATTGGGCCGATAGCCGGTAGCCCAGATTATATTCTTGATGGTAGAGACCTTCTTCGATTCCAGCATGATCTCCTCATTCAATGCATCTTTTGTTCTCCCTCCGGCGATCACATTGTCGCGAGAAAGGATTTCCTTGACATCTGTGCCTATCACGGGTTGGGTGATTGAACTTAGTCTTTTTCCTATCCAGCTGTACTTGTTGTAGCTTAAAAAACCGATCAGTGTAAACCACCACCACAAGGTTTTACCTAAAAATAGTTGGGGCAATGATTTCACCGTCGTATCACCAGAAAAGTACACCGTTCTGGAAGGGTCTTTAGAGACCTCATTCAAGATCTGATAGCCAGAATCTCCCCCTCCTACGACCAAGGCGTCACCATCCTGTAACTGATGCAGGCCTTTGTAATAGTTGCTGTGCATTTGATTGATCCCTTCTGAGATCTTCGTATGACACGGAGGTGTGTAGGGTGTATGAAAGGGCCCTGTGGCCACAATCACATTTTTCGCTTCCATTTCACCGTCCTTGTGCTTAACATAGAACCCTTTTTCTGTCTTCCGCACAGAGGTTACTAATGTATTGAGTTGGACAGGGATCTTAAATTTCTCGACGTACGATTTGAAGTAGTTGGCAACTTCAAACTTAGTCGGATAATGATTTTTCGGCGCATCAAATTTTAAGCCCGGCAGATGATTGTACTCGGTCGGTGTAAATAATTTCAAAGAATCCCATCGATTGAGCCAAGAGGCACCAATTTCTTTTCCTCCATCGATTACGACGTACTTTTTTCCCATTGTGCTCAAATGGTACGCCATCGACAGCCCAGCTTGTGCACCCCCAACTACTACGTAATCTAACATCACTTGCCTGTTATCATTCCTTGCAAAAGTAAACCACTAAAACAACAGCGATAGGATCTTCGTCTAATCTTACTCAATAGTTTTCGCCAGAAAAGAAACTGGCCTGCATCCCACAAGCTGTCAAGTGCACATATACTTCAAAATCAACCCACTATGACGGCCTATTCTTGGTCGATTCCAGATTCGGTACACTTAGGCTTTCATCAGAGTTGGGGAGGTAGATTTTCGATCAACCCAGCTACTAACTATCTACCTTTGCGCCATGGAAGGTAAAAATAAGGACGAAAGAGCCATTCTAGACAAACTGGGAATAGCATCACTGAATCCCATGCAGGAGCGTGCCCATGCGGCCATCACATCTGATGATGAAGTGATACTACTTTCTCCAACGGGTACAGGTAAGACGATTGCCTTTTTACTTCCTATCATCGCCACACTCGATCCAGATTTGAAGGCCGTGCAAGCATTGATCTTGGTTCCGTCCCGAGAATTAGCCACGCAGATCGAACAGGTAACGAGGGAAATGGGTAGCGGCTTTAAAGCCATAGCCGTTTACGGTGGTCGACCGGGTGCCAAAGACCGAGCCGAACTTAAACATCCACCTGCGATTCTGATCGGAACGCCAGGCAGAGTAGCAGATCATATTAGACGAGAGAGTATTGAAACGACGCACATAAAAACGCTTGTGCTAGACGAGTTTGACAAATCCTTAGAGGTAGGGTTTACGGATGAAATGGAAGAGATTGTGCGTGCGCTGCCATCTGTCAAGAAGAAGGTATTGACCTCTGCTACTCAGGCAGCCGAGATCCCTTCTTTTATAGGCATTAAGAATCCCACGAGGCTCGCTTTTCCTGCGGACTCTACTGCACGGCTACATCTTAAATCCGTACTATCGCCTAGTCGTGATAAAAGAGAGACCCTGGTGAAACTACTTCGCCACATTGGTAAAGCAAATGGAATCATCTTTTGTAATCTGAAGGACAGCATACAAGAGGTCAGTGACATCCTGACGGAAAATAGTATTGACCATGGCTGCTTTTATGGTGGCTTGGAGCAAGTAGACAGGGAGCGCGCCTTGATCAAGTTCAGAAATGGAACTTACAACCTACTGGTTGCCACTGATCTGGCCGCAAGGGGTATTGACGTTCCAGAAATGGACTTCATTGTGCATTATGAGCTGCCCTACTCAGAAGAGGAGTTTATCCATAGAAATGGGCGGAGTGCTCGAATGAACAGCGAAGGAACCGCCTATATTCTAATCTGGGAAAAGGACGATATGCCTACGTTTATATCCAAGGCTAAACCCTTGACCCTCTCTAAAAAGCAGCAAGACTTATCTAGTGGCTGGGTCACTTTATACATTACAGGTGGCCGAAAAGACAAAATCTCCAAAGGAGACATTGCAGGACTCTTCTTCAAGCAAGGCCATCTGACAAAAGAAGAGCTAGGCGTCATAGAATTGAAGCAAGATTGTGCCTTCGTATCTGTGCCTCAATCTAAAGCAACCAAGCTGATTGGCGTGCTCAATAACGCTAGGTTAAAAAAGAAAAAAGTACGAATCAGTCTAATAGACTAGCGAGCATGGAACACTCTCAAGAACAAGCCAACAACCCTCTCCACGGTGTCAAGCTAGCGGAGATAGTAGCAGCACTCGAAGCTGCCCATGGCTGGGAAAAACTAGGCCAACTCATACAGATCAGATGCTTTACGCATGATCCGTCGATCAAGTCCAGCCTGACATTTCTAAGACGCACGCCTTGGGCGCGTGAGAAAGTCGAAAATCTTTATTTAAAACTGCTCCGTACGAAGCGTTAATCAACAGAAGACGTAACGTACTAGCTTTTGCAAAAAAGCTACTTTTGGTCGTATTATGAATTTTATATTGTGTTCACTTTAGTAGAAAATGTGGTTAAGAACTAGCTGTTATCTGGAATTTGAATTGAAAGCACCTACCCCTTTCATTCTAATGTTGCGTCCACGTAGTGGTGCTAAGCAATGGATAGAACGTGAGGAGTACAAAATACTACCATCAGTCCCTGTGACTGAATACACTGACTCTTTTGGCAACCTGAGCCAACGACTCATCGCACCTGCAGGGAATTTTTCGGTGCGCACCAGTGCGGATGTGAAGGTCGCAGACTTTGTAGACGTAAGTCCCGGTGCTCCCTTCGTAGAAGTTCAGCATCTACCCGATTACATCCTTAGCTACTTGCTACCCAGTAGATATTGTGAATCAGAACGCTTCAACGAAATGGCTGTGTCTATCTCTGCCAACCAGTTACTGGGGTATGACCAGGTGGCTGCTATCGAAGCTTGGCTGCGCACTACGATAAGCTACATTCCCGGTAGTAGTAACTACCCGATCTCGGCCATAGAGGTGAACCAAAAGCAATCAGGTGTTTGTAGAGATCTAGCACATTTGGGGATTGCCCTGTGTCGGAGTCTCAGTATCCCTGCTCGGATGGTCGTCGGTTATCTTCATGAGCTGTCTCCGATGGACATGCACGCCTGGTTTGAGGCGTATGTAGGCGGCAGGTGGTATACTTTTGACGCGACCCAATCTGGCCGTAAAGGTGGATATGTCGCTGTCGGGTATGGCCATGATGCCTCAGATGTTGCCGTGACCAATCAGTTTGGGTTGGCAGCATACCCGATCCAGCAACTGGTAAATGTCGAGCAGCTCATTGATAAAGTTTGATGTGTCTTCTTCCACCCGAGTGAACTATTACTCGTAACCGTAGCGAATAAGACACATCCGACGAAGTGTCTTGATAGGTTCGAAGCACATTTGAAAAGCCCGAATTTCATAAAAATTGGGAAAAGAAATTTCGACAAATTGGCCTCTGTAGGTTCCAATTTCACCCATTTTAGTTCCATATTCATCCAAAGCTGCCCCAGTAGCCTCAAAGATTATTACTATTTTTGTCCGTTGGCAGCGGATTAAGTCCGTTAAAGCAAGGTTTCCCAATTTGTTGAACAAATAGCATACACTAAAAACAATCATCCAATTTTGGATTCGTAACTTTGTGCGCTCAGTAGGCGAACTGCATCAACGAACCAGATAATAGATTAGCACATAATTTTAAGAACCAATGACGAAAGAGGTTAAGGAGAAAAAGAAAGTAGTGAAGAGAGATACCTATGCAACGCTCAAAGCGTTGTACTACTCTGGAAAGGTAAAACCGTCGTTAAACAAGATTCTTGTTGAATTGGAAAATGATCCGGAAAACCTAGCACTCACTCTCTTAGCTTGTCAGTGCTTAGAAAGAACTAAGAATTATGATGACTTGGTTAAACACGCTGATGTTTGCATCAAGTTGGACCCTAAAAATGCAGAAGGTTATTATTTTAAAGGAGTAGCCTTACAGCATGCAAAAGGAAAAGAGCAAGAGGCACTTGTGAATTTTAATGAGGCGTTAACGATCGACCCGGAAAACACTATCTATCTTAAAAGTAAAGCTGCTACTCATCTGCTACTTTATACAGATTACCATTTACCTATCAAATTTGCTGAAAAGCATAGACTTAAAGCTGAAGAGAGTCTTAATAAAACGATAGAGCTAATCGAAGCAAAGGAAGAGCCAACACACATCGAATTCTTTACGATTGGTCAAGTGAGCATGATGAATAGCCTAAACCTAGATGGTAAGAAGTATTTCATCAAAGCTGTGAACGCTTTTAACAAAGTACAGGAAACAGAGGAAGCGGAGCAGGATATGAATATTTACAAGGATATCATCAAGGCTCAAAAGGCATGTATCAGACAGATACAGAAATTCACTGAATAATACCCCCGTTAGCTGAGCAGTCAGTTCTTCTTTCACTGTTGAATTTGGCGTCTAAGCATAGCAGCCATCTCTGTGAGAGAGGAACATTTCCGTGAATTTCTGAAGACCACTATATCGCAAATTGGTATAGGATGCCATGTCTTCTTAACAATTACCAACCTTCTCAGTCACTTTGAGTACCCCCTTTGAATGCTGCTACTAGCTAAAGCTAGTTACTTACTTCTTTGCATTCTTCAAGTAGCTGTGCAATAATACAAGCACGTCTTGCGGATCCTGATCCGACTGACCGACTTGCACAAAGTAAAAATCTCTGATCGCCTTGAATAATAGCCATTCCTCCTCGGAATCGCGATCAACATTTTTCATTTTTGTCCATAACTCGTACGTCTTTTCCTCTGTAAAGACCCTTGCTTGATCCGAGCACTCCTGATATCTGCTAAAAGACTTATTGATTAGAAGTTGGCGATGAAACATCAATGCTTCCTTGTGTTCCATGATTTCATCGGAGAACAATTGCTCAAAATTCTCATAATCTTTCATGAGGTTTCCGAAGTGCTCGTACTTCTGTAAGTGTAGTGTCAGGAGTACTTCTTCAAATGTATGGAGGTCGCTGAAGTAGTGGTAAAAACTAGATCTACTCAAGTTTACAACACTTGAAAGCTTCTCGATATTCAATGCATCCGGACCAATTTCTGCAAAAAATGAATATCCACAATCAATCCATTTCTGCTTATTAGGGGAGTTTTTGTTCATTCAGGTTCTCATAAAA
>JBLIIJ010000047.1:0-29327 GCA_047635055.1 Cyclobacteriaceae bacterium | reverse complement strand
GGCGAAACGTCGCACCGAAAACTATAACAGGTCAGCAAGAGGAAAAGACGGCCCTGTCTGTATGCTCAAATGATGAAGTTTTCATCAAGGCTCAAATCATCCATCTCAGAAGACCTATTGTTTATTTATTAATCGAGTTTGGAGTTGCCACGAATTACAAAAGTCCTCTCTCCCTTTGGATAATTATAAGCATTCCTATCAATTTCTAAATCCGCCAGAGAGACTAAGAGTCGATCCATTTTCTTTTCACCGTCCAAAACTTGATGAAGTTTGGCGCCATCATCGTAGACACCCAAAATCTTGGCATAAGTACACACTGCTCCGTAGCTGGCTATTTTGTAATGCATAATTTGCTGTAAGCTTAAAACCAAAGCTGCATCAGTCACCTCAGGGGTTCTACAAGTGGAAAGTAAGTCTAACGTATGGTCTGCCATACTTCTTATAATTACATTCTTTTCGCCAGTACCCTCAGTAAATAGATCAGCAAAGACCTGCTCCAATCTATAAAAATTATCGTTGTTAAGATTTATATAACTCTTGAGCATAACCCGAAGACTAGCATGACTGGCATGAGTGAGCAATCCTCTCAGAAATGGTTTAAGTTGAGATTCGGCATCATATAAATTACGTAATTGTAAGACTAATAAGTCGTGGATATCAAGTATGTTTTTCATGACGCAGGTATATTTGATGTGATACTAAAAGTAGCCATTGGATCCCATCTGAAATCTGATGTCAATCAGTATTTAATATGAATAAACACATACTCCATTATGGCAACTCCCAACTATAGCCGAGATAACTGTGTCCTGAAATCAATAAATCACTTAACCATGAGAAATCTTCTAATTTTTATCACCATTATTGCTTTTACCAAATGCTCTCAGACTTGCATTGAAACAACCAGCTATTATGTTACCACACCTATATATGGTTTACTTGATAGCATTAAGAATGCCGTTGAAGTTCAAGGCCCCAGAGAAATTACCACACCAGAAAAAATATATTTCAAAGACGACTTTATTTTTCTAGTGGAGTCTGGTATGGGCATTCATGTGATTAATAATGCCAACCCAAGCAGTCCAGTGACTGAACGGTTTATTCAGGTTCCTGGGAATCATGATGTAGCCATCCAAGATCAATTTCTTTATGCGGATAGCTACACAGACTTATTAGTATTTGACGTCTCTAATGTTGACAATATTAGTTTAGAGAATCGAGTAGAATCTGTCTTTGAATATTATGGCGACTTTTATTTCGCAAGCGCGCTGGACCAAGGTTTAATCGTGGTTGACATGAAAGAGGAACTAATCACAGATGAATTTGAATTTGACTGCTCCCCTAACCGCTTTGGCAATCGAGGCGATGAGTCCGCTCCCATTCTTGCAGCGTTCAACGATAGTGGGGTTAAATCAGGAGGAAGCGGTACAGGCGGCTCTATGGCGAGGTTTACTATTACAAATAACCAGCTTTATACCGTGGATCATTATTCCATTAGACATTTTAATATTGAAAACCCATCAGCGCCTATCCCGGAAGAACCCGTGTATATCGGTTGGGATATTGAAACGATTTTCCCTTACGAAGAAAATTTATTTATCGGATCAAGAAGTGGCATGCATATTTATAATATCTCTAATCCAGCCGAACCTACTTTTGTTAGTATTTTCGAGCATGCGACTGCTTGTGATCCAGTGGTCGTGCAAGGAGATATAGCCTATGTCACCTTGAGAAACGGACAAGACTGTCAGACATTCACAAATCAACTGGATATAGTAGATGTTTCGGATGTGACAAACCCAGTACTCATGAAGTCTTACCCAATGCAAAACCCACATGGATTAGGTATTCAGGATAATTGCCTTTATATCTGCGAAGGAGATTTCGGCTTAAAATATTATGATGCCGCTGACCCATTAAATATTCAACTAAAAACCCATTACCAGGGCATTCACGCATTGGATGTCATTCCATTACAAGACCGCCTTTTACTAATTGGGAATGACGGATTCCATCAATATGAAGGAATTTGCAAAGAGGAAATTATCTACCTGAGTACTCTTTAACTATGGCGCTATGCGTCTCTTTTTAGCACTTTTTTTATTCTTTACCTCATAGGGTGCTCATCGGGCAAAGCAAGGGGAGCGTTGGCGGACTAAAAGTATATTCAAATCAAATTTTCGACTTTCATCCCGATAGCCTTATTGTCATCCAATCAAAGGATAGCACCCTTCATCAGGTCATATTGGATGGAAGTGTCTAGGCAGAGGTCAAAGCTGCACCAAAGCAAATAAAACGACCAAGCATTCCCCTATTCAAGCCCTCTTTCAATTTGGGTTAGCCTGAAGAGACTATTATGATCACTTTGAGTTGGGAAAATTCGAGCTATGACGCATTGGAAATTCCCCCTATTTTTCGATCAAGATTAGGGTTGGACTTAAATCTATTCAGGGGTTTCCACCTATTACCCATGTATATAGGGTATGGTCGCCCTCAAAAAATACAAGCCTTTTTTACAATGCAAAACTAGCGGCCATTAATCCTGTGTTTATAAAAGAAGCATTAGGCATAATTCGGGTGGTCGTTTTAACGAAATTGATTTTGGGTTGAAAATGAAATCCAAAAAAATAATCTACCCTTTGATTGTAGGTATTAAATGGCTAGAATAGGAGAGAGTTCCAAGTATTTGGAGCTGGCCGAGGAGCTTGGCTCATTCGATAAAAAACAAACTCCAACTATTGACTGTTCGAATGTGTATAGGAATTTAAAATACTCACAATCCTACAAATTGAATCTCCCCTAATTCAGATCATTCCTTTTATTCTACATCGAAATTATAAAACCAATAGTTTTGTTTGTTTGCGTTAAGTTCAGTTTGTGCCTCTAATTGATAGTAAAGCTGTTCACCAATATCAGAAGTCGCTTTTATTTTTTTTAATCTTGGTGTATGAAAATCATCATAAGCCATATGCTTTTGTGGTGTGGTAAACCCTTCAGGACTTACGACCACAGACATAAATCCAACTTGTGATAAATTTCGTTCTTGATACGCCTCGCTTCCTGAAAAAGTAACGATAATATCATTCGATCGATGCGTAATTTCAATTTCTCCAGTTGTGGCAATAAACCACTCCGACCACTTAAGTTTAAAAGCAGCATCAAAGCAGAATACAAACATTTTCTCATTGAATGTGCCTTGTTGCTTTGCATAACCCACAATGATTTTTGAATCTCCAATTTCAAAGAAGTAAGGAAACAGTATTCTATCCCTTGCTAGCAAATTACCATTTTTATGATCAATTGTAATCTTCTTACGTCCTCTGCTACTATTGAGATTCAAATAGAAGTCAAGGTCAAATCCATGAAAATTCGATCCAGTAAGCTCATGAGTAGTCTTATTGTAAATGCTCAATTTCACTCCTTGTGTTAAAAATGTGGGAACAGATGAGTAAGGTTTGATTAAGAAGAAATCACCATTATCTTTAAAACCCATGGACGGCATGTCTCCGTGCTCTATCGTTTCTAGCAGCACTGAATTTCCGCGTGCGGACAAAAAATATACTTCAAAAAAGTGATCATCCGATCGATTAATCTTTGAGAGCACAAATAAATCACCATTATCAGCGTACTTGATTTCCTCAAAACTCATGCGCGACTTGGGGTGTTTAAAATCAAAATTTATAACTGCGTTTATCTTCAAATTTTCCCCAAAAGTGATGACTTTTAGCGCTTGCTTGTCAAACCTCCTCCCTTCAACTTCCGCTACCAAACATAATTTTTTTTTATCTTGTGAAGCGTAAAATGTCTTTGAAAAGTCACTCTCATACTGATTGTTTTTTTTATAACCACTAATAAGATATTGTGAGGATTTTTGATTTGAAACAGGATTGATCACCTGATAAAATGTACTTATCGAATCCTCTGTTTCAACTTCCGAAACATGAAGGATTTGGTCTTGATAGCAAATCACATCAAGGCTTGTGAAGCCTAGACCTTGTTCACTTAAATTAATGATGTCTTTTGTAGGACTAAGATCTTTTGTAAACCTGCGCAATTCGCTATTTTGAGAATACTCATCTTTGAAGTTTTGATACAAGTAAAAAGAACTATTTACTTTAAACCACTCCACAGGCGAAAACTTCGAATCGTAGTTTGTCAGCTGATTACTCTTCGTTAATTTCTGAGCCATTATGGAGACTGGAAAAGCAGTCAGAGCTATCCATATCAACAAACCATTAAAATCGTATGGTATCTTTAAAAAAGTCATTGGATTAAGCTCTTGTAGTGTGTCTTTTGTGTTTCCATAAAGTGTTGACCGATATTAAAAAGGGAAATGATATTATCAAAATCCACTTAATTCTCCTATCAACATCAAAGCAAGTCCAAAAAATCACCAGATTTATTAACTGTCCAATTAATAATGTAAAAGATTAGACAAAGACTGATTTATTAGTGCGACATAAATGATAAAGTACTCCTTAATACCTCTGCTCATTACGCCCATCAAAAGTTTCAAATGAAGCAAAAAATTGAATGGCAGATCTCCTTGTCTCATCAGCTCTCATCCTCAAAAAACAATTTATAATAGCTCAATCCTTTATTTGAATCATAGCCTTTTTCGATCATGTCACGCTTGCCGTGAACGTAGAGGTGAAAATTTTTATCAAGTTTAATGACAGATCGAAATCTACGCTTGGCATTTTTCACGGCATGGTTGGATATCTCAAACTGTCCTTGAATTTCTTCCACTTGCTTTTCTTTCGCAAATTCTTGCCTATGCTCTTCAAAAGCATCTTTTACTTCAGGTTCTCGGAGCACTGCATTCTGAAATTCTTCCTCATCAAATTTTTCATGTTCTTTAAAAAAGTCCACTGACCGATTAAGCAAGTCAACTTGATTGGCTCTATCATCTTCTTGCTTATTGACGGCAAAATCTTTGACCATCTCGAGATAGTTGCTTGTGTGGAAATACTCATCTTCCAAAGGTCTTACCCCAAGAAAATCATCATACCAATATTTTGAAAGATTGGTCAACTTGTTATTAACACAAATCTTTTTTTCTCCCTCATTCAAAAAAATTAAAGCAGCTTTATCTGTCTTATCGAGCTTAGTACCTCTCCCAAATAAAGGAAATATTTCCTCTCCATCTTGTTCGGTCAAAAGGAAATCTGACGGAGTGTCTGATTTAAAAAGGCCTATTGCCTGAACCTTCACCCCTTCTATGCTGACATTATCAAGTAATCCTATAAAAAATTCTCCAAGATTGATCTTCGCATGACCAGAATTTTTGTAGAGCTTATTGGCAAAATGTACCGACAGATCATGAAAAGACAATTGGCCTGATTTAAACTCGTCCACGAGATAATTAATATCGTTTCGCTCGTCGCTGACCTCATGAGTAAAAGTGAAGTACCTTTTAATATCTACAGAATTAAAAAGGAAAGATTTCAGTAAAAGCTCTTCCGGTAAATTGAGCTTCACTTCGTTTTGAGCGATGGCCAATTCCTCCTTTGTATTACTCCCAATAAGGTGAATATGTAGTTTGACAAGTTTAGCTTCTGAAAGATCGAGATTCATGATGCTAATTTAACCAATGATTAAAATACATTAGAATTAAATGAATGAGCTCAACCCGCATTCTAAGCTCGCCCTTTGCTATCTTCGCAACTTAATTTATTATTCATATTTTTAACCCTTATATACAGATGACGACAGATCAACTGAAGGACTTGAAGGCCCGTATTGAGGCCTTGAGGGGGTATCTTTGACTATGATCGTAAGATCAAGGAAATAAACGAAGAAGAACTCGTAACCGTACAACCTGACTTTTGGAATGATTCCGAAAAAGCAGAAGCTACGCTAAAGCAAATTCGACTTAAAAAAGTCTGGACAAATCATTTTGATCAGGTATTCAGCTTTATAGAAGAAGCAGAGACTTTACAAGAGTTTCTCCTTGAAGGTGAAGGAACTGAAGCGGATGTGAATATTGCTTACCGTAAAGCTGCCAAAGAATTAGAAGAACTAGAGTTGAAAAAAATGCTTTCCGGTGAGGAAGATCAATTTTCAGCAATGCTTCAAATTACACCTGGTGCAGGAGGAACAGAAAGCAATGACTGGGCAGGGATACTCATGCGCATGTATATCATGTGGGGAGAAGCGAACGGATATAAAGTAAAAGAAGTCGAATTCCAAGCTGGTGATGTCGCTGGTGTCAAGTCGGTCATTTTAGAATTTGATGGCCCAATGGCTTATGGCTATCTTAAGTCTGAAAATGGTGTTCATCGATTGGTAAGAATCTCTCCTTTCGACAGTGGAGGGAGAAGACACACCTCCTTTGCATCCGTATACGTATTCCCAGTTGTGGACGATACGATCGAAATCGAAATCGCTCCAAATGATATTGAGTTTCATACCTCAAGATCTGGTGGTGCTGGAGGACAAAACGTAAACAAGGTGGAAACCAAAGTGCAAATCACTCATAAGCCCTCCGGGATTGTGGTTATTTGTTCGGAAGAACGTTCTCAGCTTGCTAATAGAGAGCGTGCAATGCAGATGCTACGTTCCCAGCTTTATCAAAAAGAAATGGAAAAGCGGAATGCAGAGCGTGATGAAATTGAGGCTGGAAAGATGAAAATTGAATTTGGTTCGCAGATCCGAAATTACGTATTACATCCTTACAAGCTTATCAAGGATGCAAGAACGAGTTACGAACGAACCGATGTGCAGAATGTACTCGATGGAGACCTAAATGATTACATTAAAGCCTTTTTGCTCATGCAACAAGAAATTTGACCCAATCTTAGCATTACTAGTACTTATTGTAAACCATAAAATGCTTGTATAGTTATACAAGCATTTTGTGTTTCAATTTTGACCAACAATATGTTTAAAACCTATTCAGGAAGTTTTTGGGTACTCGCTTTCAGCTCGTACTTGTTCTTTTCATCATTTACGATGATCATGGCGGAGCTCCCTGGTTATTTAACCCGGTTGGGTGGCGAGCAGTACCTTGGGCTAATTGTTGCACTTTTTACTTTAACCGCAGGTCTTTCCAGACCTTTTAGTGGAAAGCTAACGGATCGCTGGGGACGAATTCCTGTAATGGTTATAGGCACTACAATGAGTGCGTTTGCCGCACTACTTTATCCAGCTTTAGCTACTGTCTCAGGTTTTCTTTTTATACGCTTGATTCATGGTTTTTCCACGGGATTTAAACCAACAGGTACAAGTGCTTACATTGCTGATATTGTGCCTAAAGAAAAACGTGGCGAAGCATTGGGAATCAGCAGCTTTTTCGGCACTATTGGCATGTCTTCTGGCCCAGCAATTGGGTCATGGATTTTTATGGAATATGGTATTGAATGGATGTTTTATGCGAGCTCCATGTTTGCTATAGCATCTATACTGATATTGATTACCATGAAAGAAACACTCAAGGAAAGAGAATCTTTTAAATGGAGTCTCTTAAGAATATCCAGAGAGGATATCTACGAGCCTGCAGCCTTAAAACCATCCATTGTTATGCTGCTTACCACTTTATCATTCGGCACGGTAATTACACTTGCTCCTGATTTTAGTGAATATCTTGGTATTGCGAATAAGGGCATGTTCTTTATCGTGTTCACTGGGTCTTCATTATTGGTAAGAATAATTGGCGGTCGGTTCTCAGACAAGTACGGGAGAACCCCAATCTTGAAAGTCAGCACAAGTATTTTATTTGTGAGCATGCTCATTCTCGGGTTTTCACAAACTGCCAGTCAATTCTACACAGGCGCATTTATTTTCGGCTTAGGTTACGGCCTGAACTCTCCCACTTTATTTGCTTGGACCATTGATTTAAGTTCTGACAAAGCTCGGGGCAAAGGGATCTCTACGCTCTTCATATTTCTGGAGATTGGTATTGGCGTTGGCGCTCTGATATCGGGCACGGTTTATCAAGGAAATGACGGGCTCTTTCCAATTATATTTTCAAGTGCTGCAGTTTTTTGCTTGGTTGCTTTTGGGTATCTTCTGTCATTGGATAAAAAAAAGGCATATCCCGCGATTTAACCTAATCTCTATAGTTTGAAATCAAGATTCATTTTCAACATATTTATTCTAGTAGCTGCGCTCAACATCATTGCCGCATTAATGAATGTGGAAATGTTGAACATGTATACAAAACCGATATTGATGCCTTTGCTAATTTATCTATTGTATACAGAAGCTGAAGGTGTGATAACATTGCCACGGCTCTTGCTAGCAGTTGCCTTAATATTTTCTTGGGTTGGTGATGTGCTCCTGATGTACGTTGAAGAAAATGAGCTTTTTTTCATTGGAGGACTAGGCGCGTTTCTTATTGCCCACATTGTCTATATCATTATCTTTTATAAGACTACCTACGCCCCAATAACATGGTCTCTGAAAATCAGCTGGCCTTTTCTAATGTATGGCGCCTTCCTTCTGAGTGTATTATTCCTTTACGCCGGAGATCTTCGACCAGCAGTTATCGTTTATGGGCTTTGTATACTTGCGATGGTTATTACAGCCGCCCACCGGAAAGATCTTTGTCTAGATAGAAGCTACCAATTGGTTTTTACGGGGGCTCTGCTCTTTGTGCTTTCTGATTCCATACTGGCTATCAATAAATTTGTTGCTGATATTCCTCTAGCCCAAGTCACCATCATGCTGACATACATATCTGCTCAGTACTACATCGTAAAGGGTATTTTAACCCATACTTCCTGAAATAGTGGCGAATAATAACATTGCCTTTTACCAAATCCTGTTTTGGCGACAAGCTTCATTCCCTTCTCTCAAAGGTTTAAAGGCTTACTTGGCCAACGTAACAAAGGGATATCTCGGAATTGTCCTTCTTTGATGTCAAGCAGCATAGAATCTTACCACGATCTGCAATAAAAATTGGTATTGGATTTTATGAGTTGGTTGAGTTGAACATGCTTTATTTTCTCTGCTTAAAAAAATATGTGCCAAAACAGGTCACTCGACCTGTGAAAATATCCCCTACTCAACAATAAAATATTATGGGATAAAATCAACATCCGCTATTCTGTAGATTTTAAGGTTTTTAGTTATTGGAATTAGTCGGAATGAAAAGAAATATTACCCAAGGCCACATCTATATTAAAGATCAAGAGGTTAGGTGCGCTAGCTACATAGTACCTATTGACGTAAACATTACGCTCTACTTGTTCGAATCCTTCAGATAATTTTATATCACAAAAAGGGGAGTCTTGTAAATAGATGATCATGGGAACCTCTTCGCTTGGAATAATGATTTCCAGATTACCGGCTCCAACAGAAGCTTCAACTTTGCATTTCTTATTCACAGCATTACTTAGATCAAGCACCGCTTTTCCAAATCCCACATTAGCCACGACTAAGTTTGCCTTTGCGAGATCTAAATTTTTAGCATAAATCGAACCCATATCAACCTTAACCATAAAAGTATCCATCTCAATGAGGTTCGCTTGATCTGAGCTGTAGTCAATCAAGACATCTGCACTTCCTGATTTAATTTTAAAGTTATTTACCGCAACTCCTCCTAAGTCGATATCCGCATTACCAAAGCCATAATGCAAATCAAGGTTATATACTTTTTGATGATCGAAATATATTTTCCAGAAATCATTGTTACTACCTTCATCGCTAAGCATTGAAAAAACAAAGCCTTCTCCTACACTCGTAGATTTGAATTTTTGGAGGTCAAGAGAGACGTTGCACACTCGCTCGTCCACATTTACTTTAAAGGATGGATTAATTTTTTTGAGGTCGGGATTTCCATAAATACTAATTGGACCTTCATTCGCGGGCGCTATCATGCAGTTTCCAAAAGTTGCATCTAACGAAAATTTGATTGTATCAAACTCGTTCGATTCTTTTACAGAATAAAACTTTTTTAATTGACTAAATCCAACTGAAGAGGACAATCCAAAGACTATCATTAATACCCACCGCAACATATCTACCAATACGATTTAAAGAAAAGTATGTTGCCACGACTTATCGAGATAAAAACCCCTTTCATCTAAAGACGAAAATAGAAGGCTGATTATCTCGACACATATGCCTGTTTATCGCACTTATTCTTTGTTGTAACTTATGCTCCAAAAAATTCTTTCATATTCTCAAAGAATCCTTTTTCACTTTTCGAAGGATTCGGTTCAAAACTGTCCGACCCTCTAAATGACTCTAGCGTCGTTCGCTCTTCTTTAGTCAATGTTTTAGGCGTCCAGACATTGACATGAATTAGCTGATCCCCTTTGGAATATCCTTCAATATCCTTGATCCCTTTTCCTCTAAGTCTTAGTATTTTACCACTCTGAGTACCAGGTTCTATTTTAATTTTCACTTTACCGTCTATCGTCGGCACTTCTCTTTGAGCACCAAGTACTGCATCGATAAAGCTGACGTACATTTCATAAATAACATTGTTGCCATCACGTTGTAATGTGTCATCTTCTTGTTCCTCAACAACTATCAATAAGTCTCCAGCAATACCTCCAGCAACTTCATTTCCTTTTCCAGACATGGAAAGCTGCATACCTTCGGCAACACCTGCAGGTATTTTAATAGAAATCACTTCTTCCTGACGTTTCATTCCCGAACTATCAGTACCCGAGGTTCTATTGTCAACCATCTGACCAGCACCGCCACATGTTGGACAAGTAGAGGTAGACATCATTTGCCCGAGCATGGTGTTCATTACTTTTCTGACTTGCCCACTTCCACTACAAGTTGTACAGTTCTTAAAAGTCGTGCTTGGGTCTACTATTAATCTGTTAACTTTTATTTTTTTCTCAACACCATCGGCAATCTCCTTTAGATTAAGCTTGAGTTTGATTCTAAGGTTTGTTCCTTTCCTTGTGCGTCTTCCGCCTCCTCCACGGCCTCCGAAAAAGCCATCAAAAGGACTGCCTCCACTATCTCCTCCGAAAATATCTCCAAATTGCGAGAAGATATCGTCCATATTCATGCCGCCTCCACTGAAGCCTCCTCCTCCTGCACCGCCTGCTCCTTGATGACCAAAGCGATCATATCGCTGACGCTTCTCATCATTTGAAAGTACTTCGTAAGCTTCGGCAGCTTCTTTAAACTTGTCTTCTGCTTCCTTGTTATCAGGGTTTTTGTCAGGGTGAAATTTGATTGCAATCTTTCGATATGCTTTCTTTATTTCCTCCTTAGCCGCCGACTTATCAACTCCCAGAATATCGTAAAAATCTCTTTTTGCCATTATGATTTCGCTCCTGTTACTACTTTTGCAAACCTCACTACTTTTTCACCTAGGAAATAGCCATTTTCAACTACATCCACAACTTTACCCGCCATGTCGTCTCCGGCTGGTATTTCGGTAATCGCTTCGTGAAGGTCGCCATTGAAATCGTTTCCTTTTTCAACCTCCATTCTCTTCAAGCCCTTGTTATCTAGGGTATTCTTAAACTTATTGTAAATTAGATCAATGCCCTCCTTGGCCGCCTCTACATCCAACTTTTCCGTCATGGATTGCATCGCGCGCTCAAAGTCGTCTAAAACGGGAATTAAATCTCCCATTAAATTTTTATTGGCAGATTGAATAAGTTCTAATTTTTCTTTTGCCGTTCTTCTTCTAAAGTTTTCAAACTCAGAATAAAGTCTCAAATACTTATCTTTTGCTTCTGCTAGTTCGATTTTGGCAGCTGTCAACTCATCAATTGGCTCTTCAACTACCTCTTCTTCTTTTTCGACCGACATTTCTGCCTCCACAGTTTCCGTCTCTTCAACAGACACTTGTTCTTTTTCCAAGTCTTTTTCTTTTATATTCTCTTTTGACATGACTTTGCTATTTTTCTTCTCCACAAAAGGCAATTATTTTGCCAAGTGACATTGTGGTGACATTATGACAGTTATTGATTGAGAATTTTCCAAAGTTCATCTTTAAGCTCTGTAATTCCCTCGTTAATAAGGCTTGAAATGAATACAAATGGAACATCGGGAATGTCTGGCTTCATTTGTTCCATCATTTCCTCATCTAACATGTCGGATTTTGAAATGGCGAGCAACCGATCCTTGTCTAAAAGCTCTGGATTAAAATCTTCAAGTTCCTTAATCAAAATCTGATACTCCTTTTTTATATCCTTGGAGTCTGCTGGGATCATGAATAACAGCACGGAGTTTCTCTCGATGTGTCTCAAAAAACGGATACCTAACCCTCTTCCTTCGGCTGCACCTTCAATAATCCCTGGAATATCCGCCACCACAAATGACTTCTCATCACGATATGGAACAACTCCCAGGTTTGGCACGAGCGTAGTAAATGGATAATCTGCAATCTCCGGCTTGGCCGCTGAAATGACAGACAAAAGCGTTGATTTTCCAGCATTAGGAAACCCAACAAGTCCAACGTCCGCTAATACTTTAAGCTCAAGAATGATGAATTTTTCTTCCCCATCGATACCGGGCTGGGCGTGCCTCGGCGCTTGATTGGTGGACGTCTTAAAATGAGAATTTCCTTGACCTCCTCTTCCTCCGGGTAGAAGCACTTTTTCTTGACCATCTTCCATGACTTCAACAAGCACTTCACCTGTCTCAGCATCTTTGGCCACTGTTCCAATCGGCACATCCAAAATAATGCTATGAGCATCTGCACCAGATCGATTACCCCCTTCACCATTGCTTCCATGGTCTGCCTTGATGTGCTTTCGGTATTTCAGATGTAGCAAAGTCCACATCTGCTTATTCCCTTTCAAGACTATGCTTGCACCTTGACCTCCATCACCACCATCAGGCCCACCTTTGGGCACATACTTTTCTCTCCTAAAATGCACAGATCCAGACCCACCATTACCTGATCGACCGTAGAACTTGACATAGTCAATGAAATTTGAATCCATTAATCTTTAAAGCTATCTATCACACTTGTGATTTGATTAAAAATATCGGAGATACTACCTACTCCATTTATACTATTGTATTTGGCTTGCCCCTTATAATGGCCAGCTACTGGGGAAGTTTCTTCTTCATAAACTTCAATTCGCTTGGAGATTTTCTTATCATCCTGATCATCTACACGACCTGAAGTTTTGGCACGCTCTTTAATTCTCACTCTTAGTTCCTCGTGAGGAACGACTAAAGCCACCATTCCTGATATGACCAACTGGTGCTCATTGAGCATGTTATCCAAGGCATCCGCCTGATTTATCGTTCTTGGAAATCCATCGAAAATAAATCCTTTGGCATCCAAATTCTCTTTTATTTTATCTTCCACCATACCGATAACAACTTCATCAGGCACGAGCTTTCCTTCGTCCATAAATCCTTGAGCAAGTTTTCCTAACTCAGAGCCTTCTCCAAGATGTCTTCTAAAAAGATCGCCAGTAGCAATATGTACTAGTGTGTATCTATCAATAATTTTTTCACTTTGCGTGCCTTTACCTGCACCCGGAGGTCCAAAAAGTACGATATTTAGCATGTTTATATGGTTTTTTTAATAAATATAGCTATTTAAAATTCTATGATTCTTTCAGTGCATAAACATCGGGGAGTTGACGGCCTTCACCGTCATAATCCATTCCGTAACCCACTACAAATCTGTTAGGGATTTCCAATCCAACATATTGGATTGGAAAACGTTCCTGAAATATTTCAGGCTTCAAAAGTAACGTAGCAATTCCAATTGACGCAGTATCATGAGTAGATAGTTCACTCAGTAAAGCAGAAAGTGTTCCTCCAGTATCTATGATGTCCTCAATAATTAGAATTTTCTGATCTTTTAAATCAGAGGTCAGACCTATAATTTTATTGACTTGTCCTGTGGACCGCATTCCCTTGTAAGACTTCATCTTTATTAACTCAAGAGATACCTTCCCAGTCAACCTTTTAAGCAAGTCTGCCAGCACCATAAACACGCCATCAAGCACACCAATAATAACTAAAGACTGCCCTGCATAATCGCGATTAATGCTATTTGCCATTCGCTTTATGACTTTTTTGATTTCCTTTTTTTCGAGAAAAAGCTCAAAAGTCTTATCGTGTAAATTGACTTCTCTATCCTTACTCATAGTTTCTTCATCAAGTACTTGTAAAGATCGATCATAGCTTCTAAGTCGGCAACATGTACTTGTTCTTCTGGAGAATGAATGTTGGACTCTGGTGCGCCAACGAAACACCAATCAATAGCATGTGGAGAGTCGTGAACTTCTCGTCCATCACTCGAGCCCGCCCCTTCTACTTCTAACTGGAAGGCTATGCCCGAATCTTGTGCTAGACTAATTAACTTTTCCACAAATTGTCTTGGTGGTACATTTCTATCGCGCATGGAAATGGCCACACCCTTTCCATGTGATACGCCCTCAGTTGCCCATGTGATATCAGAAATCAGGGCTTGCTTTATTGGTTTATGCTTTTGAATGAAATCAATAAGAACAGGTACAGCACCTCCTCCAATTTCCTCATATCCACCAAATACTAAAAGTCCGTCATCAAGCGTCTCCGCGATTTTTAGCGCATTATATATACCCATTCTATTGTCTAGTCCAGGTCCTGTTATCCATTCTTCCGACACGGTTAGCTCAGGCTTAAACACTAGGCTCGTTCCTGTAGCAATCGCTCTTGGAAAATCATAAAAGAGATGTCCGTTTTTTTCTTTCAGCCCACACTCAATCGGCCCTAGATAATCTTCGCCCACCAACTGATAATGGTCGTCAAAAGAGGGTCCTCCAATTGGCACAAGTTGGTCTTGGTATCTCACCGTAAACCCTACTGTATCCATATGAGAAAAAATGGCTGTTCGTGGTGTACCAAAACTGAGTATTAATCCACCATAGAGCTCCTCTCCATCAAAAATTTCAGGTTGTACCTTCCATTTTGATTGGTTCTCCATTACATAATTCAAGAGGAAAGTTTTCATTCGAAACTCTTCACCTGATGGAGAATGTATGTCAATAAGATCTCGAAGAAGTTTCATTTATAATCAGCGTCTTTTAGAATCAAAAAAGTTTAAAAACTCGTATTTACCAAGTAACTATGCCAATAAAGGCGCCAAGTCATCATTTAAATTTGGAGCGCAAAGATAAGTTTCTAGATTACTACAGCAGGTACATTATCATATTAATTATCAGAATTCAATGCCGATACTCTTAAAATACCTGACCATATATGCCCTTTCAACAGTAAAGTTCATATTAGGTCCTGTTTTAGGCTTGTCTTATGGGTTTGGGGTTGTTGAAACAGCGCTGCTTACACTCGCGGGAATGATGAGTACGGTCTACGTGTTTTGTTATTTCGGAACAGGCATAAGAAGACTAGCCAACAGACTTTTTCGCAAAAAAAAGAAGAAAGTATTCACTTATAGAAACAGAAAATTTGTGACGCTTTGGTTTGCCTATGGTGTGAAAGGCATAGCTTTTTTCACCCCCATTCTACTTTCCCCTCCTTTTGGCACTATACTAGCCAATGCTTTTGGTGGTCAAAAAAAAGAAATAATCAAATGGATGTGGGTTTCTGGTACTTTCTTCTCTTTTACCATTACGCTTATCCTCAAATATGCAAGCTGGCTTATCAGCGGCTTTATTTCCCTTCCTTAGCGGCATCTTCATCCGGAAGCATCTCTATATCCTGAATCAAAACCTTTTTTGATATTGCTTGGCCTGTAGGTGTGGCCGCCAATCCGCCAAGCGCTGTTTCCTTGTATTTAGTCTCCATGCTTTGTCCGATTTCGCCCATCGCATCAATACATTCATCTACTGGAATTACTGGACTTACATCTGCTAAGGCTATTTGTGCAGAAGAATTTGCAATGGCTGCTGCACTCGCATTTCGCACTACACAAGGAATTTCTACCAAGCCTGCCACTGGATCACATACCAAGCCCAGCATACATTGAATAGTAATGGCAACAGCATTAAACGCCTGATCGGTAGTTCCACCTAGTGCGTAAATAATAGCCGCTGAAGCCATGGCAGCTGCAGATCCCGTCTCCGCCTGACAACCTCCAACTGCCCCAGAAATGGAGGCTCTTTTTTCAATAATCAATGCAACACCTGCTCCTACCAATAATCCTTCTAGGATAGTTCGATCAGGAAGATTATGTATTTCTTGTAAAGTGACCATCGTCCCTGGAAGAATTCCCGAAGCGCCGGCTGTAGGAGCCGCTACTACTCTACCCATGCATGAATTAACTTCCTTAGCTGCCAATGCTCTAGAAATTAGTTTCTGAAAATCTTTAGACAAAACAGCTACTGGATGATTGGCCACTTTTTTAGCGCCACTATTGATCATTCCTGAGTAGGAATTCATTTCTTGCGTCAGTCCCATTTGAACTGCGTCTTTCATTACTTGATAAGCATCATCCAATGCCTGCCAAATATCTTCTTCAGACCTTCCTTTTTGGTCAATTTCATAATCTAAAACGGGCTGATACAGTGGTTGTTTAGATATTTCACAAGCTTGCCTCCACTCTTCGAAGCTATCAAATAGAATACTCATAATCGGGGTGTTAAAATGTAGACCCGCAAGTTATGTAAAGCATTGTATAAAGTGATTACGTGATATTCTTAGGGTGTTAATTATGAGGAATATATCTTTGCCGCCATGTTGAAAAATGATTTGATTCTAAGAGCAGCTAAAGGAGAAAAAGTAGAAAGAACACCCGTTTGGCTGATGAGACAAGCTGGCAGAATTTTGCCAGAATATCGTGCATTAAGGGCTACTGTTTCAGGGTTTAAAGAACTAGTAGAAACCCCCGAATTAGCTGCTGAAGTGACTATTCAACCTGTCGATCATTTGGATGTGGATGCTGCGATCATTTTCTCAGACATCTTGGTTGTTCCTGAGGCCATGGGATTGACCTATGAAATGGTGGAAAAGAGAGGTCCATGGTTTCCTGAAACCATAAAATCTTCGTCAGATATTGATAAGCTTAAAATAGCCACTCCTGATGATTTAAAGTACACCCTTGATGCTATTGGCATTACTAAAAAGGAGCTTGCTGGACGAGTGCCTATTATCGGCTTTGCGGGAGCGCCATGGACGATCTTTTGTTATATGATCGAGGGTAGTGGGAGCAAAACTTTTTCCAAAGCCCGAAAAATACTTTACACAGACCCAGCGATGGCCGAAAAGCTTTTGGCTAAAATTACTGAAAGCACTATTAGCTATTTGAAAGCTCAGGTAGCTGCTGGCGCCAATATGGTTCAGGTTTTTGACTCTTGGGCAGGTGTGCTACCGTCCGCTCACTATAAAGAGTTTTCCCTCAAGTACATTTCGCAAATTGTCGATGAATTAAAGGAGCTAGTACCCGTAACTGTTTTTGCCAAAGGTGCATTTTTTGCTTTGAAAGAAATGAATGAACTCAACTGCAGAACTGTTGGTCTTGATTGGAACATGGACATTACCAATGCTAAACGTTTACTCCCCAATAAAACCTTACAGGGCAACTTAGATCCATGTGTATTATATGGCGATAATCAGTCTATCATAAAAGAAACGCACGCTATGCTTTCCCAGTTCGAAGGCCATTCACATATTGCTAATCTCGGACACGGGGTTTACCCAGATACTGACCCAGAAAAAGTAAAGGTCTTTATCGAGAGTGTGAAGTCCTTTAAGAAATAAGGTTTATCCTTTTTGGAACAGAATAGTGGATTGGTCAAATCAACAAGCTTACTTTTCTCTATTTCCCAATTTGATATACTTGACGATCTTATCAAGCAAGTAATTTGTATAAAATGGTTTGATGGCAAATTATCCATTCCTGCATTCAATATTTTGTTTTGCTCGACGAGTAAACCCAAAGCTATCAATGCAATGATGGGTGTTCTTATCTCATAAGGCCTCATTGACAAGAAGATATATTTCGACTTTTAGTCCTTCTCTGCGGCTTCCTTTTCCTCTTTTAAAGAGTTGGAAAATAGATGAAAAAGAATCAATGACTCAAAAAACAAGAAAAGCACAAACCCTAAAAATGTGTAGAACTCCCGCTCTTCTACATTCAAGAGATAAATCAGAATTTTATAAGCTAATAGGGAGAAAACAGCAATTCTAACTAATCCCGGCCAACTTACCATATGCTGCATGCTTTATAGAATATCACCGCGTAATGGAGCAATTGAAGGAGCAATATTAAATAAGCGCAGTTAAATAAGTAAACCAATGGATTGGAAATACCAAAGCGACGAACGATAATATAAAGCCTATAGAAGTGAATGTTTTAACAACAAAAAAGTTTGTCTCATTATAGGAAAGAGCCTTGAGGTAAACAATCTGAAAAAGCTGGGGCTAAAAATAACGCAATATATTCCAGTCGAATTTGAACTTACCAAACAATATTAGGCACAATTAACGGGATGGCGTATTCATCCGATCCTATAATACGGTAAGCAAAAACGATACAGAATGGAGAAAAACAAAGATTAATGGATAATTTCCTAAGAAAAAAAGAGCTTAGAAAAACAAACTGATAAGAAGGAATCCTCCCGTTAAAACAAGATCTTAAACCATATTCAGCTCTCGATCTCTAAATAGAATAGCCGATTTTCCAATACATATAGGTTCCTTTTCGCCTCCCTTTGCCTGCTGGAAATTAGAGATTTGCACCACTATATCAAGGCTCATTGTGTTTGCCCCATTTACTATTAAAGACTTCCATCCATCTGACGAATGATCACTTTCCTTAATAACTTGGCCATTCTCAGCAACCAAAATTCTATTGACCTGTGGCCTTGCAGAATAGTAATCTTAAAGTTTCAATGCCCAAACCTCCTCTTACTCTGGCAATAGCACTTTTAGTTGGTAAGTAGCAAATCCCTATTTTGAAAGTAATTGTCCTTTTCTGCTATCCCGTTATTCCATAGCTTAGGGAAAAAATAGCTATCACCATTTGATTGATCTTCAAACTTACCTCACCTTCCGGTTCTTGTTAATAAAAATCCCAAGTTGTGATTAAGTATGCCTTCGATTCAGAAAAGTCACCTTTGGATAAATCGAGGGTTGATTGATCTTTCGCAAGAAAGTAACGTTAAGGAAATAACAAATAAAATAATTGAGTAATTCAATAGCGTGGCAGTGGATCCACTGACATTTTAATCAAAAACCTGCAAAATGCCGCTCTTTTCTGCCTCTGAATATAATAATTGGGCATCAATAGGCACTACTCCTTGCTGTTCACAAACTATGCCTCCTGCCAAATTGGCAAGTTCGGCATAAAGATATATTGGAAGATCAAGGGCTAAACATAAAGCTGCTACCGAGATAACCGTATCTCCAGCACCAGATACATCTGATATACTCCTTACCTCTGCTTGGTAATGCCCTTTATTAGATCTGCCTTCAAAGTAAATTCCCTTGTCTGAGAGCGTGACTAGAATATCATTTAATTCCATTTGCTCTCTCATGAGCCCCACGGCAGTGCTTAAATCATCCATTGTTTTTCCGATTCCAAAGAGCTTCAAGGAATTGCGAAGTTCCTTGAAGTTTGGCTTGAAGAGATCACAACCGGCATAAACCAGGAAATTTTTGTATTTGGGATCAACAGCGACTTTCACATCATTATTGTGCGCCAGACTTATGGTATGTCGAATGATTTCTGAGTCAATACACCCTTTGTCATAATCTTCAAAAATGATCAGGTCAACCTCAGGGATGAATTTTTCTATGTTAGCAATAAGTGCATTTTTATCGTCCGCAACAAGCTCTTGCGGCTCTTCTTCATCAACCCTTAGTAGTTGTTGTGAGCCTGAAATAAATCGGCTTTTTACGGTGGTGGTTCTATGCTTACTTGTACAAATAGCTTCCTCTGATAACGACGCTTCATCAAGTAAATTGATAAAAACTTTAGCCTCTGCGTCCTGACCGAGCACAGTACATAAAAAAGCTTCTGCGCCCAAGGATTGTATGTTTAACGCAACATTTGCAGCTCCACCAAGGCGAGATTCTTTCTTGGTTACATTAAGTATAGGAACAGGGGCTTCTGGCGAAATCCTCTCTACGTCACCATAAAAATAAGTGTCGATCATCGCATCACCGATAATCAACACCTTTAAATTTTTAAATGCCTCAAAAACCTCCCGAAGGCTGTTGTATTTCATCAGGCCAATTTAGCCAAGGATTCTTTTATTCTAGCTATAGCGGTTTTTAAATCTTTTTCTGAGGCCGCATATGACATCCGCATACAATCTGGATCTCCGAATGCTTCTCCCGTAACCGTAGACACATTGGCGTCTTCGAGTAGGTAAATACACAAATCAGAAGCATTATTGATCTCTCGATCGCCCACTTTTTTACCAAAGAAGCTTTTCACATTTGGAAAAAAGTAGAATGCTCCACCGGGCATATTCACTTCCATTCCTGGGATTTCAGAAAGCAAGTCAAAGACCATCGTTCGTCTTAGCTTGTACTGCTCTACCATCTCATAAGAGGCGTCCAAAGGAGACGTTAATGCCGTTAGTCCTGCTCGCTGGGCGATAGAGCAATTGGCAGAGGTGATCTGGCCTTGTATTTTGTTGGCTGCCTTAGCCAACCATGTAGGCGCGCCAATGTAACCAATTCTCCAACCGGTCATCGCGAATCCTTTCGCAAAGCCATTTACGGTCACGGTTCTGTCTTGCATTCCGTCTATGGCGCCAATGCTTACATGCTTTTCACCATAATTGATCAGCTCGTATATCTCGTCTGAGATAACCGTCACATTTGGATAGTCTTTCAACACATCCGCGATAGCTGTTAATTCTGCTTCATCAAATACCGATCCTGTTGGGTTGCAAGGAGAAGAGAATATAATTGCCTTAGTCTTATCTGTGATTGCTGCTTTTAATTGTGTAGCGGTCGCTTTAAAGTCGTCTTCAATTCCTCCTTTAATGAATACACACTTACCTTCTGCCAACTCTACAAGTGCACTATAGCTCACCCAGAAAGGGGAAAAAACAACCACTTCGTCTCCCGGATCAAGTAAAGCCAAAAACACATTGGCAATAGACTGCTTAGCTCCATTAGACACCACAATCTGATCTGCTGTGTAATCAAGGTTATTGTCTTTCTTAAACTTATCGCTTATTGCTTGACGCAAATCAGCATAACCGTTTACCGGTGGATAGCCAAAATACTTACCCTCATCAATAGCCGCCTTGGCACCTTCCTGAATGTGTTTAGGTGTTTTAAAATCCGGTTCTCCTAAGCTAAGGGAGATTACATCTAATCCTTGTTGCTTCATCTCGCGAGACTTTGCAGCCATAGCGAGAGTGGCCGATTCGGCCATATTTTTGATTCTTTCTGAGCGTAAGTCCATAATTTTCTATAAATGCATGCGAAATTAACCAAATCAAGCACAGAAGCAAAGATTAAATGCAAATGGAATTTTTAAGAAATGATTTTTAGAAGACTTTCAAAAAAGAGGGGTTCTTTTGGGAAATCGTTATTGATTGGAAAGAATTATTCTTTAAAAACCGAATTTTCTATTGCCAAATGACGTGACCCATTTAATTGATTTCTTTTCGTAGGTAGTAAGATGAATGTCCAGAACCATGCCTATCTGGCAAATTAGTAGATGAGGCATCAACCCCATTGTTATCAACCAAAGGACCTTCAGTACATTCTGGATTATAAAACGCCAAAGTATCCGTGTCCCTATCACCTAGATAAACCTAGTAAGTTCTCGTAAAGGTTGAAGCAAGGATGGACATAGCTATTACACCATTACTTATATGAAATCCATAACATAATTACACAAATTAAGCCACTTGAAAAGCATGAGCGGTAGTAAAACGTATAATCTCCTAATTCGGCCATGTACAACAACCCGACTTCTTTGAGTAAGATTTCTATTTTCGCTTGAGACTCGAAAATATCATTCGCTGAAAATGGGACAATAGGAACAGCTTAATATTGGTAAATATTTGGCGATTTTCACCATTAGGCATAAAAAAAGCCCCTTACGGGGCTTTCGATATTAATGAGCGACAAATTCTTTCAATCTCCTGTTCTTACCAGGCTCTCTTAGTTTTTGTAGCGCTTTTTCTCTTATTTGTCTTACTCGCTCCCGAGTCAATCCCATCGCATCACCGATTTCCTCTAGTGTGTACGGATTATCATGACCGATACCAAAGCTCATCATGATTACTTCTCTTTCTCGAGCTGTTAGCGTCGACAAAGCTCTCAATGTTTCTACTTTCAATGAGTCATTGAAAACCAACTCTCCATCTGTAGGAACAGTATTCTGGTTTTCTAACACATCAAGCAATGAACCGGACTCGTCTTCTCCAAAAGGAGCATCCATCGACATCTGTCTTACTTCAGCACCCAAAGTATTTCTCACTTCACTTGGCTTCATGTCAAGCACATCTGCCAACTCTTCTTCCGTAGGCTCACGCTCAAACTGCTGCTCTAGCTCAGCATAAGCTCTTCTAATTTGGTTGATCGCGCCAGACTTGTTCATTGGCAAACGAACAATTCTCGATTGCTCAGCCAATGCTTGCATGATTGATTGTCTAATCCACCAAACAGCATAAGAGATAAATTTGAAACCCTTAGTTTCATCAAATTTCTTAGCAGCCTTTATCAAACCTAAGTTTCCCTCATTGATCAAGTCATTCAATGGAAGACTTCTATTTTGGTATTGCTTAGCTACTGATACTACAAATCTCAAGTTTGATTTTACCAGTTTTTCCAAAGCCAGCTCATCACCCTCTCGAATACGCTGTGCCAAAGTCACCTCCTCATCGGGAGTGATCATTGGAACATTACTCACCTCAGTGAAATATTTCTCCAGTGTATGGCTTTCTCTTCTGTTGGTAATCGACTGGGTTATCTTGAGTTGTCGCATATATTATGTGCTAAATTAAAATTTCAATTCTATCGGAACGAACCGCGAATATACTGTTTTCATGGATTCATGTCAACATATTCTTATCTTATAACCTATTTAAAACCAGAAAGCGAAGTAATTAGTTTCGAAAAGGTCAAAAATATAATACTTCTCCGGAATATAAACTTGTATTTATCGGATTTTAACGCTACTTTCTATCATATTTTTCAACATCACATAACCCCAAAAGATGAATTTTACAGGAAAGAAAGCCGAACCCACCCCACAAGGACAGCAATACGAATCAGTGTCAAAGTATATGGCACGTGACCTGATCACTTTTAAGCCTGATCAACCCATTCATGAAGCTATTGACATCATGCTGGATAAACGTATTTCGGGTGGACCAGTATTAAATGCGAGTGGCGAGTTAATTGGTATGCTATCCGAAAAAGATTGTTTGAAGATTATCGTCGACAGAGCTTATCATAATCTACCAAATCAAAAAAGCAGCGTTGAAGATTATATGACTGGAGCAGTGGCGACCGTCGATATTGATAAAGATGTCGTCGAAGTAGCTAACATGTTCTTGAACTCAAACTACAGACGGTATCCAGTTGTAGAAAACGGCAAACTAAAAGGTCAGGTGAGCCGGAGAGACATCATGAGAGCAACACGCGAGCTTAAAGGAACGACTTGGTAAGCCGTAATTGACGCTCTATTACTCATTAGAAGTTTTGATCCTAACTCATTAAAACCTGAGTCAAACACATCACTGTTGTTTCAGCTTAGCTCTCTATCCGAGTTTCAAGTCTAATATTAAAGCAATCAATTGACCTTATATAATACTGTCACAAACCATCTAAAAAACGAGGATATTTTTTTATCATGAATTATCTAGAAAGAGAAAGGGAAGTACAACGAATGATTAGCGTTGGCTTGATGATGGAAGCATTCGAGAAGTTCTATCATGAAGATGTCATCATGATAGAATCCACTGGTGAAATCAGAGAAGGGAAAGCGTTTAATCGCACTTTTCAACAAGAATGGATTTTCGGAATTAAAGAAGTCCATGATAGTGGCGTTAAATCCATTACCTCCAATGAAGAATCCGCGGTAACCATGTCAGAGACATGGATAGAGCTCTCATTTAGAGATGGCTCAAGGATGAAAATGGAAGAAGTATCGGTAAAGCAATGGGACGGAGATCAAATCATTAACGAAAGGTTTTATTACGATACAGACTTTGATGAATGATTACCTCTTAAAAATTTCAGCAGCCATCGAGATAACATGTCCAGCCAAATAATAAAAGGATACTTATTAATTTTATGGTATTAATTTTGAAAGCTTCAAGGAATTTAAGGCTCTTTTATTTAATGACTATGAAATCACTGAAATCATCCATCTTTTTCTTATCCACTCTTACCCTCTTATTTGTCACCTCATGCGAACTACTTGAAGGAACCGATACAGATAGTGGACCAAACATTGCCGAAGGTCTCAAAGAAGCATTGCGTGTAGGGACTGACTCTGCAACATACAGATTAGCTTCCGTTGATGGATATTTGAAAGATCAGGCTGTGAAAATTTTATTGCCAGACGAATTATCAGCTCAGATTGCTGCTTTTAAGGCTATTGAAGTAAATATTGCCGGTCTCTCCTATACCGGTGAAGATATTTATTCTACTGGTATACCCTTGTTTAATATTAACAGCCTTCAAGCTGTAGAAGATGATCTCATTATGGGCATCAATAGAGCTGCAGAAAGCGCAGCAAAGGAAGCTGGGCCTATTTTCTTCGGTGCTATCACAAGCATTACAATTTCTGACGCTAACAATATTCTTTTTGGCGCTGACGATGCAGCTACTCTCTTTCTCAAAGACAATACTTTTGATGCGCTCTTCACAACTTATGAACCAAAAATAAACAATGCTATCAGTAACGTTAAAGTTGGAAATAATAGTGTAGAAGACGTTTATAGCAATTTCATCAATTCGTATAATGACATTCTCAACAAAGAAATTAACATCCCTTTCCTCTTAAACACAAGCATACTACAGTTGACTGACTTGTCAACGATACAAGAAGCTGATCTATCCTCGTTTGCTACGACCAAAGGATTGGATGGACTTTTTCTGAAAATAGAAAAGGAAGAGGCCAATATCAGAGAGAATCCCTTCAACAGAGTGACGGAAATTCTCAAAGATGTTTTTGGCTTGCTTGACTAAATCACTCGTATTTCAAGGAGTTTACAGGATTGGACTTGGCAAGTCGAAGTACCCTAGATATAACTGTAAGGAAAGAAACAACAGCAATTCCAATAAATGCTATAACAAAAACTATAGGGTTGAGGCTTATTCTAAAGGTAAAACTGCTGAGCCATTCATTTAAGAACCAGTATGCGACAGGTGTAGCGATCACCAAGGCAATACCCATGAGTACCAAGTAATCTTTGAGCACTAGTCCAATTATATGCGGCACATTGGCTCCCATCACTTTGCGAATACCCATTTCCTTGGTTCTTCTCTCTACGCTAAAATTAACCAGCCCAAATAAACCAAAAATTGAAATGACAATTGAAATGACCGTAGCAATCAAAATGAGATTGCTTTTACTAATATCGTCTTTGTAATATCGAGACCAACGCTCATCCAAAAAGTTGAGTTCTGCAGGTGTTGTGGGATCAAACTGGGTTTGAACATCTTCGATATGAGCCAATACTTCGGAAGGATTTGCTGAGTAGCGAATAGTAAAATAGTCGACACCTATTATAGGATTATTCCAACTTGTTAATACTACCGGACTTATTGGCTGATGGAGCGACTCTAGGTGAAAATCCTTTACCACACCGATAATTTGCATTTTAGAAATGGTGTCTTCTTCTACCCATAGCGTTTTACCTATTGGGTTTTTCAAGCCAAGTCGCGCTACGGCTGTTTCATTCATTATTACTTTCAGGGTGTCCGATTTATCCATCCCGCTGAAGTTATTTCCTTCAATCAGGGTAATTCCATACGTTTTCAACCAAAACTGGTCGACGCTATATTGTACTGATTTTAACTCATTTTGCCCTTGTATTAAGGAAAGTTTCACTTCTTCATTCCATTTCCACTCTCCTGGTACCCGCGAAGATGCTGACGCAGACACCACATCAGGATGTTCGTTCAATGTTCTAACTATTTCCTTAAAAGAACGCCTTGCGGCTCCACTGTTAATATCAAGGGTTATTAAATTGGAATTATCAAATCCTAAATTTTTATTTTGCACATAATTTAATTGCTGATAAAGAATGATGGAACCTACAACCAATAGGAGTGATATTCCATACTGAACCGTGACAAAAGCTCTTCGCATCCAATCACCTTTACCTGAAAATACATTTTTGACCAGTACCAGCGATTTGGTCAATTTTGAATAATAAAAAGCGGGTATGATTGAAGAAAAGATCCAAATAACCATAAATAATACCATCTGAAACACGACTGTTTCAAAATTCACGAGCTCTGAGAGCCCAAATGATTTGTTGCTTATGTTGAGGAAAGAATTGAATAAAAGAAAAACAATGGCTAATCCAATAATATAGGCGATCAATAATGTCCAAAAGTTTTCTAAATACAGCTGAAATCGTAATTGACCCATAGTGGCTCCATTGACCTTTCTTACACCAGCTTCATGGGTCCGCTTTAACGCCTGTACGGATGAGAGATTGATATAATTGAATGCCGCAATGATCATTACTAAAAAACCAATTGCCAATAAAATTTTTAGATAATCCTCATTTGCGTACGTAATGGCCGTTCTTGGCTCATTGCCACCATCCTCAATATGATTTGATTTCAGATGTATATCTGAGATTGGTTGAAAGCTAAAATCCTGCTTAGCTCGATCCTCCTCAGGAATGTACTTATCAATGAAAATGGATTTTTGCGCAAGAACAGTCGTGGGACTAGCGCCTTCCTCAAATAATGCAAAGATAGCGCCCCCTCTGGAATCCCATCGTTTTAGCCAGCGCTGGGAGCCTCTTCCAAATAGTTGTGTGAAACTGCTTAGAAAAATAGCGTTAAACTGATAGGATGAATTCTTATTCATGTCTTTGATGACAGCCAGTACTTCAATAGGCTCATCTGACCAGTTGGAATCCAGATACTCTCCAGCAACGTCAATCTTATTAAATAACCTTTTTGCAGTAGTCTCTGTCAATACAATTCCCAGCGGAATAGCCTTGTCCTTTAAAGGATCTCCATCAACAACTTGGAAATCAAGAATTTCAAAAAGTGAAAAGTCTGCTAAGGCGTACTTTCTTTCTGCAAACATGTTTTCTCCTTTCTGAAGCGTACAAGATCCTAAATAGTACATTCGAGCAGCTGATTTTATCTCGGGGAATTCAGTAACCAAGGCTTCTGCCAATGGATTGGCTGCCGCAACATGATGCTCCGTTCCTTTTTCGGGATCAGTACTGGTGATGACCACTCGATATATGTTGTCCTTTTTTGAGTAAAAATCATCGATATGAAACTCATTGTACGCATACATGGAAATGAACAGCAAAACACTGAAGCCCAATGCCAACCCTAAGATATTGATTACATAATGTTGTAAATCTTTTCGAAATCGCCTGAAATAGACTTTCGAGTAGTTTTTAATTTGATACATAGTCCAATTATTTATTTTGAGTCTTTTAAAATTCATTGGCCGGAAGCTTCTTATCACGTCCCACCAAAAATGTCGATTCGCATGTTTCGATGATTTTTTAGTCCGTAAAGCATAGAGTTCCCATAAGTCGCCTTCTATTTCTCCTAGAAACTCATCTCTACAAAACCATCTTAAAAATTTAAGCGCTCGCCTTGGTGGTTGGAATTCCATTTAGTTGAAGGAAATCTTAGGTATCTGGTGGTAAATTCGAGTTCTTAATGCGAATTGCTTGTCTAAGGTTTGCTTGCCCAAAGACGTAATAACGTAGTATTTTTTGCGTCTTCCTCCTCGCTCGGCTGTGATTCCACCTACGCGGGAACCCAAAAAGCCTTTGTTTTCCAATCGCTTTAATGCGACATGAATGGCACTTATGTTTATGCTTTTCTTCGTTTCTTTTTCAAGGTTTTCTAGTATTGAAACGCCATATGCTTCATCGTGCAAGGCTGCAACCATCAACAATACTAATTCCTCGAACTCTCCCAGAGATTGCTCTTTCATGCTTTCAATCGATTTACTTAACAAACGTGAATGTAATGTATTTGTTTCACAATTGTTAAGTAAATGAAAAGGCAAAAAAAAAGCCAGCATGAGATGCTGGCTTTTAATAGATGGTTGAAAAGACGGCCTTAAGATCTTAACAACATGGCGAATATAGACGGGATTATTATATTTACCAATACCGTGGATTTGGTATATATTGAAAACATGAATGAACGGGAATTAGCATTGATCACTGGGGCATCTTCAGGTATAGGCTGGGAGTTTGCCTCCATACTTGCCGCAAAAAATACAGACTTAGTGCTTACCTCAAGGAGCACAACCAAATTAATAAACTTAAAAACGACACTCGAATCAGAATATGACATCAAAGTCTGGATCTATCCAAAAGATCTATCCATTCCTGATGCCTCTCTCGAAATCCACGATTATTTGAAGGAAAATAATTTGAAACCGACAATATTGATCAACAATGCTGGCTTTGGGGACTATGGTTTGTTTCATCAAGCTGATTGGGAGAAAACAGAAATGATGATCAATTTGAATATCCTCAGCCTGACTCATTTGACTCGTCTCATTGGTGAAGATATGGTCCAAAGAAATTCGGGCAGAATACTCAATGTCGCTTCAACAGCAGCTTTTCAACCTGGGCCATTGATGTCTGTTTATTATGCCACAAAAGCATACGTTCTTTCGTTTTCAGAAGGTATCGCCAACGAGTGGAAAGATTTTGGTGTAACCGTAACGGCTCTATGTCCAGGAGCAACTGCGTCCAATTTTGCTGAAGCGGCAGAGGCTACCGAATCAAAAATCTTTAAGAACAAAAAACTTCCAACCTCCAGAGAGGTAGCGGAACACGGCATAAAGGCGATGTTTAAAGGCGAAGTGGTCAGTATTCACGGCTTTATCAACGCCGCTCTTGTTACATCGGTACGATTTACACCACGCAGTATTATCAGGAAAATTGTTCGAAACATTCAAGAAAGAAATAAACCGTGAACGCAATTGCAAAGTCGGTTTTCATTTTTGGCTGCTATTTAATAGCGGAAGGTCTATTGCTAATGATCTCCAACACTTGGTTCTTGAACTTGCTTGGCCTACCTGACACAGGTTCAGTTTGGAGAATCATTACAGGTTTTGTCGTATTTGCTTTGGGCTATTATTACGTCAGAAATGCACTGGCCAACCAGAAAGAATTCTTCCTATTCACCGTTCATATCAGAATCGCGCAATTTGTGTTTTTTATCACCCTATGGCTGACCAATATTGGAAATTCCACGCTAGTTCTTTTCGCCATCGTGGAGCTTTTCGCTGGTTTATGGACCCTCTTTTTAATCCAAAAAGAATCAAAACTTAATAAGTC
>JBLIIJ010000046.1:0-30207 GCA_047635055.1 Cyclobacteriaceae bacterium | reverse complement strand
AATTTACAAAAAAGGCATCAGCTCCGTAAAGATCTTCTCCTGTTCCAAAAGAGCTCACCAGATCTGGTCTTGTTTTTACAACTTCGTCGACAATAATCTGAAAATCACTCGAGACCATCGTCATTGTCACAGAAGGATTGAAAACAAACTCAGTTCCAGTATGCACATACTGATCAGTTCGGTCAATAATTTGCTCATCATATGAACTAGCAGTCCACATACCAGATTCGTAAACATATACATTTCCCCTGGTAGAAGTTGAACCAGAAAAGTACTTATAAGCAACAACATACTCATCTCCATCTTGTGCAAATGGAAAAACATCACTTAAAAAGCTTGGTATGTATGCTTCTGGTGGTGTATTGCTGCTAAAGTTATTGAATCGTCCAGGCTGGCCGCTACCTTCACCCATGGCATCATAATCTGCAGATCCCATGAAGTAAGCTTCATCACTTACAGACACCCATTCAGAATCATCATATTCGTAAAAAACGTTTACTTCGTCTGTTTCAGGCGCTGCACCAGCATCAATACTTAAGTTTGTAAGTCTCCAATTTGGCGCATCGTCTGTTGTTGACTCATAGTAAAAAGCGATATGAATAGATTCACCTGCTGCTGCACTCAAATCAGACTGATTATCAAATACATCCCAATTATTACCTACAGGGAGCGCATCAAAAGCTAGGTCTTGCCATGTAGCTGTTGCAACATCTCCAGTATAATCATTGGCGAATACAATTCTTAAATTAGTTCCCCAGACAGCAGCGCCTTGAAAATTAAGAATTTGAGACATTTTTAAAGTTATACTTCCTTTCTTATCTGAAAGATCAATCTCCGGAGATACTAACCAATCCTTATTTGCTTGTTGTGATCCACTAAAGCCTGACATGATAGCATAAGTACTACCAAAACCCTCTCCATGTCCCCAACCTTGCTCACCTTCAAGATCAAAAGCAGTAAACCCATCAATGTTAGACTCAAAAGGTTCGGCATAAACCGTTTCTCCTGTCAAGGAAGAATAAACTGCATCAATTTTATCGAAAGAAACAGCCACTATATCACCGCTTGAAGGACTTTGAATAGCTGTTGATAAGATGCTTGATATCTCCGCCATATAATTCACGTCACCATCAAAAAAGCCAAATAAACCTGCTTCAGAGCTTACTCCTGCATAATCATCAGCATCCAATGAATAAGTAAGAGCACTTACATATTTCGTGCTACCATCCGTGAAAGTTTCCCCCTCCAACATGTTATAGGTCACTCGAACTGCTGCACCTTTTCTTAATTGTGGGTATTTCTCATTTACAAGATCACCCAATAGAGCATCAACCGAAATACTTGCATTGAACGCAGTATACTGATCTATAAAATCAGCTTTTGCCGAATCCTCAACAGTTTTATTGCTTCTAAGAGTACTTGCAAAAGATGCATAGTCCTCATCAACTAGGGAAAATCTTATGCTAAGACCTGCGTCTTCACCAGCTGCTTCCTTAAGTCCATCCAGCTCTTCATATGTCTCGTCAAGAGGATCACAGCTGAACATCACACCGATTAAGGCAAAAATTAGAATATTATTTTTTATGAATTTCATCTTATAATTCGCTTAGATTTTTTTTTAGAATTTATATCTTAAACCCATTGTCCATTGTCTCCCTAAACCGTAGAAGACCTCAACAGAATTGATATCAGCATCGTTTGCGTCAGTGATATACTCTGCATCGAGTAGGTTAAATACGTTACCATAAAAAACCATTTCATTACCACCCACGGTGAATTTATAAGTTGCATTTAAGTCAATATTATAAAAGTCTGGGATTTTCCAAGGCTGTACACCTATCATTGCTTCATCACCTCTGTCATTTGGATCATAGTCAGCATAATTATTACCAAAATAATTTGCATTTGCTCCTAGTTTGAAACCTTCAAAAAGTTTCGCATCCAATCCAAGCGCGATGGTTGTTTGTGCAGAATTACCTACTTTCAAACCAGCAATGAAGAGATCTACCTCACCAACTTCGTTTTGCAAATCATCAAATATCTTAACATTCTCAATGTCATTCGCCCAAGTCCAGTCACCAAATGAAGCCATACCTGTAAGGGTAATCTTCTTAGTGATTTTATAGTTGAAGTCCATTTCAAGACCCTGATGAACCGCATCTACACCCAAAAGATTTGCTGTATAAAGAGTATCACCTACCTGAAAGTTCTCGACCAATGTTCTATCCATCCACATCGTACGATAAATATTTACATTAGCACTTAACTTTGAACTTCTATAGCCATAGCCTAATTCAACGCTGAGGATCTTCTGCATTTTCGCATCCTCATTTATTTCATTACTAAAGTCTAAGAATGCCGTTCTAAAAACCGGCGCTCTTGTGAAAAATCCAGCATTGACAAAAGCGTTATGATTTCTATTAAGACGATAATTACCACCACCTTTAGCTTGAAAACCTAAGAAATTGACCCACTCCGTTGTTTGATCGAACTCCAAAGCATCAGCAACATTTCCAGCGCCGAGAGCTGTTTCAAATTCCGTTCTAACAGTAGCGTCATTCAAAATTGCCGCTTTGTTCTCATCATTGAAGTAGATGAAATGATCTACTCTTCTGTAGCTATTATTGGCCAAAGAAAATGAACCAAAAACATCAAGTTTATCGTCAGTATATTCAGCTTGAGCAAAAGCACCCGCCCATAGTACTTCACCATCGTTATTATAAGCTATTTTGTCTCCTAATCTCGCCTGACGATTTGGATTGTTGACGTCATTATTATCCAAGATATAATCTGAGCCTAGTTGATTCGTTAAATCAGTAAAGTGTAGACCTTTGTAATATCTCAAGTCAAGTCCACCAACAATATTTAACTTTTTATTAGCCTGATGATCAAGCGTACTCAACACGCCAAACCATCTATGGTCGTTCCTTGATGCTCTAAGCCATCCTGCTGCGCTACCATCGCCACCATTACTAAAAGTATTGTCAAAGTTGATGTCTCTTGTCGCTTCAAGATCATAGATTCCATCAGTTCTTCTCATTAAAGAGCCACCGACTCCTCCACCTCCACCAGTTCCGGTAGATACGTAAAATGCAGTAGATAAATCAGTTTTATCGTTTATCGTCCAGTAGTGATTCAAGGAAAATTGAGGCTTGTGGTAGAAATTATCTTCCACACTGACCAACTGTCCATCTAAATAACCGTAATCGTTATTCATTGTAATACCTCTTTCATCGTCTCTGACCTCCTGAAGTGTAAACCTCGTTTGTCTCTGCCCATGTGTTTGTGGAGCACCAAAACCAGTCAATGACAAGGAATGTGACTCATTAATTACTTTTGATACGTTGAAAAAGTAATTATACGCGTCGAACTGCGTACCAATGACTCCACCTCTTCTATCACCCGTAATTTTGGATGCCGATGCAGAAAATGCCCAACCGTCTTCAGAAAGACCTGTCGATACATAAAAAGAGGCTTTTTGATAGCCATCATTACCAACTCCGTAAAATAAGTTTCCACCTTTTTCAGCGTCCGTGTTTTGTGTTAAGATATTGATCGTGCCTCCTATAGATGGGACAGCAACCTTAGAAGCTCCAAGTCCTCTTTGAATTTGCATACTAGTGGTAACATCAGAAAGGCCGGCCCAGTTAGACCAGAAAATCCTACCGCTTTCCATATCATTAACAGGAACACCATTAATTAGAACAGCAACATTCTCAGAGTTAAAACCTCTAACATTGATTCTAGAATCACCAAATCCACCACCTTGCTTTGAAGCGTATACTCCGGGCGTAGATTTCAAAAGCTCTGGAAATTCCTGATTTCCTACCTTCTCAAGGATGAAATCTCTTTTTATCGTAGATACGGCGACAGGTGTTTTTCTATCAACAGCCACTGACGCTATTATTTCTAAAGCGGATAATTCATTCGCTCCTGGATAAAGTGTTATTTGCCCTAAATCAGATTTTTCAGCAGGGTTTACCTTAAGTGATATTGTTTCAAATCCTATAAACGAAATTTCTAGCGTTGATTGACCTTCTACCGATAAAGAGAAATATCCGTTTAAGTCAGTAATTGTACCGTTTGTCGTTCCTTTAACTAGCACGTTTGCTCCAGGAAGCCCTTCACCAGAATCAGAGTCTATGATAGATCCTGTGATTTTGCTTTGCGCAAAACCAACAAAGCTCATCAATAAAGCTAAAGCTGATAGAGAATAAATACGTAAGTGTTTCCTCATTTTTTAAGTTTTAAGTTTAATCTGATGTAAAAGTAAAATGATCTGAGAAGAGAGTCTTTCTTCGAAGATTAAGAATGAAAAAAGGCATTAACACTGAGTTAATATTGCCAAGACAAATAATTTAAGTTTATATCTTTTCCGAACATCAAGTCGACGATTAGATAACATTTCGCCAGTAAAATAACGAAATATTTAAAATATTGCAATTATGACGTAATACTTAAGTAATACTGGAGATATATTGATAACAATAACATAACAACTTTCGCTAATTTAATGCAGAGCCTCTATCACCTCATTCACGGAACCATATCTCTTGAGCAATACTAAAGCCTCCTTTTCGCTCACAGAAAACTCTTCCATAATCATCCTCGCTGCTCTTTTTTCTAACTTGTGATTAGACAGTTTCATATTAACCATTTTATTTCCTTTTACCTTCCCAAGCTTGATCATCAGCGACGTACTAATCATGTTCAATATCATTTTTTGAACTGTACCCGACTTCATGCGCGTACTTCCAGTTAAAAATTCTGGCCCGGGATTAGCTTCGACAGGATAATCACATAAACTACCTAGTGGGGAATCTGGGTTACAAGTAATACATCCTGTGATTAACCCATTCTCTTTCGCTTTTTTCACTCCTCCAATGACATAAGGAGTAGTTCCAGAGGCAGCAATGCCGATCAAAGAATCCAAGCTATTTACCGAGTAATGTTGGAGATCCAGCCATGCCTGTTGAGTATCGTCTTCGGCATATTCAACGGCTTTTCTAATAGCAGTGTCACCACCTGCAATTATGCCAATCACTATATTATGATCAACACCAAAAGTTGGTGGACATTCTGATGCATCCAAAATACCTAAACGGCCGCTCGTTCCAGCTCCGATGTAAAACAATCTACCACCCTTTGACATATTGGTGAATATTGCGTTGATCAGCAATTCAATCTCCGAGATGACCTCTTTAACTGCCAAAGAAGCTTTTTCGTCCTCCTGATTAATTGAAGAGATGATTTCCGCAGTACTCATTTGCTCTAAAGAGGTGTACAAGGACTCATTTTCCGTACTCGGTATTTTATCCATATTTTTGATGATATAATGTTAAGCCTGCAATCGGAGATTGAATTATCCGATCACAAAAAAATCCCAACTCCTTACATGCCTCGAGCAATAAATCTTGGTAATAAAATGCTATAGAGCCTGAGAATCTAATAATCTCAGGTCTTGACTCTTTAAAAAAGACATTTAAATAATTTAGCAAACGATCAAATACCATCGACCAAACTTTGGGATCATCTATATAATGAAACAAGCTTTTAGAAAATTGCGCTAAATAAGACGGATTTTGATCCCTATTAAGCCTTATAATAGCTTCTTGTTCATCGAACCATCGATGTTGACTTTTGAAATGAGCTAGCGTTTTACTTGAAAATTCGTTTCGAAGCAGCCCTTTAATAAAACACTTGCCTAAGTCATATCCACTTCCTTCATTTCCCAAAAGATGGCCAAGAGAAGGTATCCTGTTAATTATTTTTTCGGACTTATATTCAAAACCGGCACTTCCCGTTCCCAATATCCCAACTCCTCCCTGCCCTTCAAGATATAGTCCTCGAGCAGCCCCTATCAAATCATCCCGAACCTCTACATGTTGAACATCCTGATATATGTCAGTAAAAGCAGTCATTAGGTCATCCTTAATGGTATCGCTTTTCAAGCCTGCGACATAGGCGTAAACCTTTTTCGGAGTAATAATCGGTAGCGACTTTATACTAACAGTCAGTCTAGCAATATTATCAGTCGATGCATTGAAACCTTGAGTCTGATATTGTGATATTAAACCATTTGCATCAATGGATCTCCAATCAATTTTAGTTCCACCAGCTTCCGCAATTAATATCATTTTTTAAGTATCCCTATTTTGATAAACTTGTCAAATACTTTTGTTGTGTGAGGAGCATCCGATAATTCTTCAGTAAGATCTTGTCCTGCCCAATGTTCATAATGTTTACCATTATTCCACAAACGTGAAGTTGTCACATCATAAATATCACCTTGGAAAGCTACCCAAATTTCGGGTCTGTCTTGCCCATTTCGTAATGCAAGTTGTTGTTTTGTAAAGCTCTTGATTTCCAATTTTTTAGGCTACTTAAAAGTTACAACGGTAATTCCAGCTCCACCATAGTCGATATGCTCATCATTAAGGGTTGCTATGTTAGGATGAGATTTTAAATGATTGCGTAATACATCTTTTAGTATACCATGTCCCTTACCATGCAATAACCTAACAGAATCAGTCCCTAACATTAACGCGTCATCGACATAAGAATCGACGATGGTTAAAGCCTCATCTGCCCGCATTCCCCTTATATCTATCTCCCCTGAAAACCGACTCATCTTGTCTATGATATTGAATCCCCCCATTTTTTTGGAAGGGCTACTTTTAGTCAACTGACCTTTGGATTTCGTCAATCTATGTAATTCAATAAAGGAAATAAGATTTCCAAATCTTACTTGCGCTTGCTTTCCCTTTATATTCATGATCTCTCCAATGGTCTCTTGGTTTTCTAGTGTTACTAAATCACCAATTTTAATTGAAGGAAGATTGGGAATCAATGCTTGGGGCTTGGTCTTGGTGTCCGCTTTTTTAGATTCAAGTATTTTTCTTGCTTCCGCAGTGCGTTTTTTGTCAGCTTGAGATTCTTTGATCTCGCGAATAGTATTTTCAATATCCTTATTAGCTCTAATGATGATGAACTTAGCTTCTTCCTTAGCCTTTCTTAGTATTTCCTTTCTTTCAGAGTCCACCATGGATCGAAGTTGCTCATAATCCGTCCTGAGCTCCAATGCATCTTTCTCTTCTTTATCGAGTTTTTTATTAAGCTTTTGATATTTTGCTTTTTCTTTTTCCAGATCGGTCAGCAAGTGTTCATATTCCACTTGACTTGTACCAACCATCGATTTTGCATCGTCTATGATGCCTTGAGGTAATCCGATTTTTCTCGCAATCTCAAAAGCAAACGAACTTCCAGGCTTGCCAATTTCCAGTTCAAATAGTGGCTCTAAATTACCTAAATCATACCGCATGGCTCCATTAACCACTCCATGGTTATTCTCCGCAAACTTTTTTAGATTTTGGTAATGAGTAGTGATTACGCCAAATGTCTTTTTACGATTTAATTGCGTCAAAATAGATTCTGCTATGGCTCCTCCAAATTGAGGTTCTGTTCCTGTACCAAACTCATCTATCATTACCAGCGTGTTCCTATCAGCAATCTCATTGAAATATTTCATGGCTGTCAAATGAGAGCTGTAAGTACTCAAATCATTTTCCAATGATTGGGTATCACCAATATCCAAAAGCATTCCATTGAACACCCCAAACTCCGAATGTTCATCAACGGGGACCAAAAGGCCGCATTGCAACATGTACTGTAGTAGACCTATTGTTTTTAAAGCCACAGATTTACCTCCCGCATTTGGTCCGGAAATCACCAAAACCCTATCGTCTTGTCTAGATAATGACAAGGATAATGGAACTACACTTTTCTTTGTTTCTTTATGAGAAAGATACAATAATGGATGTCTAGCATTCATCCATTTGATCATTGGAGCTTTATGAACTTTTGGCATGACTGCCTCTATTTCAACGGCAAAGGAGGCTTTAGCATGAATAAAATCAATTATACCAATAAAAAAACTGCCTTTTTCAATATCATTTAAAGATTGACGCATGAGATCTGTCAATCGCGTAAGAATTCTGATTATTTCTCGTCTTTCTTGATAAATCAACTCTCTTACTTCATTGTTTAGCTGGAGAACTTCAGTCGGCTCAAGAAAAACTGTTTGTCCGGTCGAGGATTCATCGTGAATAAAACCTGCCACTCGCTTTTTGTACTCCGCCCTTACCGGAATAACTAATCGACCATCTCTAATCGTTACGGAACTATCATTGTCCGTAAAATCATCTTTAATGGACTTTCTCAGCACCTTGTTGATCTCCGTTCTTACTGCTCGCTCCTTTTGTATAATTAACCTTCTAATAGCAGCAAGTTCTGGACTCGCATTGTTCCTAACTTCTCCCCTTTCATCAACAATTTGATTAATAGCGTTGACTAATTCCAAATCGGCGATAAACCCAAAAGTCAGTTGTGTTAATGTAGGAAATAAATCTTTGTTAGATTTAAAAAATCTAGTCCACTCATAAAGCATAGTCAAAATTGATCCTACATATGCAAATTCCTCGCTTTGTAGAAATGATCCAGACGCACGAATCTTTTTTATAAATGGTCGTAAATCTTGAAAATCCCGAGCTGGCACGTTTAAACCTGAGCTTACAGCAGTCACTAACTCCTGTGTCTGCGTTAGCCACTTGCTAATCTCCTCTACTTGTGTAGACGGTTGTACCTTATTCAGAAACTCTACACCATATTGGCTTTTGCACTTTTTTCTGATCAGCTCCTTTATTTGATCAATCCCTAACTTATTCTCTATCTCCTTCGGAAATATTATCATCTTCTTCCTTCCCTAATCCTAATTCAATAATTTCTTTCTCATTCATTCGTTCTAAACTGTCAAATAGCACCTCAATACTATCTTTAACAATTTTTAACCGACGTGTACTATCCACACTCATCTTCATATCTAAGGCTACTTGCCGCGCCAACAAACTATCTACAACTTCTTCATAAATCTGCTTCAACTGATTCAGTTCGACCGTATAAAAAAGCAGACTAGCATTATACAAAGAGTCATTTACCCCTTGTTGTTTAAATAATTTTTTCTCAAAGTATTGATAAACCTGTACGGCACTATCTTTTGTCAAATAAAGCTTTTGTACTTTCGCTTCCAACAGATGAACATCGATCAAAAGATTGACCATCTCACTTCTGGATAACAATCCAGGCGGTAATTCCGTTTTTTGGTTGGTACATCCATAAAGGGTGACCATAAGTATGAAAATGTATTTTATCAAAGGTCTAATAATATCAGTTGCTTAATTTTGCAGCTCAAAAGTAGTTTTTCATGAAGGAAATTCTCAAAAAGCTGAGAAAATATGAAATAAGAATTCGAAAAGCCATCAATTCTCAGATGCAAGGCGACTTCCATTCTATTTTTAAAGGCTCTGGTTTGGAGTTCGATGATGTTCGGGCTTATCAATATGGAGACGACATTCGTACGATAGATTGGAACGTCACAGCAAAAGGTCATGGTACATTTGTCAAGACTTTTATTGAAGAAAAAGAGCAAACAGTCTTATTTCTATTGGACGTTTCTGCCTCTCAGGAAATCGGTGATGCGGGACATCAGAAAATTGACGTGGGCAAAGAGCTTACTGCCTTACTCACTATGGCGGCAGTAAAAGAAAGTAGCCAGGTGGGTTTATTGTGCTATTCTGATCAAAAAGAAAAGTATATCAAACCGGGCAAAGGCATGAAACACTCTTATGAGATTTTTTCTGCTTTGTTCAAATTAAAACCAGTATCAAGGCAAACGAATTTAGACAATGCCTTGAGATTTATGCTCGGTTTTTTGAAGAGAAGGGCTGTTGTTTTTCTCATATCCGACTTCATAGATGAGGGTTATGAGCATAGCCTGAAAGGTATGGCAAGAAAGCATGACCTGGTCGTCATTCAGCTTTTTGATAAAACGGAAGCAAATATGCCAAACCTTGGAATTGTCCCTTTGTATGAGCAAGAATCCGGCAAAACATTATGGGTAAATAGTTCTTCAGGGAAATTTAGAAATACTTTAAATAATACTTATAAAAAAAGCACCGATGATCTTGCACAGTTTTGTGCACGAAACAACGTGAATTATGTGGGAATTGAAACAAGCGAAGATTACGTTCCAAAGCTTATTAAATTATTTAGACATAGAAACAAAAGCAGTGCTCAACGTGCGAGGTAGTATTTTCATTTTATTTGGACTTCTTTTCTTTCATGCGTCGACCGTATTTGGCCAAGAAGTAGTACTATCAGGGGGCTTTAAGGCCGACAGTGTCAAAATAGGGGAAAATGTAGCGTATTGGTTGAAAATCAAATACCCACAACATCTGCAAGCTGTTTTGCCAGATAGCAACTACAATTTTGCACCTTTTGAGCTCGCCTCGAAACAATTTTTTGAATCCAAAATTATCAATACTGAAGTTGTTGATAGTGTCGTATATATTTTACAGACTTACGAGATAGAGCCAACTCTTTACCTAAAAACGGAAGCAATAATCTTCTCCAAAGGAGACAGCCTTTCCATTTTTTCTAATCCTGATTCTATCTTTCTAAAGCAACTGGTAAGCCAAGTAACGGACACCACATCCTTAATAACAAACACAGAATATGTGCATGTTGACGAACAGATTAACTTTCCATTATTGACTTATATCGTCTTCACATTGGCGGTAATTTCTATTATTGTGTTGCTTGTCTTTGGGAAGAGAATAAAGAGACACTTCAAATTGAAAAAACTCAAAAAAGAATACGCTCAGTTCTCGGAATATATCACCATTCAAATAAGAACCTTGAAAGAGAAACCAACTCCACAGCTGGCAGAATTGGCTGTTGCAGAATGGAAGAAGTACTTGGAAAGACTTGAAAAGAAGCCTTTCACCAAACTCACTACAAAAGAGATTGTATTTGACACGACCAATAAAGAATTGGAATTTCCACTAAAAGAAATTGACAAAAGTGTTTACGGTAAAATCGTCAATGAAGAGCTTTATAAAGCCTTTCAGTCATTAGAGGATTTTGCTCAACATAGATACGCAGTAACTACCGAAGATATTAAACATGGATAATATTAATTGGTTTTCGAGTCGATGGTTCAAACCAGAAACATTTCAATCTTTTGATTGGGAAAACCCATTGTGGCTATACGGGTTATTAATTGTCCCGATTCTTTTTCTTGTTAGATGGCTTATTTCCATAAAATTTAGACAGAAACTTAAAGTTGCACTGAAGAAGAAAGATATTCAAAGTGATCCGATCAGTTTCCTAAGATACTTCCCGCATTTAATATTGCTCACCAGTATCTGCTTAATTATAGTAGCGCTGGCAAGGCCTCAATCAAGTAATGAGCAAGTGGAGCAGTGGAGCGAAGGCATTGATATAATGCTGGTTATTGATATCTCTGAATCAATGCAAATTGAGGACTTCAAGCCAAACAGGTTAGAGGCTGCCAAGGAGGTTGCCCGAAATTTTGTTGCTGGGAGATTTCAAGACAGAATTGGATTAGTTATTTTCTCTGGGGATGCATTTTCACGTGCGCCGCTCACTACCGATTATGAGCTTCTTAACACGTACATTGACGATATATCCTTTGATCTCATTGAAAACGGAGGAACAGCCATTGGCAGCTCTATAGCCGTAGGAACGAACAGATTGAGAGAATCTGAGTCTAGCTCAAAGGTCATGATTCTTTTAAGCGACGGAGACAATACGGCTGGTAACATTGACCCGATTACTGCCGCTGAATTAGCACAAGCATACAACATCAAAATATATACGATCGCTGTAGGAAAAGAAGGTAAAGTGCCCTTCGGAACAGATTTTTTTGGAAGACCAAGATACGTGGAGAACAATCTTGATGAAACTACTCTACGCGAAATTGCTAAAATTGGGAAAGGTAACTTTTACAGAGTATCAGATAAAGCGGCCTTGAAACAAGTTTTTGGGGAAATTGACCGATTAGAAAAAGCAGAAATCAAGGAGTCCCGATATAAGGATACTACTGACTACTATGTTGTTTACTTAAAATGGTCTGTCTTATTATTATGTCTTTGGATGTTGACAAAAAGCACCTTCATGGCCAATGCACTGACTGATTAAACTTCAAACACTCCCAAACTTATCATAGATATAATAAATCAGATTCACACCAAAAAGAACCAAGATAACAGCTACAGCTCTATTCATTATCAGAATTCGTTTTGGTGTTACAAATGTTCTTAATCTGTTAGCTAAAAATGCTTTTAGCACGTCAGAAATAAATATGGTAATTAAGACGCCCACAAAGAAATAACGTTGCTCACTCTGGTCATATTCGTAATTTACTGCAACTACACCCACCAGGCCTAGCCAAAATATAATGATGAATGGATTGAAGCCGTTTAATACCAATCCCTTCGCTAAATATTTCAAGTAGGTTATCTCGGTATCACCGTCTATCCTATCAGGGTAAACTTTCGTTTGTTTGAACCAATTGTATATTCCATAGACTATTAACACAATAGCGCCTATTGAACCCATCCAAATTTTCACGCTAGGAGCTTCCAGTAAGGAGCTTACACCCATTAATGCTAGTGTAGCAAAACCTGCATCGCTTAAGGATATACCCACTGCCAGAAAAATGGCTTTTCTAAATCCCTTTTGAACACTTGTTTGAATAAGAGAAAAAAATGCTGGTCCAAATGAAAAAATAAAAATTAATCCAAATAAAAAGCCGTTAAGTATCGGGTGCATGATTATCTATTCAATAAGTCTCTACCTTCTAAATAGGAAAACCAGTCGTTCAACTTTTCCTTTTTTAATACACGAGGAAATTTATGTTGCCCTCCTTCTTTTCCTATGCTTTTCATCCAGTCGTAAAATATCTGTGAAGGTAAAATGTTCAATTTAATGTTTTTTAATGCGTGTAGTCGTTCAACCGCATAATCATCATTAAGTTCTTTTAAATAACCATCTAGCCTTTTTAAAAAAGTTTCTTTATCAATCTCTGAGTCTGAACCAATGAACCAATGATGTGAAAAAAGTAATCCCTCTGGAACTCCTGCAACAGTAAATTCGCGGATGTCAATATTAAGTGTTTCTGAAACCATTTCAACGGCTTTATTTATATTATCCATAGAAAGATGCTCTCCGCACAAGCTTAAAAAATGCTTTGTTCTTCCTGTGATGATTATTTCTGCTTCTTGAACATTCGTAAACTTCACAACATCACCAATTAAATATCTCCAAGTACCTGCATTAGTCGTAATCAATATGGCATATTCCTTCGATTGCTCTACCTGAAAAATATTCAATGTTTCAGGATCTTCTCTCAATTCCCCGTCTTCTGTAAAATTTAGATCGTTAAATGGTATAAATTCATAGTAAATACCATTGTTCAACACGAGTTTCATACTTCTTGCATCAGGATTCGCCTGAAATGCCAAGAATCCCTCGCTTGCTAAGTAAGTTTCGATATAATGTAATGGATGGGCTAATAATTTTTGAAACCCTTTTTTATATGGCTCAAAAGAAACCCCACCATGAACAAATATTCTCAGATTTGGCCAAATATCATGAATAGTAGAAACATTATAATGTTTAATTATTTTTTCCATCAAAATCTGTATCCATGAAGGCACGCCTACAATAATACCAATATCCCAATCCTTAGCCTTGAGCGTTATTTCTTCAAGTTTTGCTCCCCAGTCTGAGGTTTTGGCTATTCGCTTACCTGGCTTATAAAAATGTTGAAACCAGAAGGGGATCTGACTAGTGGTGATTCCACTTAAATCACCTTCGAAGTACGTTCCATTCTTTCTCAAATTGGTACTCCCTCCGAGCATCAATATTCCTTTAGTAAATTGATCCGCAGGTAGATCGTATTTAGATAATGTTAAAATTTGTCTGAGACTCGTTTTGTTCATCGACTTCAATATATCCTTGGTAATAGGGATATACTTGGATGATGCTCCTGAAGTGCCACTAGAAAGGGCAAAATATTTTATCTTATCAGGCCAACAAACATCACGCTCACCATTCTTTGCCCTACTCCACCATTCATCGAATATTTTATTGTAATCGAAAACAGGAATCTGCTCTTTAAAGATCTCATAGTATCTATTATCCCTAGATTTAAAATGTTTTAAGATAAATGCAAAGCCAAATTTTTTTCCAAAAGAAGTTTGCCTTGCATGAATGAGCAATTTCCTTAACTCATTCTTCTGGAGATCTTCTTTTGATGTGTACTGTTGTTCAAGACTTTCTCTAAGTCTGATTCCCTTCTTAAGAAGAGTACCTAATATTGCCATTTATTACATCATTCATGTGAACCATTCAATCAATACGCTGTTAGCATTATCGAACATAGAGTAAAGCCGTCAAATCAAAGACTATGATTGCAGAAAATATCGAAAAATTTAACGAGCAGTTAACATCCACGCATTGTAAACTTGTTGCTGTTAGTAAAACTAAACCAATTGAAGATCTTCAATTGGCCTATCAAGCAGGTCAAAGAATTTTCGGTGAGAATAAATCTCAGGAAATGCAATCAAAATACGAGCTCCTTGCCAAAGATGTTCAATGGCATATGATTGGGCATCTTCAAAGAAACAAGGTTAAATACATCGCTCCCTTTGTGAATTTAGTCCACTCTATTGATAGTGTTAAACTTATTAAAGAAATTCAAAAGGAAGCGATCAAAAATGATCGCACGATAGACTGTTTACTCCAAGTATATATTGCAAAAGAAGAGACAAAATTTGGATTTGATGAAAAAGAAGTAATGACTCTTCTAGAGAGCAAGGAACTTCTAAAGTTTGATCAAGTAAATATTGTTGGTCTTATGGGGATGGCAACAAATACCACAGATAAAGATCAGATACGAAGTGAGTTTAAAGACTTGAAGAGAATTTTTGACAAAATCAAAAATTCTCACGAATCGAGTAATGTTCAAATGGTAGAGCTTTCGATGGGAATGAGCGGAGATTATCAAATCGCCATTGAAGAAGGAAGCACATTGATTAGAGTGGGGAGTTCAATTTTTGGGTCGAGAAATTATGCCTAAAAAATTCTTATTCATTGGTTCAATATTGGGAGCATTAGCAGTTATTATAGGTGCTTTCGGTGCGCATGCTTTACAAGAAGTTTTAAAATCCAATGATACAGTAGATACATTTAATACTGCCAGCTTTTATCATTTAACCCACTCCATATTATTAGTCGGGATTGGATACTTATATAGAGAAAAGCAACAGGTTCTACACTATTGGCTCTGCATTTCTCTGATCACAGGAATACTCATTTTTTCAGGGTCGTTATACATTTTGTCTGTAACAGGATTAAAAATAATGGGTGCTTTTGCACCCATTGGAGGATTATTTCTCATTGCAGCGTGGATTATACTAGCGATATCTGCTTTGAAGAAAGACTAACCTTCTCCATCACCTGTCGATACAGGTTCTGGTCTCAAAACATTTGTTACAATTTTTACTCTTTCAGGGTTATTGACAGCATTAGACATGATGGTAACTACCTTGTTTTGCATTCCAATCTTACCGGTACTATTAAATTTTACTTTAATACTAGACTTTTCTCCTGGCGCTATTGGTTCCTTTTCCCAATCAGTGGCTGTACACCCACAGGTCGTTCGCACACTCGCTAATACCAACGGAGATGTGCCAGTATTCGTATACTCAAAAATATGTTCTACTCTGTCACCTTGACTTATCTCACCAAACTCAAAAGTACTTTCAGAAAATGTAATTTTTGGCCCTGCTACTAGCTCTGTGTCTTCAGTTTGTGCAAAAGCAGTAAAAGAAATTAGAAAAGAAAAAAAGATTATTAAAAGTCTCATAGCAGTCAGTTATTTGTTGCAAATTTATCGAATAGCTTCAAAATTAATTTTATTTCATGATAATAAAAGACTACCTCGCAGGTATTAAAAATAAAATTAGGGTGCGTGTCTGTGGTATTCTGGAAGAAGACGGGGCGCTTTTAATGATAAAGCATGTAGGAATAGGTGCTGAAGGAGTTTTATGGTCGCCCCCAGGTGGTGGGCTTGAGTTCGGGGAAAATGCAGAGTCTAGACTTATCCAAGAGTTTGCGGAAGAAACAGGACTTCAAATTGAGGTTAGTGAGTTTCTCTTTGTCAACGAGTACGTACAACCTCCGCTACATGCTGTAGAACTATTTTTTAAAGTGCGTCGAGTTGCTGGCGACTTAATACTCGGAATGGATCCCGAATTGAGTGAAAAAAATCAAATTATTCAAGAAATAAAATTTTTAACATACTTAGATTTAGAAAAAATACCTGCGAAACAGGTTCATAACGCATTTAATTCAATGAAGTCAAATAAATCTATTACAGAATTAAGAGGCTTTGTTAAATTTAGTGATATTTGACTAAAATTGATTCTTAAAGGATTTCACTAAATTTACAATTGCATAAAACCTAACTTAAATGAGTAAGACTAAAATATTCACCTATGTTTTTGGAGTACTGGCTGTGATACTGGCTTTTGTACTTTATAATTCCATCAACTCGAGCATAGAAGAAGCGAAAAGAATTCAGCGCCTTGAAGCACAAATAATCGAACAACTAAAAATGATTCGCGAAGCTGAATTAGCATATGCTTCTGTAAATGGTGTTTACACTAGTGACTGGGACAAACTTCTTGCCTTTGTCGATTCTGGAAGATTTTATATCACTGAAAGAACAGAGACAATTATTACTTTGGATTATGGCGCAGATAGCACTTACGTCGAAATTGATACATTGGGAACTAAATCTGTTAGAGATTCAGTATTTAAAAAATCAGTTTGGCCAAGGTTTAATTTAACAACGCTACCTTTTGTTCCTAATACTGACCCTCCAGTGAGATTTGAAGCTTGGGCTGATAAAATAGAAAAAAGTGGAATAAAAGTAAATGCCATCGAAGTTGTCAACCCAAAGCCAGTAGATGCTAACAGGGATCCAGAAAGTGAGTTAAATCTAAAGAAACCGCTTAGATTCGGCTCTAGAACAAGTGTAACAACAGCTGGTAACTGGGAATAATTATAAGATTTTGAACATTACTACAGAGACAAAATTTAAATTATTAAAAAGAATAAAGTCGGAAAGCTTTTCATCGAGAAGCCTTCCGTCTTATACTTTATGCTTGTTAATAGGTATTAAGGACTTTCAATTTGCCGTCATCGACAAAGAACATAACACGTGTTTGTACATCGAAGATTACAGATTAGAAAATATTCGCACTGTTAAAAATCGCATTGAGGCATTATTGGATATATTCAATACACATCCCTTGCTGAGGTCTTACAAGTGGGGTACTATCAAACTAGTATTCAAAACTTCAAAATTTACTTTAGTTCCTAATCCATTTTTTGTACCAGAAGCAGCGAGCGACTATTTGGTTATGAACAGTGACATTCAAACCAAAATAGAGGAAATTTATTTCTACAAACACATAACAACGTCAGCCAATAATATTTTTGCTGTTGATAAAAGGGCGCTTCAGTGGATAGGTAAAGTTTATCCAAAGAAAAGCATCCAGGTCATCCATCAAGGAAGTGCACTCATCGAAGGTGTTCTAAATTATGATGACCATTCTCATGAAAAGACAATGTTCGTTTCAATAGATAGAGGAACCCTTCATATTATTGTTGCCCAAAACAAAAAGCTACTTTTTTATAATCAATTCGCAATAAAGGCTAGTGATGACTATCTACGTTACATTATGGTGGTTTTTAAAGAGTTGGGTTTAAGCGCCAAGGAGAGTAATGTAGTGTTATGGGGTTTAATCAAACATGACTCCCCATATATCAATCAAATTAAGAAATATATTAAAAACATTTCCTTAGGTCACAAACCAAACTTCTTGAAATTCCCGCAAGAATTCGACGAATTGGCGGACCATCGCTACTTCGATTTATATTCAATTTTTCTTTGCGAATGAAAAAAATAGCCGTATTTCCTGGCTCATTCGATCCTTTTACCAAAGGTCATTATGACATTGTACTTAGAAGTCTACATCTTTTCGATGAAGTAATCGTCGCTGTTGGGCACAACTCAAAGAAGAATAGGTATTTCAATATTGATCTTATGCTTGGTAAGATTAATCAGGCCTTTTCAGGCGAAGGTCGAGTGAAAGTTGTAGTATACGACGAATTGACAGCCTCACTTGCTAATAAGTTTAGTGCAAAATTTTTGGTACGTGGGTTAAGAAATACTACCGATTTTGAATATGAAAACAGTATCTCTCAAGTAAATAGGTATTTAAATGAAAAATTAGAGACTGTTTTCTTAATTACCTCTCCTAATCTCGCTCCTATTAGCTCTAGCATCATAAGGGAAGTCCATAAATATGGTGGAAACATTACTCCTTTTCTACCATATGAAATGTGACTACTCCTCTTTAAGGAGTTTGTGATATTCTTGAATCACATATCTGATTGATCTATACGAATCGTACAAGGCAGACCTCAGCTCCGTTAAATTCATCCATTTAGCTTCTTTAATTCCTTCCTCTTCCTGAGGTGCCAGGTTGGAATCGTCAACACAAGTCATTACGTACCAATGTGTTTTCTTTAGAATATATTTTCTGTTTGTAACATAGGTATGCCATGTAGCATTTATCTTTTTTTCAATTTCAACCTTTACTCCTGTTTCTTCTTCAACCTCCCTAATCGCACATTCCTTAATACTCTCCCCTTTATCAAGTTTCCCTTTTGGAATATCCCACCTTCCTTTTCGATAAATAAGAAGAATTTTCCCGCTTTTATCAACGACTCCACCTGCTGCTTGTATTACTTTAAATTTTTGCTTGATATGATTAATTAAAGATCTTTTATCTTGAGAAGCAAAAGTGATAGAAAACACCTTTTTGAGTTTACTATCTGTCATTAAGCGAAGAAGCTCGTCCACCTTATCTGGAAACGCATCGTTGATAAGCACATCATCTACCAGATTCTTGGGTTTGATTTTCTCTTTGCTTCCGTCAATGATATGATCGAAAGGCTTCTCTGGATCTAATTTCTCTTTATTAATGATCCTTACAGGAATGTCGTTGATAAATATTTTCAAACTATTGTTAGCTTTGGATATCCAAATATATTGGTGGTGAAGGACTTATTAAGAACAATTCAAATAAAAATTATAAATGTCTATTCGTAAATATGATGATCAAGTTTCTGAAAAAGTTTCAGAGCATTTATTAAACATAGCTTCAATCAAAATTCAACCAAATGAACCGTTTACTTGGGCTTCTGGATGGAAGTCCCCAATATATTGCGACAATAGATTGAGTCTTTCTTATCCTAAAGTTAGAACCTATATTAAGAAACAATTAACAAAACTCATTAAAGAGAAATTTAATGGAACTCAAGCAATTGCAGGCGTTGCAACTGCAGGTATTCCTCAAGGGGCATTGGTTGCAGATGAATTAGGACTTCCTTTCATTTATGTTCGATCACAATCAAAAGGTCATGGGCTACAAAATCAGATTGAGGGATTAGTAGAAAAAGGACTTAAAGTTGTATTAATCGAAGATTTGGTCAGTACTGGCGGAAGTTCATTGCAAGCGTCTGAAGCGATAAGAAAAGCTGGAATGGAAGTTCTAGGTATGGTCAGCATCTTCACTTATGGTTTACCAATATCAGATGAAAACTTTAAAGCACACAATACAGACCTGTGGTACTTAAGTGACTATGTGACAACCATCAATGTCGGTGTAAAAAAAGGTTTGATCAAAAGTGAGGAAATTGAATTATTAAATGCGTGGCGGTCTAACCCTGCACAATGGGGTCAAAAAGAGGAATACTAGAATTTTTCTTCTACACCTAAGCCAAAAAGTGCAAAATCATATTTTACAGGATCCTCAATATCAAATTTTTTGAGGTTTTCAGTGAGTTCTAAGGCGGTGGACCAATCTGTTTGTTTCCTTTTAATTAAACCTAATTTTCTAGCCACTCGGTCAACGTGAAGATCACATGGGCAAATCAGACTATTAGGTTTAATTTTTTTCCATAAACCAAAATCTACACCGCACTCATCTTGTCTCACCATCCATCTTAAAAACATGTTCATACGTTTGCAAGCGGATTTCCTTACAGGGTTAGGAATATGCTTATAGGTTCTCTTCGGATGGTCTTCTATTGAAAAAAAGTAGTTAGCAAAATGCATCAATCCAGAGTGGGCATTCCAAGGATGTTCAGTGCCATCCAAAAAGGCATCTTCCAAGGATTGATGCTGCTGATAATGCATCTTAAAAAAGGCAATAAAATACAATGCATCAGTCCCATTAAATGTTCTATGCTTAAACGCTAGGAAAGGTTTTAAATCACTTGGGGAATGGTTGATAATAAAATCATGTGGGGCATTATCCATCAATGAAAAAAACGTTTTGCATTTGTTGATAATGGTAACTCGCTGACCCCATGCCAGCATTGCCGCTACAAAACCGGTAATCTCTATGTCCTGTTGTTTACTATATAAATGAGGGATGGAAATCGGATCGTTTTCAATAAATCCAATTTGATTGTATTCCTTGTATTTTAAGTCAAGAAATGCCTTGAGTGACTTATTAGAATTATTCATAATAAGAAACCTCAACTCTCGCCTTCGGATCAATGACACCCAATCTTTTAAAACTTACTCGGGTCAATCGAATTAACGTATTTTTATTCAATCCAGTCTCAGGAAGTTTGCCAACTACTTTAACTAGTATTTTCTTATTATTCATGAGGTTGCGTACTTCTAGCATCGCCCCTATGGGTTGCGTTCTATGAAGCGCTAGTGCTTTATCTGATTGCATTGGAGTATCAATAATTAAAGCGATTCCCTCTTCAAATACTTTTGCAAAACCACTCTCATCAATCGATTTCCGTTGTGATCCATAAGGGAGTTTTGTTGTATTTGGCGCTATTGTTTGGGAAAGTGAGTCAATTTCCCCTTTAATTTGAAGCTTTTGACCAATTGCTAAATAGTTATTTGAAAGGTTATTCCAAAATAAAATACTATCTGGACTTACGATAAATTTTGATGCAATAGTTTCTATAATATCCCCATTTTGCACGAAGTACGTTGTGAAAGGAATACTCTTTTTGGCTTGACTTAATTTATCGAGAACATCAGAACCAATCGTTGTAGTCTCAGGTTGCTCATTTACCTCTAGACTGGCTAGCTGACTTTCATTCTCCTGAATAACTAATACTTGACCAATTTTAAGCGCATCACTTTCAAGCGTATTCCATAGTCTCAAATCATCTAAACTGACGTTGTATTTTCTTGAAACAGCATAAAGCGTCTCTTTAGGTAAGACAACATGCTGGGTGGACACTTCCCCTTTGGACTTATCAAGTATCGGTGTTACCATCAAGCTATCAGTTTCAATTACAGACACGCTATCAACCCTAACATCATCGTTCTGAAGTTCAACACGCGCTAGTTTATCTACTCTAGCTTGTAGTCTCTTACCATACTTAGCAAAATCTTTTTCTACTGGAATAAATAATCGTTGGTGAAGGGATAATTGATTATCCTTAATATCATTTGTTGCTACTATTTTAGCGACATCTGACTGGTATCTTCTTGATAAACTATATAGTGTCTCCCCTTGATCTACTTCGTGAATGATGAACCATTCTCCCTTTCTTTTCTCAACCTCCATGGAGTCCAATGTGGAAGCCGCAGTAGTAATATTGAGAATGAGAAAGAATAGAAATAGGCATTTAGAATTCAATAGCATTTAATTGCGTTTGGTTTTTTATGAAAAATATTTTCTGATTTAATACAAAAAACGAGCCTAAAGCTTGTCCATTCAATTGTTCATCAATTATCTCGTGGTAAAGTTCAACATCATTTTGTAGTACAATTAATGATCTACTATATTTTTCACCACTCGACAAATAATAACTAATAGCTATCGAACGATTATTTTCGAAATACTCTACTCCTAAGGCTAATTGTTGATTTTTAAGTAACTCACCTACCAATTGAAAATATTCATGACCGGCAGTATAACTCGAAGGATATTGAATACCATTGACTCCCGGTTTAACAATATTTTTTTGTTCAAAATGAACACTCTTCCCATTTTCTTTTAAGGACACTCCTATTAATAGCTCGTCTTGAATCTCGCTTAATTGAAAATCATCAATTGTCCTTACTATCTTCTCCTTGGTCCAGTCAAATAGCAGTAAAGCTTTATCTATTGGATTTTGAGGATCCTTGTATTTATCAATTAATAGTAAATTTTCGTTTATCTCTACTAGTGATCCCCACCAGTCCGCCTCTTCAAATTGCATGTAATTTGAGATTTCCAGCGAATTGATATTAAAAACCAGATAGGACACGTCAAAAGATTCCTCATGGCGAAGCTCCAATGCAAGGTTTGCATTTGCCTCATCCAAGGCCATTTTCCATATTTTCCCATCTACATCAAAAGAAAAGGCTAATGCTTCATGTTCCAACAAATCAAATCAAGTATTTTTATAAATAATAATCAAAGTTAAACCTCAGTTGATGCTAAAAAAATCAGTATTCATATTTCTTCTGTTTTTTTCTATCCAAACAATTGGACAGAACATTCCTAAAGTGTTGCATTTAAAAGTACAATCTACGATTGATCCAAGAACTAATCGGTATACAGAATTAGGGTTACAAAAAGCTGAGGAAATCGATGCGGATTATGTGATTCTTGAATTAGACACCTATGGTGGTGCCTTAAATGATGCTGACGAGATAAGGACTAGAATTCTAAATTATGAAAAACCAATTTATGCTTTTATCAATAAAGACGCAGCATCTGCAGGTGCATTAATATCTATTGCTTGCGACAGTATTTACATGGCCAGTGGCTCTTCTATTGGCGCAGCAACGGTGGTTACACAAGATGGCGCAGCAGCTCCTGATAAGTATCAATCATATATGCGGTCTATCATGAGATCAACAGCAGAAGCAAAAGGACGTAACCCTCAAATAGCTGAGGGAATGGTTGATGAAGATATCGACTTAGATTCTATTGCCACAGAGGGTAAAGTGATTACATTTTCTGTTAGCGAGGCAATGAAATATGGCTTTTGTGAAGCACAGTTAGAAAACATAGATCAGATTATGGCGCGCTCTGGAATAGATGAATACGAAATTGAAGTATTTTCATTGAGTACAGCAGATAAAATAATCGCATTGTTTCTTAACCCAGCAGTGAGCGGTGTACTTATTCTTATAATCATAGGGGGTATTTATTTTGAACTTCAGACTCCTGGAGTTGGGTTTCCAATACTCGCCTCAGTTATTGCAGCCATTCTTTATTTCACTCCCTATTACTTAAATGGACTTGCTGAAAACTGGGAAATTATTGCCTTCTTTCTTGGGGTTATCCTTATTGCATTGGAAGTTTTTGTAATCCCTGGATTTGGTATTGCAGGTATTCTTGGCCTGATTCTAACATTGGGTTCATTGGTATTGGTTATGGTCAACAATGATGCGCTCGATTTTTCATTTGTAAAAGCAGATGACTTATTCTACGCTGTAGTCACTACGCTCGCAGGTCTAATAGGTTCTTTCATGATCATTTTTGTGGGTGGTGTGAGACTGACTGAAAGCAAAGCTTTTCAAAGAATTGCATTGAATGATGTACAAGAAACTAATGCTGGTTTTTCAAGTAGTTTTTATAAGTCCAAATTATTGGTTGGAAAAACTGGCATAGCAAAAACAGTCCTTCGCCCAAGTGGTAAAGTAGAAATTGGCGATGATATTTACGACGCGTATACGAGAGGCGAATATATTGAGTCTGGAACCAGCATCGAAGTTATATCTGATGAGGGCACATCGCTTAAAGTCAAATCCATAAACCCAGAATCATGAAAATTCTGGGTATCATTCCTGCCAGATTTAACTCAACAAGATTACCCGGAAAACCACTGGCCAAAATTGGCACAAAGCCAATGATCCAACATGTTTATGAACATGCCATACAATCAAAAAAACTAGAACAGGTTGTTATTGCAACAGATGATGAAAGAGTATTTGATGCAGCTGTTGGGTTTGGCGGACAAGTGATGATGACAAGCATAGATCATCAGAATGGCACAGAGAGATGTGCAGAGGTGATTACAAAATTTAAGGATTACAGAGACTATGATTATGTGGTTAATATCCAAGGTGATGAACCTTTTCTTGACCCGCTGCAAATCGATGAATTGTGTGACCTATTAGACGGTCAAGTGGCATTGGCTACTCTAATCAAAAAAATAGTAGATCCGGAAATTCTCGATAAAAAATCGGTAATGAAAGTAGTGATCAATAATAAGAATGAAGCCATATATTTCAGTAGATCGCCTCTTCCCTATTTACGAGATGTAGAAAAATCTAAATGGCTCGAAAATCATACGTTCTTTAAGCATATATGTGTTTATGCTTATCAATTCAATGCGCTCAAGACCATTAGTAAGTTGCCCATCTCCCCATTAGAAAAAGCAGAGTCATTAGAACAACTTAGGTGGATTGAAAATGGGTTTACTATCAAAGTAGCAGAAACAAATATTGAGTCGATGGGTGTTGATACCCCTGAAGATCTAGAAAATGCTAATCTCCTTTTTAAATGATCAAAACTTTAAAAATAACCCTCTGGATTTTTGTCCTTTTAGCTATCGTCTTTTTTTGGATTTCCATTAGAAGTGCCGTTGATCAAGTAACCTACTCTTTATTAGCACTTGTGGCCATCGCCGGTGCTTTTGTATTAAATAAACTTTTGAAAAAGTATGAAGAAAAGGATCAAGGATAAATCCTGCCTTAATTGTTATAAAAAGTTAGGGCAAGACATTAATTATTGCCCTAACTGTGGACAAGAAAATAATACTATTCAACTATCCTTTGGTCAGCTTGTAACAGATTTTTTTTCAAACTACATATCTATAGACTCCAAATTTGGAAGAACATTCAAACCATTTTTAATTAAGCCTGGCTCACTTACAAAAGCTTTCATGGATGGCAAAAGAGTCAGTTTTGCCAACCCTATTAGGTGGTATTTAGTCATCAGCCTCGTACACTTTTTTGTGTTATCACAAGTAAATAAAAATTTTAGTGATGAAGACCAAATGATCATTGGCACTGGACAAAAATCCAACCCTGGCATATCGTTTAGTCTAGAAAGTGACTCTTTGCAGAGTGCTGATAACAGCAAACCAGTTGAAAAAAATACCATATCGGATAACGATGCTTTTAATATTGAGGCTGAAATGATTCTTATTGAACAAATGATTGAAAATGGGTATAAAAAAAATAAGATATTAGATTCCTTAAAATTGGAGGATAAGCCTTTTTGGCCGAGACAGGTGCTGAAACAGACTGTGAAACTATATATGGATGATCAACAATCATTGAATTCATACATGCTGCAAAATGTACCAATTCTTATGTTTATCCTATTGCCATTATATGCCTTAATCTTAAAATTATTCTTTAGAGAAAGACTCTATATCAATCATTTGATCCATTCAATTTATATCCATTCTTTCTTCTTTTTTGTGATGACATTTTATTGGATTGTCTTTGCGTTGTTTGACAATGAGGTACCTAAACCCATTAATATGGCTTTTTTCATACTCTTGTTCGCACATAATTTTCTGTCATTCAAAAATTTATATGAAGTGAAAGTACGACGAGCAATTGCCTCTTTGACTATTACAGGGATGGTCTACACATTATTCTTATGTGTTGGGATGGTCGTACTGATATTAATAAGTCTACTTCTTTTTTAAAATTTGGATAAGCTTGTTTCCATTCTCATGCCGTTTAAAAACTCCTCTGCTTATATAAGGGAGGCGATACATTCAATTAGCACACAGACTTACGATCGATGGGAGTTGATTGCAATAGATGATCACAGCACTGATCATTCGCCAGAGTTGGTCAGAGAACTCTCAAAAAATGACTTTAGAATAAGGCTATTTTCGGCTCGTGGTAATGGTATTATTGACGCATTGACGCAAGCCTTGGAAGAAAGCCGAGGGATATTTATTACTAGGTTCGACTCTGATGATATCATGCCTCAACATAGGCTCGAACTCATGATTAATGCGCTTTATCAACAACCCGAAAATGTAATCATTACCGGACTGTTAAAATATATTTCTTCAGAACCTATTAGCAAGGGATATTTGAAATATGAAACGTGGATAAATAAAATCGCCCTTAATAATAAACAATGGACCAATATATACCGAGAGTGCACGATAGCCTCCCCCAATTGGCTTGCATACAAAAATGCTATTGAAAGAATTGGAGGGTTTAAAAACCTTGAATACCCTGAGGATTATGATTTAATTTTCCTCTGGTACAAGCACCATTTCATTATTAAAACATTAACATCAATCACACTGCATTGGAGAGAACATCCAAGTAGAACATCAAGAATTTCTAGCAATTATACCCAGCAGACCTTTTTCAGGCTTAAAATAAAAAGGTTCATTGAAATCGACTATGACCCCTCTCGCCCCTTAGTTATTTGGGGAAAAGGAATAAAAGCTAACATTGCGAAAGCTAATTTAAAAGCACATAGTGTCCCTTTTAAAAATCATGAACTTCATGAGTACAAAAAAATAGAATTGGAAAACAATCCTTTCCTCTTGATCGCTATTTATCCTGATCAAGAGGAAAGAAATAAAATAGAAAGTTATCTTGAAAGACTAGAAACCACGATGACAATCGATTGGTGGTATCTCTAAACCCAACTAAACTTTCACAAGACTAAACTGCTCGAGGCTTTCGTCGTTGGCTTTGATAATAAGTTCGATCTCCTCTTCTCCTAATGCTGCGCTCAGAAATAATGATTCAAATTGTGATGGAGCCAAATAAATTCCTTTTTCTAGCATTGACCTAAAATAAGTCCCGAATTTTTTAGTATCACATGTTTTAGCAGATTCAAAGTCTTTTACCTTTTGATCGGTAAAAAACAAAGTGTACATACTACCAATTTGATTGATTGTATTGTCAAGTTCGTACTTATCCAATGAAGCCCTCAACCCAAGAAGAATTTTATTCGTGGTTTCCTCAAGCTTTGTATATATCTCTGGATTGGCATTAAGGTGACTTAAAACAGCATACCCTGCAGCCATAGCCACTGGGTTGCCAGCTAATGTTCCTGCTTGATAAACTGGTCCAGAAGGGGAAACGTAATCCATTATCTCGGCTTTACCTCCATATGCTCCAACAGGCATTCCTCCTCCGATAATTTTCCCTAATGTTGTTAAGTCAGGAATTACATCGTAAAGCTCTTGGGCTCCTCCTCTTGACAATCTAAAACCTGTCATTACTTCGTCGAAGATCAGTATAATATTGTTTTTATCACAAAGATCTCTAAGTCCAACTAAAAACTCCCTTGGCGGTGCAATACATCCCATATTTCCCGCAACAGGTTCTATTATTATTGCCGCTATTTGACCTGGATTCTCCTCCACGACTTTGACCACTGTCGATAGATCATTGTATTTAGCGAGTAAAGTGTCCTTTGCCGTTCCCTTGGTCACGCCAGGACTATCAGGACTTCCCATAGTCATGGCACCACTACCTGCAGCAATTAGAAAGGAATCTCCATGACCATGATAATTACCCTCGAATTTGACGATCTTATCTCTTCCTGTGAAACCCCTAGCAAGACGTACCGCAGACATAGTAGCCTCCGTACCTGAGTTTACCATTCTTACCTTCTCTATCGAAGGAATCATCGCACAGATTAAGTCAGCCATTTTTACTTCCGCTTCACTTGGCGCTCCAAATGAAGTAGATTTTCTTACTGCTTCAATTATAGCGTCTTCAGCTTCCTGAAATCTGTGGCCAAGAATCATTGGCCCCCAAGAATTGACCAGATCAATGTAGCTATTACCATCTACATCATAAAGATAAGCTCCTTTGGCAGATTCGAAAAAAATAGGATCACCTCCAACAGACTTAAATGCCCTTACTGGTGAATTAACCCCTCCAGGTATATGATGAAGTGCTTGTTTAAATAAATGCTTACTCTTATCAATTTTCATATGACTCTCTATTCACAATTTCCAACTTCGAATTATTGAACTTCACCACTGGCACAACCTGATTATCATTAGCCGCTCCGTATTTTATACCTTCCAAAATATACCCTTCTGTAAACTTTCCTTCTCTCAAACCAATTTGGAAATACTCGCCATTTTCCTTTATCAAATTGCCCAGCTGCATGATGAGTTCATAACCGAGAAAATGGAAAAATGTTGGTTGCTCCGAAAATCTGCTATTAATCGCTGACTTTAAAATTTGGAAATTCTTCTTATTTATATCAACAAATTGTGCGTGCGCCAATTGAACGCCAATCCTGTCGAGTTGTTCAAATGAAATCATGGTAAAATCGATCCATTCACCTAAACCATACAATTGCGTACTATCATCCCTCGTCTCAATGACGCTAATAAGATTATTCGCAAGATGATTTTTTCTGGTTGAGCCAAGAACGAAACCGATCGAATCTTTTTCCATGTAGAAGGTTTTTTCATAATGGAAGATTGGCTGTCCTTCACTATCATAACTCACCAATTTAAGAAATCTTTTAACCTCCTCAGGTGTCATTTCTTTTTGATAAGGCAAGGCTCTTTGCTCTTTAAGTGCACTTAACACGCGCAATTCTTTATTACTCAAACGGCGGCTTCTAAGTAAATTTCCTTCCTTCCTCAATGAATCAGCTTCTGATTTCGTCCAAAAAACATCATATTGAGAAATTAATGTATCTAACCAATCCCTCGCATTGTCTTTGTTAAGTCCCTCATAAACAACAATCCGAAATGAGGTATCTTTTTCTAATTCCGCACGAAAAACACTTGCGAATAATGAGTCTCTCTCATTTTGTTCAAAAAAGATCATACCCGTTTTATTTGTCACAGATTTTTTAACATGTTCTGCCAGAGCCACCGCCATTGTTTCGTAAGTAGGCATGAACAAAAATGCATAAGGGTTATCTCCAAGTACCTTGGAATTTCCTGAGATAGGGTTGATTTTATTGATTGTGTTGGCCATTGAAAAATCATTCACTTTTTGATTTGGTGAGGTATATAAAGGACCAATGATCAGATCAATATTATTAGGATCATTTTTTTTGAGTATCTCATCAGTAACATTTTCATCTCTTTTTGTATCGAATGGATATAGGTTAAGTTTTATCCCAAGAGAATCAATCGCTGCACTACCCAATAGCATACCTTGATATAAATCAGTAACCAAACTATTATTTAAGACAATGCCTGGTTCCGCCAGAGAGTCGAACATAAAAGGCATCATTACGGCTATGTTATAGCTGGTTTGATAATTTTCAGGCAACATGCTTAATTCCCTACCTTCAAAGCCCCACTGTTTTATCAACAGGTCAACAAAATCTGATTCTCGCGACGCGATAGGTTCTTCGATCAGCTTGGAAATTAATATTGAAGCCAAAAATTTATTCTCATTCTCTGCATAAATGTATTTGAGTTGAGAAATATCGAGGCTGAACAAATACTTGTTGATAAAATCTTTTTCGAGACTATCACTCCCTATTTCCTTAGAATATTTTTCGGCATATCTAATCCCCAAAATATATACTTTGCTCTCAAAGTTTGCTAGCGAAAGCCAGTAATACAATTCATTTTTTTGATTCCACGATGGATATTCTTGAAGCATTTGCCTCCACATATCCATAGCATTTTTGACGTTACCTTGCTTATAGGCGCTCATTCCATAATAAAACTTAGCATAGATCGAAAAGGTCTTACTCTCTTTTAGTGAGGCAAAAGCTGCTTTTGCGGAACTATACTGACCAATAGACAGCAGTCGCTTGGCCTCTAAGTACTCGTTCTGGTCAGACTGGCCATATACCAGACTGAATGAAAAAAATGAAAGTAATAGGATTAGGTTTTTCACAAGCTCAGTGGTTGAAATTCAGTTGGTAATTATTCCCATTCTATGGTAGCAGGCGGTTTTGAGCTAATGTCGTAGACCACTCTATTTACGCCCTTTACCTTATTTATTATGTTATTCGAAATTTTACCCAAAAATTCGTAAGGCAAATGACACCAATCTGCAGTCATTCCATCTAGACTGGAAACTGCCCTTAGCGACACGACATTTTCATAAGTACGTTCATCTCCCATGACGCCAACAGACTGCACAGGAAGCAACATAGCCCCTGCCTGCCAAACCTCATTGTATAACCCATCATCCTTAAGACCTTGAATGAATATATGATCAACCTCTTGGAGTATACGCACCTT
>JBLIIJ010000045.1:0-30298 GCA_047635055.1 Cyclobacteriaceae bacterium | reverse complement strand
GGTGCGACGATTCGCCGGTGCGACGATTCGCCGGTGCGACGATTCGCCGGTGCGACGATTCGCCGGTGCGACGATTCGATTCGTTTTTTCGGACCGACGATTCGGAAAAGAAAAAATAACTGGTCGTTCGCGACTTTTCTCCCGCGAAGACTAGCCGTTCTCAAGCCGCCCGGTTTGAAACAAAACTGTGTTTGCAAGCTCAAAAACGATTATTATGCTTTTAACTTCAGCAATAAAGGGATAAGTTATTAATCGAACTCAGGTTTATAGATTAAGCATACCGAAAAAAAGAATCTTACAATACGCTTTTCCGAGTATGCTTTGTGATGTTGTTTACTTCAAAACCTCTAGTTCCTTACCAACCTTTATGAATGCGGCAATGGCCTTATCTAAATGCTCTTTGTCATGTATCGCTGACATTTGGACTCTTATTCTCGCTTGCCCTTTTGGAACTACTGGGAAATAAAAACCAATGACATAAATACCTTCTTCGAGTAATTTGGCCGCCATGTTTTGTGAAAGAACGGCATCATACAGCATAATCGGAACGATGGCGTGTTCACCAGGTTTAATATCGAAACCAGCTGCGGTCATTTTTTCTCTGAAATATTTGGTATTGTCTTCGAGCTTATCTCTGAGCTCGGTGTTTTCAGATAGCATATCTATAACTGCAATCGAAGCACCTACAATCGATGGAGCCAATGTATTGGAAAACAAGTATGGTCGTGATCTTTGTCTTAAGATCTCGATAATTTCTTTTTTCCCAGAGGTAAAACCACCTGAAGCACCGCCTAAAGCCTTACCCAAAGTTCCGGTAATAATATCTACTCGGTCCATGACGCCACAGAATTCGTGAACACCACGCCCAGTTTTTCCCATAAAACCAGTAGAGTGACATTCGTCCGTCATGACCACAGCATCATATTTATCGGCTAAGTCACAGATTTTATCTAGCTGAGCAATCGTGCCATCCATAGAGAATACTCCATCCGTTACAATCACTTTTACTTTGGCGTTGCTTGCTTCTTGAAGTTTCACTTCGAGATCTGCCATGTCATTATGAATATACCTGAGTCTTTGTGCCTTACACAATCTCACGCCATCGATAATAGATGCATGGTTGAGGGAATCAGAAATAATAGCATCTTCCGGACCTAATAAAGGCTCAAATACACCACCATTAGCATCGAATGCGGCCGCATACAATATGGTGTCTTCAGCGCCCAAAAATTTAGAAATTTTTGCTTCCAATTCTTTATGTATGTCTTGGGTTCCGCAAATGAATCGAACGGAGGATAGACCAAACCCGTGTGTATCTATTGTTGCCTTGGCGGCTTCTATTACTTTTGGATGTGAGGAAAGTCCTAGATAGTTGTTTGCGCAAAAGTTGATCACTTCTTTGCCATCACTCAACTTGATAACGGCATCTTGGGGTGACGTAATGATGCGCTCCTGTTTGTAAAGACCAGCTTCTTTAATGCCTGCTATTTCAGCCGTTAATTTTCCTTTTAATGAGTTGTACATGTTATGTTATTTCTTAATTCTGGGTGCAATTTTTGGTTTAGCTTGTTTTGTTTTTTTTGCAGCGTCATCTGAGAGCTCTTCTTTTAAAGGATATTCTCTTCTTATTCTGTTGATCAAAAAAATCTTTTGCTGTGTGAAACTGTTGGGATGAACCTGATTGAAGATTCTTTCAAATTCGGAAAACCTTCTTTGATCTTTCTTAGCGAAGGTTTTAGGGTCGATTTTTTTTGATTTTAAATATTCGTCGAAAGTCATCATAACATGATCTTAAACAAGCAATGAAATGTAAAGTTATAGAACAATAGTATCGATCAAATAGGAGATACTATTTTTGCAACTCAAATAAACAATTACATACCCCAATCTATGCGTAAAGTCTTGATTATTGGAGCTTGCGGTCAACTTGGCTCAGAGCTTACCTTGTCTTTAAGAGAAAGAATTGGCAATGAAAATGTCATTGCCTCTGATCTTAGAGGTCCTATAGAAGTTATCAAAGATGGTCCCTTTGAAATCATTGATGCACTGAAAAAAGAAGAGCTGGAAAACGCCATAAAGCAACACTCGATTTCAGAAATTTATCATTTGGCTGCAATACTTTCTGCCAAAGGTGAGCAGAATCCAAAATTCGCTTGGGATGTAAATATGACTACATTATTGAACGTATTGGAGCTGGCCAAAGATTACAACTGCAAAGTATACTGGCCTAGCTCGATTGCTGTTTTTGGATCAGATACACCGAAAGAGGATACCCCGCAGAAAACAATTATGAATCCATCCACTGTATATGGCATAAGTAAATTGGCGGGCGAAAGGTGGTGTGAATACTACTTTGAAAAATACGGAGTAGATGTGCGTTCTCTTCGCTATCCCGGACTTATAGGGTATAAAGGGAAACCAGGTGGTGGAACAACCGATTATGCTGTAGACATTTATTGGAAAGCCAAAGAAGGTGAACGGTTTAATTGTTTTTTGAAGTCGGATACAGTCTTGCCGATGATGTTTATGGAGGATGCCGTAAGAGCGACCATTGAGCTAATGGAAAGTCCAATGGAGAAAATTTCGGTGAGATCAAGCTACAACCTTGCCGCAATCAGTGTTACACCAATAGAAATATTTTTGTCTATCAAAAAGGATTTTGGAAGTTTCGAGATCGAATATAACCCTGACTTTAGACAAGATATTGCCGACTCATGGCCAAACAGTATAGACGACATGAAGGCACGAACGGATTGGGGTTGGACGCCAAGCTATGATTTGCAAAAAATGACAGAAATTATGTTAGAAAATATTAAGCCTTTAACACAAGTTCAGTAACAACATTTTCGAGTAGCACTAAAACGCTGAAATAAGCTTAAATTTGAATTAACTATCATTAAGCTAACAGGAAAAACATGGTCGATTTGGAAAACTTATTACTCTCTACAGAAGATAATATCCTAACCATTACCATAAACAGAGAGTCAAAACTCAATGCCTTGAATATGGGTACTCTTGCTGAATTAAAAGAGGTTTTTGATTCTGTATATGATAATAAGGAAATCAGTGGGGTCATCTTGACTGGCGCTGGGGAAAAGGCATTCGTTGCAGGAGCGGATATCAGTGAGTTTTCTCAGCTCAACGAAATGAACGCGCGTAAATTCGCAGAAGAAGGGCAGGAAATTTTTGAATTAATCGAAAATTGCCATAAGCCAATCATCGCCGTAGTTAGCGGCTTTGCCTTGGGCGGGGGCTGTGAATTAGCGATGGCGTGCCACATGCGAATCGCAACGAAAACTGCAAAATTCGGACAGCCAGAAGTCAACCTGGGGATTTTGCCAGGATACGGTGGTACACAAAGGCTTACTCAATTGATTGGCAAAGCGAGAGCCTTTGAATACCTAATGACTGCTGATCTGTTATCAGCAGAACAAGCCAATCAATATGGCTTGGCCAATCATGTAGCAGAAGATAAAGAGGCTGCTTTAGCTAAAGCGAAAGAAATTCTATTAAAAATTGGGTCAAAAGCACCAATCGCTACTGGGCTAGTTATTGAGTGTGTCAATTCATTATATAAAAAGGATGTTAACGGTTATCAAACGGAGGCAAACGCCTTTGCCAGATGTTGCGGAACACATGATTTCAAAGAGGGAGCTGCGGCATTTTTGGAAAAGAGGAAAGCGGCCTTCACTGGTTCATAATTAAGTGGGGCAACTGAGTAAGCTTGCTAGTCAAACAGCCATTTATGGGCTAAGTAGCATTGTCGGCAGATTTCTGAGTTATTTATTAGTACCGCTATACACCGAAGTTTTTGCTCCGGGCGAATATGGAGTTGTCACTGAGCTTTACGCTTATATGGCATTCTTCAATGTGGTTTTTACTTACGGTCTGGAAACTGCGTACTTTCGATTTGCATCCAAATCAGACGACCCATTAAGCTTTTTTAATCTTACGCAATCAAGCATTATTGTGACGACAATGTTGCTCGGTGGGTTTCTCTATTTTTCTTCAGGCTTTGTTGCAGATGCACTTGGGTATGTCAACCAAACACATATTATCAAATGGCTAGTCGTTATTTTAATGGCAGACGCTTTGGTGGCTTTGCCTTTTGCAAGATTAAGACTCGAAGGAAAAGCGAAGAGATTTGCTTCGCTGAAACTCGCTAATATTTCGCTGAATATTGGTCTTAACTTGTTCTTCCTTGTTTTAATCCCATTTATGGAAGGGAACAGTGGGGAAACGATTCTTCCCAGCTTTTTGGCTAACCTGGGCGTAGGGTATGTATTCTTATCCAACATGGTTGCAAATCTGTTTTATTTGCCATTTTTTGCTTCCTATTTTACTCGATTGAAGTTTTCATTGGATAAGAGATTATGGCCAATATTGGCCTATTCATTACCACTGCTTTTGATGGGTTTCGCTGGAGTGACTAATGAAATGTTATCAAGGGCATTGCTCCGCTTCTTATTGCCGGAGGATTTTTATCCAGATCAAACGAAGCTTGAGGCGCTAGGAATTTTCGGTGCATGTTATAAGTTTTCGGTCTTCATGACATTGGCTGTTCAGGCCTTTCGCTATGCTTCAGAACCATTCTTTTTTTCGAATTCGGCGAATAAGGAATCACCCGAGCTTTTTAGCCGGGTAATGCACGCATTTATTATTTTTTCAACTTTCAGCTGGCTGGTGATTTCACTATTGCTCGGTGATTTCGCTCCAATCCTGCTGCGGCAAGACGCTTATTTGAAGGGCCTTCATGTTGTTCCTTGGCTGTTGGGTGGCGGGGTTTTTCTCGGCATCTATTTTAACCTATCAGTGTGGTATAAGTTGACGGACAAAACCATGTATGGTGCATGGATCACTGTTTTCGGCGCAGTTGTTACTATTATGCTCAATATTTTACTGATTCCACGTTTGGGGTACCTAGGAGGGGCTATTGCTGCCTTTTCTTCCTATTTCGTAATGGTTTTAATAAGTTTTTATCTCGGACAAAAGCGTTACTACATTCCTTATCAGGTGGTCAAAGGCTTAATTTATATCATTTTGGCTGCTGTTTTCATCTGGGCTTTTTACTTTTGGGGCATTGATACGGCGTTTAGATATCCAATGATCGTAGGAGAAATATTTATTTTTCTAATATTAGTATACTTAATGGATATTAGAAGCGGTTTATTTAAAAGAGAAAAAGCTATCAGCAGCGAATAGCTTAAATCAGGCAAAATTTCATTTATGAATTTGATTATACCAATGGCGGGCAAAGGCAAACGTCTGAGACCACATACTTTAACAACCCCAAAACCTTTAATCCCAATAGCCGGCAAGCCGATTGTTCAAAGATTGGTGGAAGATATTTCAAAGGTGACTCCAGAGAAAATTGAGAAAATAGGGTTTGTAGTTGGTGACTTTGGTGAAGAAGTTGAAAAAGATCTTTTGGAAATTGCCAAAGCTGTAGGCGCTGAGGGATACATTTTCGAACAGGAGGTAGCATTAGGAACCGCGCATGCTGTTCATTGTGCACGTGAAATTCTTACTGGGAAATGTATTGTAGCTTTTGCTGATACACTTTTTAAGGCAAGTTTTACGCTCAATACGAATGATGATGGAATCATATGGGTAAAGCAAGTGGCTGACCCAAGTGCTTATGGGGTGGTCAATGTGAATGAGGCCGGAGTGATTTCAGAGTTTGTAGAAAAGCCAGAAAAACCTGTGTCAGATCTAGCGATAATAGGTATATATTATTTCAAAGACGGAGATGCGCTAAGAGTACAGCTTGACCATATTATTGATCATAATATTATGGCAGGAGGGGAATATCAGCTCACAACAGCTTTGGAAAACTTAAAACAATCCGGAACGAAGTTTACGCCGGGAGAAGTAAATGATTGGCTTGATTGCGGGAATAAAAAAGTGACAGTAGCTTCAAACACGCGCTACTTACAGTTTATCGGAGAAAACCAAATTGCTGAGTCGGCGATCATAAAGAATGCGATAATAGTACCACCTGTAACTATCGGTGAAAATGTAACAGTTGAAAATTCGGTTATTGGGCCACATGTTTCTGTTGGTGATGGCTCGGTGATCTTTTCCAGTCGCATTGAAGACTCATTAATCCAAACCAATGTAAATCTGCGGGGTGTAAATATTACCAACTCGATGATAGGTAATTACGTAGATATGGAGTCTCTTGCCAAAGAGGTCAGTTTGGGAGACTATACACAGTTGAAGGGTTAATTTTCGCATGAGATTCATATTCGTAGTTGCTTTCCTATTTATTATTACATCGTCTTACGCCCAGAATAGGCGCAAGAAAAAGGGCGATATGTCTGAAATGAAGGTGACTGAGATGACAGACTCTGATAGCCTGAAGGCTGAAATGACTTTGATAGATGCAGAGAAAGAAGCCATTCTAGAAAACTATGATAAAGCCTACGAGCTATTTATACTCGTCAATATCCTGAGTCCCAAAAGCCCGACTGTAAACTTTAAAATTGCTGATATATTAACGAAGCTGGGAAGAAATGCAGAGGCAGTTGTGTATTCCCAGTCTGCACTAGAGCTCGATCCATCAAATAAATATTATTATTTATTGACAGCTGAAATTCACAAGGCATTATCCAATTTTGACCTTGCGGCGAAGACGTACGAGTTGATGATCGCCAATGTTGAGAATGTAGATTCTTATCTTTTTGACTTGGCCGTGATTTATCGATATATGGGCAAATACAACAGGGCACTAGAAATTTATAATCAAGTGGAAGAAGTTTTTGGACCCAGTGAAGTGCTTTTTTTGGAAAAGGAACAAATCTATAAACAGACGAAAAATTATGACGCGCTTATATCGGAGTGGAGAAAACTCATTGAGGCATATCCAGACAAGATTGATTACAAAATAGCATTAATTGAGTTGCTATTTGTCCAAGACAAAAAACCTGAAGTAGAATTATCGCTGGTTGAGTTAGCGCAAGATGAAAAAGGAATCGTTGCTGCGGCGTTGATTCGTTCTAGAATAGCATTACAGAACAATGAGATCGAAAAATCTATTGAGTTTGCGAAAACGCCAGTTGCTTCGCCCCTTATAGATCTCAACGATAAATTAATCCTGATCAACGATATTATTACGAATGAACGGGTCTCTCAAGTAATTGAGCCTTTAGCAGCGCTCTGTGTTAATCTTACCACGCAATACCCGGGCGAGTATGTTGTGCATGCCTACGCTGGCGATGTGTTATACCAGTTGAAAAAATCTAAAGAAGCGAGGGAATATTATTTGAAAGCAGTTGCGCTTGAGGCCAGTAGGTTTGAAGTGTGGCAAAATATCTTAAATATTGATGGAGAGCTGAATGACACGGAGGCGATGATCGAACATGCTGAGTTGGCTTTAGAATATTTCCCAAATCAGGCGCTCTTATATTATTTTGCTGGAACGGGCTATTTGATACAAAAGAATTATAAAAGAGCAGTACAAGTATTAGAGCAGGGAAAGAAGTTTGCCTTAGACCCTGCTTTACTAACGATCCTTTATGGTCAGTTGGGTGACGCGTATAATAGCATGAAAGAGTATGTTAAATCGCACGCCTCATACGATTTAGCGCTGGAGCAAAATCCACAAAATGATCATGTATTGAATAATTACAGCTATTTTCTAAGTTTAAGAGGATTGGAGTTAGACAAAGCTGAAAAAATGTCCGAGAAGCTTATTGAAATACACCCAGAAAACCCGACATATCTGGATACACATGGATGGGTGCTTTATAAACTAGGAAAATACGTTGAGGCTGAACAAGTGCTGAAAAAGGCAGTTAGCTTGGATGAAGATGGTACTGTTGTGGAGCATTATGGAGACGTGTTGTATAAGCTAGGGAAAGTTGATGAGGCAGTAGCCCAATGGGAGCGAGCAAGTGAATTGGGGGAAGTGTCAAAGGATATACACAAAAAGATCGCTGAGAGAAGGCTCTATGAATAAGTTTTTTGTTGTTTTGGTATTGGTTTCAGTCTTGGGCTGTAATCAGAAGCTTACGAGTATTTTTGATATCGCAGGTGATAGAATAGTGGTAAATGAAGCTGATTTCGATTATCTCTCGGCAAAAGCGAAAATTAGTTTTGAAGATGGGGAGAAGAATATTTCGGGAGTTGCTAACATTCGAATGAGAAAAGATAGTGTGCTTTGGATATCTCTTAGCCCGGGATTCGGTGTAGAGGTAATAAGAGCAATGGTGACGACTGATTCCGCTTTTGTAATTGATAAGATAAATAAGAAGTTTTTATCATTCAGCTTCGAAAGCTTGAGCAAGAAATTCGATTTTGATCTCAACTTTAATTTAATTCAATCCGTCATATTAGGCAATCTCATTTATCCCTATAAACGGGAGAGATTAGTGAAAGAAAATGAAGTCTACACATACAATCAGCAGGTAGATCAATTTCAATTCGAAAATATTATTGGTGCATCCACGATGAAATTAGAAAAATTGAAGGTCAATGATGCAAATACACAAAATTCTATTTCTGTAACTTACAGTGATTTTCAAAGGGTGCAGGAGCAAGTTTTGCCATTTTTGATAAAGACTCAATTTGATTATGCTAAGCAGGATAAGTCGCCAACTAAAATGGGGATAGAATTCAAACAGTCAGAAATCGAGAAAAAACCGTTGAAATTTCCATTCAATGTTCCGTCAAAATATGACCGTAATTAGAGGTTTCCATTTTTTTAGTTTCTTTCTCCTTTTACTCTTATCCAGTCAGATTTCTGCTCAAAAGACTAAAGTTCAACTTGAGCACGAAAAGAGAGATAATCTTAAGAAAATAGCAGAGGCGGAGAAAATCTTACTTGATACCGAGTTTGAAAAAAAAGCAACTCTTGGACAATTAAGAGCCATAAACCAACAAATTTCTGCGAGAGAAGGACTTATAGGTTCCTTAAATGGGGAGATAGGTCTTTTGAATGGAGAGATTACGGACTTAACCATCGTCGTTAGTTCTCTTCAATCTGATTTAAAAAACTTAAAACAGGAATATGCCGAAATGATTTATGCTGCTTACAAGGCGAATAAAGGATTTAGTAAGCTTACTTTTTTATTTTCTGCGAGTACATTTAATCAGCTTTTCATGAGGTTGAAATATCTCGAACAATACACTGAGTCAAGAAAAATTCAGGCAGAATTAATTGAAATAGTGTCTCAAGAGCTAGACCAACAACGAAATCTAGTTGAAATCAAGAGAGCAGAACAGGAAGTTTTACGCAACCAGCAGGTTGCGGAAAATCAGAAGTTGATTAACTTGAAAAGCAGGCAAAGCCGAGTAATCGCTCAGCTAAGCAAAAAGGAAAAACAACTAAGAAAAGAACTTCAAAACAGAAAATCAGCGATAGATCGACTGGATAATCTCATTGCGGAGATTGTTCGCAAAGAAATTGAGCGCTCAAAATCACTGTCCACAGAGGCTATAGCTGTTGAAGAAGAAGTGTCGGAGCTTTTTGAATCAATGAAAAATAAGTTGATTTGGCCTGTAAATACAGGTTTTATTTCTTCAAAATTTGGGCAACACCCTCATCCTGTGGTAAAAGGAATTATGGAGGATAATCCTGGTGTAGATATACAAACGCGTCAGAACTCTGAAATTAAGAGCGTTTTTGAAGGGAAAGTAGTCACTATTGCTGTAGTTCCAGGGATGAACAACGCAGTTATCGTTCAGCACGGAGATTATTTTACGCTTTATGCCAAATTGAAGGATGTTAAGGTAAAGCGTGGGCAGGTGCTGAAAAAAGATGATATTATAGGTTCCGTTTATACGGATAAAGATGGCGTATCTGAATTACACTTTCAGGTTTGGAAAGGTCGAGTAAAATTAAACCCCGAGAAGTGGTTGACGGTCAAATGATTTTTTAGTCGACCACATTTATATCTATCTTTACTTTGGATTAAAATATTTAGGACTATGAATACGGTGTTAGCATTTGGGATGCCCGGAGGTTGGGAGTTAATCGTTATTATATTATTTGTCATTATATTTTTTGGTGCCAAGAAGATTCCTGAAATCGCTAGAGGAATGGGCAAGGGTATTCGCGAATTTAAGGACGCCACCAAAGAGATAAAAGACGAAATCCAAGAAGGAGCCCAGGACGATAAAACGAAATAATTTTGCTTTCAAATACTCCCTATCTGAAGATAAGGAAGGCTTTAGATGAAGGTGAGCTTTCATGTGCTCAACTCCTTGATCACTACCTTACCAATATCCACAACAAAAATCCTGAGTTAAACGCGTTACTTTCTGTATACGAAGAGGAAGCCAAAGTGCGGGCGCAGGTTATTGATGAAAAACTCAAACTTGGTACTGCAGGAAAACTGGCAGGCCTTGTCGTAAGTATAAAGGATGTCCTCTGCTATAAGAACCACCCGTTATCCATGGGTAGCAAGATCCTCGAAAATTTTGAATCACAATTCTCCGCAACGTGTGTTGAAAGATTACTAGCGGAAGATGCTATTATTATCGGTCGCAATAATTGCGATGAATTTGCCATGGGATCTTCCTCTGAAAACTCAGCCTACGGGGTTGTAAGAAATGCAGATGATACGAACAGAGTGCCTGGAGGTTCATCAGGCGGATCAGCTGTTTCGGTTCAAGCGGATATGTGCGCTGTTTCTTTAGGGACCGATACTGGAGGGAGCGTTCGGCAACCCGCATCTTTCTGCGGTATCGTAGGTTTTAAACCAACCTATTCTAGAATTTCAAGATATGGCTTAGCGTCTTACGCCAGTTCATTCGATGCGATTGGTATTTTTGCTAATTCTGTGGAGGACACTGCATTAGTTTTGGAAATTATTGCTGGAGAGGATGATTTTGATAGCACTGTTTCTCAAAAACCAGTAGAGAACTACAGCAAATTTGAAAAGAACATTGGGGAGTACACTATTGCAACATTCAATGAAGCATATGAGCATGGCATGCAGCATGAAGTCAAAGAGCATGTGCAGAGCTTACTTGAAGGTTTAAAAACTCAACATAAGGTGGAGAGCATAGATTTCCCTTTGCTCAATTATGCACTGGCTACTTATTATATTCTTACGACTGCTGAGGCGAGCTCAAACCTTTCTCGATATGATGGCGTGAAATTTGGTCATCGCGTGGCTAATCCAAAGGATTTGGAAGATATGTATAAGCGAAGTAGGACAGAAGGGTTTGGTAAGGAGGTATTAAAGCGCATTCTTCTTGGCACTTTTGTTCTATCTGCTAGTTATCTCGATGCATTTTACACCAAAGCCCAAAAATCCCGGCGTATGATAAAGCAGGAAATGGAAAAAATCTTTGAGAAATCAGATTTCATTATTCTGCCTACAGCACCTACCACGGCTTTTGAATTGAATGCTAAAACGCAAGATCCATTAGAAATGTACTTGGCTGATCTTTTGACAGTACCTGCGTCCATTGGTGGTTTTCCAGCTATTTCGATTCCCATAGGAAAGGATAAAAATGGGATGTCAATAGGTTTGCAAATCGTTGCTAATACATTTGAAGAAACCAAATTGTTGTCTTTTGCTAAAAGTATTCAGGACAAATTGAACGCATGAGAGGAGCTTTGATACTTATATCGTTGTTATATGCTTTCGCTGGTTTTTCACAAAATATTCCAGTCTTTGACTTTATTCCGGATGCTACCTATGAAGAGGTTGAGGATAGGGTAGGTTGCATTGACTCTGAAATAGTGCTCAACTATAATAATAAGGTAAAATCATTCATAGATTATTTTACAATAAGAGACAGGGACTATAGTCGTAGGACTTTGCATTATTCCACGTATTACTTTCCCATGTTTGAAAAGTATTTGAAAAAATACAATCTACCTGATGCACTCAAATATTTGGCTGTGGTAGAGTCGGGATTACGAACAAATGCAGTTTCACATGCTAGTGCGGTAGGATTGTGGCAGTTCATTCCATCCACAGGAAAAATGTATGGTTTAAATGAGGACTGGTATGTGGATGACAGAATGGATCCAGAAAAAGCTACGGATGCTGCATGCCGCCATTTAAAAGACCTTTATCGAACATTTGACGACTGGGAGTTGGCAATAGCCGCATATAATTGTGGTGCTGGAAATGTCAGAAAGGCAATTCGGCGCAGCGGATATAAAAGAAAATTTTGGGAAATATATAGGTATTTGCCACGAGAAACTCGATCATATCTACCACAATTTGTAGCCATAGCCTATACGTTTAACTATGCTTTTGAGCACAACCTAAACTATGAAATTGATTATCGAATAGAGAATGTAGATACACTTTTGGTGAGTCAATATTTTCACTTAGAGACATTTGCTAAAGAAATTAATGTCTGTTTGGATGATTTGTTAGCGCTTAATCCTTCAATAAAAAGAGGGGCCTTACCCGAAGGGACAAAGGATTTTTCTTTAAAAATTCCAGCGGAGAAAAAAGATAAGATTCTTCTAAGAAGAAAAGAACTTTACCAAATTGCCGGAAGTGTTGGTAGGGAGCAACTTGATTATTTGGCTCGAAACACTCCTGGGAGTACGTATGGAAGGCATAAAGTCACCTATAGGGTGAGGAGCGGAGATGTATTAGGCCTTATTGCAAACAAATATCACGTCAGGTTGACTGATCTAAGAAGCTGGAATAACCTTGCAGGAAACTTGATTAAAGTGGGTCAGCCTTTAAAAATATGGGTTCTTCCTGATTATTCTTCTTCAACAAAGGATCTTTACGTCTCGGCAAGTACGTCAACATCACAAAGTAAGTTGGTCGATGGCCAAAAAACATACAAGGTCAGATCTGGAGATACCTTGTGGAGTATCGCTAACGCGTACCAGGATTTGTCGATAGAGAAATTGAAAAGTCTAAACCAACTCCAGTCAAATACCATTCAAGCAGGTCAGCAATTGATAATATCATCACGTTAAATGACGTTGATAGATAAAGTCGTTCAACAATCATAAAAGTCGCCTTATGAGAAAAAGTTATTTATTTCTATTATTATTTTCTATTGCTTTTTTTAGTTGTAAAAATGGCATGGACAAAGTGAGGGAAGATTTCCTGCCAATTGCTAGAGGAGACGCAGATGAAATTATTTTGGTCATAGATTCTGCTATTTACGAAGGACCAGTTGGCGATCAGCTCAAGCTAATGTATAGGCAACTAATCGTCGGTTTGCCTCAAGATGAATATAAATTCACTGTGAGAAAGGTGAGCCCATCGGGGATTAATAGTTTTCTTAAGAATGCGGCTAATATGATTTTCGTTATGACTCTTAATAGCGGTAATATGGAAAGTAAAGCGATGAGAGCGTATTTCTCGGATAATTCTTTGAAAATGATTCAAAGAGACAGCTCGCTTTACATGACCATGCAGAAAGATGAGTTTGCCAAAGGGCAGGCAGTATTGTATCTCTTTGGTCAGAATGAGCAACAATTAGCTGAAAATTTAAAGCTCAATGAAAAAAAACTAGTTGGTATTTTTGAAGCAAGAATTCAACAAATGACCAGAGATAAGGTGCTTGTAAAAACGCAACGTGGTTTGATGAAAGCCATACAGGAAGATCATAATTACAGTATTGATGTTCCTTTTGGTTATGATCTTTCGAAGAATGTGCAAAATTTTGTTTGGTTAAGAAAGCTCGAAGCACAATCAGAATATAATGTCTTCATTTACGAAGTTCCTTTTATAGACAATAAAGTATTTGAAGATATTGGAAAATTGAGAGATGAAATTACTCAAACTTACCTCAGAGATTCTCAAAAGCCCGAACTCTTCATTGACCGTCAGGATATTATACCAGTACTTACAGAGTCTGTCAATTTTAATGGGAAATATGCGGTAAAAGGTGTAGGCCTTTGGATGGTGAGCAATAAGTCAGCCGGTGGCCCTTTTAGAAGCTATACATTCGTAGATGAGCCCAATCAAATACTCTATTATATTGAAGGTTATATTTATTCCCCGGGAACAAAGAAAAAGAAACCTTTACGAGAAGTAGAGGCAATACTTAGCACTTTTATGACACCAACAGAGGTAGCCAATGCTACCGCAAAAGAAACAACCAACTCCAAGTAGTATGTGCGCGAAATTAAGAAAGAATGAAGCGCTGGAATTTCATGAAATGAAACCAGCTGGAAAGATTGAAGTTACGCCGACTAAGCCACTTAGTAGCCAGCATGACTTGGCTCTCGCCTACTCGCCGGGAGTAGCTGAGCCTTGTATAAGAATCGCGGAAGACCCAGAAAGTGTATATAAATATACCGCAAAGGGCAATTTAGTTGGAGTTATCACAAATGGAACAGCTGTTCTTGGTTTGGGAAATATCGGACCTGAAGCGTCCAAGCCCGTAATGGAGGGCAAGGCTGTTCTCTTCAAGAAATTTGCCGGTATTGATGTATTCGATATCGAAATTAACGAGACTGACCCGAAAAAATTCATTCAAATTGTCAAAAGCCTGGAACCAACTTTTGGAGGTATCAATCTTGAGGATATAAAAGCGCCTGAGAGTTTTGAAATCGAACAGACTTTACGGAGGGAAATGAATATCCCTGTCATGCATGACGATCAACACGGTACGGCCATTATCTCTAGTGCCGCATTGATTAATGCGCTGGAAATCAACGGAAAAAAAATTGAAGAGATCAAGATCGTGGTAAGTGGAGCTGGTGCAGCAGCTATTGCCTGCACCGACCTATACACCTCTTTGGGCGCGGACCCCAAAAACATCGTGATGTCCGACAGCAAAGGTGTCATCAGACGAGACAGAGCAAATTTGGATCCTTCCAAGGCAAAATTTGCAACGGATAGAGATTTGAATACCTTGGAAGACGCATTAGCCGGTGCAGATGTTTTCTTAGGATTATCCGTTGCGAATATTCTGGAAGCTAAAGTCCTTAACACGATGGCGGACGACCCAATTGTTTTTGCTTTGGCTAATCCTGATCCAGAAGTTGCCTATGAGCTGGCTATGGCGACTAGAAAAGATATATTGATGGCCACTGGTCGATCAGATCATCCTAATCAAGTGAATAACGTATTGGGTTTTCCTTATATATTCAGAGGCGCACTTGATGTAAGATCCACAACGATCAATGAAGAGATGAAACTGGCGGCAGTTTATGCATTAGCCAATTTGGCCAAAGAATCGGTCCCTGATGTGGTCCTCAAGGCCTATGGTACTAAAAACCTAAAATTCGGAAAAGGTTATCTTATTCCTAAACCTCTTGATCCAAGACTCATCACTACTATTTCTCCAGCAGTTGCCAAAGCAGCTATGGACAGTGGTGTAGCCCGGGTGGATATTAAAGATTGGGAAAAATACGAACGTGATCTTGAAGAAAGAATAGGTATCGATCAGCGATTGATATCGAGAATGGTCACCCAAGCGAGAACTGATCCTAAGCGTGTTGTATTTGCTGAGGGGGAGGACTTGAAAATTTTGAAAGCCGCACAAATGGCGGTTGATGAAGGTATAGCAATTCCAATTCTCTTAGGCGAGGTGGATAAAATCAAGAGATTGGTGAAAGAACACGAGCTTGATGGCCTGAAGGATTGCTTAGTGATCAATCCATACAAAGAGCCAGAAATGGTGGATGAATATGCGCAAGCATATTATGAAAAACGCCAACGAAAAGGGGTTACTTACAGAATGGCTGTCAAGTCGATGCAGAGAAGTCGTAATTTCTTTGGCGTGATGATGGTCGAGAAAGGTGCAGCAGATGCATTTATATCAGGCCTGTCTAATGATTATCCAAAAGTGGTGCTTCCGGCATTACAAATAATTGGTACAGAGCCTGGAATTGAGCGCGTAGCAGGCATGTACATTGTAAGCAACAAGCGAGGTAACTATTTCTTTGCTGATACAAGTGTAAACCTAGATCCAACGGCGGAGCAACTCGTTGATATTATTGGCTTAGCAGACCGAGCGGTTCGCTTCTTCGATGCTGAACCGAGTATAGCCGTATTGTCTTATTCAAACTTTGGGTCGGCAAAAGGGGCAGTGCCAGAGAAAACAGCTAAAGCGGTGAGATTGGCGAAAGAAAAATGGCCTAACATGATAATTGATGGAGAAATTCAAGCTAATGTCGCTTTGAATCATCAGTTGTTAAAAGACAATTATCCTTTTAGTGACTTAGCTAAAACGCCAGCAAATACGCTCATATTTCCGGATCTTGACTCAGGAAATATCGCATATAAATTATTGATGGAATTGGGCGGAGCTGAAGCTATTGGGCCAATACTGATGGGAATGAACAAGCCTGTGCATGTGCTACAAGTAGGAAGTTCGGTCCGAGAAATATTCAATATGGTATCAATTGCGGTAGTTGATGCCCAACATAATGAGAAAAAATAGTTAATGTATTATTACTTAGAAGGTAAACTGGCCATTGTTGATCCAACATTCATTGTGTTGGATATCAATGGGGTAGGTTATGAAGCTAAAATATCTTTATCCACTTATTCAAGTTTAAAAAACTTGGAAAGGGCGAAAGTTTATACTCATTTTAATGTTAAAGAAGATTCACAAACGTTGTTTGCTTTTTTCGATTTGGCGGAAAAAAAGCGTTTTCTTGACCTCACTGGAATATCGGGTGTAGGACCAAGTACGGGTTTGATGATCTTATCTTCTTTGTCCGCCGATGAACTTCAAAATGCTATTATTAGTGAAGATCTCAAAACCATACAAGGGGTAAAGGGAATTGGATTAAAAACAGCACAGAGAATTATATTAGAGTTAAAAGATAAAATGAAGAAAGAAGGCCTTGTCGATAGGTCTTTGGAAATACAGCAGATGGGGAGCAATACCTTGAGAGATGAAGCGTTATCAGCTTTGACCACTTTGGGTATAAATAAAGCCTCAGCTGAAAAAAGTATCGTGATTATACTAAAACAACAAGGGCCAAATATTAAACTTGAAGAACTTATCAAACAGGTTTTGAAGAGGGCCTGATCTAGTCTATATTTTTTGAAGGAGAGAATTCACATAATAGCAATCGCTTGCATAGCGTTTTTTATTGCCTATTCGTCAAGCGCAGGAGTGCGCGTTGATTTCTCGTACCTGTCCATTTTTCAACAGGACACAGTCAATAGCGATAGTGTAAAGGCCGACACGGTGCAATTACATTATGCACCAACAAAGACGCCTACTTTCAGTGCACCTTATCGCTTTGGAGATCCATTTTCGAATAGAATGAGCCCATCGCCTCTTTTGCTTGATGATCCATCAAGTGTGGATTTGGAAGTGACATATGATTCTGGATTTAGCTACACCGTTTTTGAGCGTATTGGAGATGTCAATTTCCGGCCTATGTCCAGTATGTCTTTCGAAGAATATGATAAATACAATGATCAGCAAATAGCGAAAGAGTATTTTAAAGAACGATCAGCTGGGTTAGATGGCGAAAGTGCCGTGAGTGGTCGATCATTAATTCCTAGATTATATATTAGTCCTGTATTTGACCGGCTGTTTGGCGGAAGCTATGTTGATATTCAACCCAATGGGTTTGTAAACCTTGACTTTGGGGGAAGGTTTCAACGCGTCGATAATCCTGCAATTCCACTGAGGCAACAACGAAATGGGGGTTTTAACTTTAATCAACAAATATCCTTAAACCTTGTCGGAAAAGTCGGTGAAAAACTAGCGGTTACCGCCAACTTTGATAATAACAATACCTTCGATTTTCAAAATAATATGAAAGTGGAGTATACTGGATATGAAGAGGATATCATAAAGAAAATTGAAATAGGTAACGTAAGCATGCCTGTCTCCAATAGTCTCATGACTGGCGCTCAATCATTATTTGGTTTGAAAACACAGTTGCAATTTGGAAAACTGTTTGTGACTGGTGTAGTCTCTCGGCAACAAGGTAAAAGTGACGTGCTAACAATAGAAAGTGGCTTTCAGGGACGTGAATTTGAGGTGCGTGCCTCCCAATATGATGAAAATAAGCACTTTTTTCTAGGGCATTTTTTCCGAGAAAATTATGAAGAATGGCTTGGGACCTTACCGCAAATAGTGTCAGGGGTAAATATTATTCGTGTTGAAATCTATGTGATGAATCGGAATAATGATACTGAATCGACGCGTAATTTTGCTGGCTTTATGGATTTGGGAGAGGGTAAAGTTTTGAATAACCCTGAAAACGGATTGATTGGCTCGGGTAAAGGCGGTCCAACCAGAAACAATGCAAATGAGTTATTTACTAATATCAGCAGTGCTGAGCGAACCACAACAGGGTTAGAAACTGCAGGATTAGAAAGTGGCAATGATTTTGTCTTGATAAACTCTGCGAGAAGGCTTAATGAAAATGAATTTGTTGTTAATAGAGAGCTAGGCTATGTCACTTTGCTCCGTAGGCTTCAGAATGATGAAGTATTGGGTGTGGCCTTTGAGTACTCTTATAATGGCAGAACTTATACTGTTGGAGAACTTACGGAAGACTATATAGGTGTTGGTGATAATGAGGCGATTTACTTGAAGATGTTGCGTCCCAATAAGATTGATACCAAAGTGCCGACTTGGGATTTAATGATGAAAAATATCTATAATCTGAACGCGAGTCAAATAGACAGGGAAGGGTTTACGCTAAGGGTTAGATATCGAGATGATGCTACAGGAATCGACAATCCTTCATTGCACGAAGGACGTAGATTAAAGGATGTTCCCTTGGTGGAAGTTTTTGGATTGGATCAGTTAAACCAAAATAATGACCGGCAAAGAGATGGTAATTTTGATTTTATCGAGGGGGTTACTATCGACACAAGAAATGGCAATATAATTTTTCCAGTACTGGAGCCTTTTGGAAAAACACTTTTAGACAGGTTTGATGCGCCACAAGAAAATGAGCTCATCGAAAAATATGTTTATGACACCTTGTACAATACAACGAGGGCTGATGCTGAGCAAGTCGCCTCGAAGAATAAATTCTTCATTGTTGGAAGCTTTAATGCTGGCTCTTCCAGTGAAATTGCTTTGCCTGGAATAAACATAGCTGAAGGGTCAGTAGTGGTCACAGCAGGGAATACACCATTGTTGGAAGGAACGGACTATACCGTCGATTATAACCTCGGCCGAGTGAGAATACTTAATGATGGTATCTTGAGCAGTGGAAAAACAATAAATATTGCCTACGAAAAGGCTGATTTGTTCAACTTTCAAGCACGGTGGTTATATGGTGCTCGCTTAGATTATCAATTCAGCGATCGCTTTAATATTGGTGCGACGATTCTTCATTTGAACGAACGACAAGGTGGTGTTTCTCGATTCAGAATTGGTGATGAGCCAACAAAAAATACGAAATACGGATTTGATATCAACTTGCAAGACGATGTACCGCTCCTCACAAAGGTGATGGATTTTCTTCCGCTTGTTAGCACCAAGGAGCCTTCTTCCGTTTCTTTTAGCGCGGAATTTGCGCAAATGATTCCTGGGACCTCCAATGTGGTAGATGGTAAAGGGACCTCATATATTGACGATTTTGAAAATGCTATTTCACCGATAAGCCTTCAGGGCTGGGCTGGCTGGAAATTAGCGGCTACTCCACAGACGAATGACAAGGAGTTTATAGATACTAGTGATAGTTTAGGGTATAATTTTAAGCGAGCAAAGTTGGCTTGGTATTCCGTAGATAATAGTGTTTTCTATAGGTCTGGAGGACTAAATAGACCGGATAACATCATTGAAGCTGATTTAGAAAATCATTATATGCGGCCTGTTCCGACGAGAGAGATTTTTCGTCAACGAGACAATAATCTGGTGGTGCAACCAGAGACAATTCTGGATTTAGCCTATTTTCCAAGTGAAAGAGGACAGTACAATTATGCCGAGAATTTGTCAAGTCCGCAGGAGAATTGGGGGGGTATAACCAGAGCAATTACCAATGAAGTTGATTTCGATAAAAACAATATAGAATATATCGAATTTTGGATGTTGGATCCTTTTGTTGATACCGAGCGCGGAAGGGTTATTGTAGATGGGACAAATGGGGAGGTGAATAGGACAGGTGGAGAACTTGTTTTCAATCTGGGAAATATTTCGGAAGACATCATTGATGACGGCAAGCATGGCTTTGAAAGTGGATTTCCCGCTGATGGTGCACCAAGTGGATTTACCGAAGATCCCGGCACAGGACTGAGAGTGTCATCAGAGCCTTTCCTGACCAACTTTTTTGAAAATTCCGCTAATTCTAGAGTGAATCAAGATATAGGGCTTGATGGCTTGTCGGACGAGGATGAACAAGCGAATTTTAGTGATATTTCTGGTCTTGATCCAAATGACCCTTCATCAGATAATTTTCAATTCTACATTGGCTCAGATCTCGATGCGAGAAATGCCAAGATCATCGAACGCTATAAAAATTATAACGGATTAGAAGGCAACACTCCTTTCAATAATACAAACAACTTTCCCTCATCGTCTACCAATATTCCTGACAATGAGGATTTGAATAAGGATAATACGATTACTGGCTCAGAAGAATATTATGAATACCGAATTCCATTAAGGCCTGGGGAGTTATCTACTGATTCAAAATATATTGTAGATGAGGCAGATGGCCAGGGAGAATCAAGATGGTATTTATTTCGAATTCCAATTAGAGACATTGATGTGAAGCCATTTGGAGGGATTGATGGTTTTAAAACGATTAGATATTTAAGAATGTACATGACAGGCTTTCGCCAGCCGGTTGTACTAAGATTTGCACAGTTGCAGTTAGTAGGTTCGCAATGGAGAAAATATTTGGAAGCCGTTAATGAACCAGGGTTAAATGAAATTCCTGAAAACGCACAACAAAATTTTAATGTCTCTGTAGTAAATATTGAGTCCAATAGCTTAGGTGATATTCCTTATACTTTACCCCCTGGCATAGAGCGAGATAGAGACAATACCAGTTTTCTTAATCAAAGATTTAACGAACAATCGTTGCAGGTTTGTGTCGAGGATTTGGCGGACAAAGACGGTCGTGCTGTTTTTAAAAATGTTGATCTTGACCTCATTAATTACGGGCGAATGCAGATGTTTTTTCACGCGGAGGCTTATGCGGATGATAACATGATCATCGATAATGATATCATCGCTTTTTTACGAATAGGTACTGATTTCACGGAAAACTATTATGAAATAGAAGTGCCTTTAACAATAACACGTGAAAATGCAGGCGCAGATCCGCGGGCTATATGGCCAGAGTCCAATGAAATTAATGTGGCTATTAATGATTTATTGGCAGTAAAGTCAGAACGAAACAGGTTGAATTTTAATAATCAGGTGCCCTACACAGGCGTGACATCAGACCAGAGACATAAAGTAACGGTAAAAGGTCGCCCGGACATTAGCTCTGTTCAAATCATGATGATAGGCGTAAGAAACTCGGAAAGTCTCGATCAAGCGCCAAGATCATTATGTATCTGGGCGAATGAACTTCGTGTTACTGATTTTGACAAAAATAAAGGGTGGGCTGCTAATGCGCGTATCAGTACGAAGCTGGCAGATGTAGCGACTATTTCCGCCTCAACAAGATATACTTCTATTGGATTTGGAAATTTGCAGCAAACTATTCAGCAGCGTACGCGGGAAGAAACTATTCAATATGACATCTCGGCAAACATCAATGTTGATAAATTCCTATTGCCCCAAAAAACGGGTTTGAAAGTACCGATGTTCGTCAGCTATGAGAAATCACGTTCGACACCACAGTTTGACCCATTGGACCCAGATACACCACTGGAAGCCTCTTTGCAAAGTTTTAATTCCGATGCAGAAAGGAAAGCCTATGCAAGAATTGTGGAAGATCGATCGACGAGAAGGAGCCTCAACTTTACCAACGTACGAAAGGAAAAGGTGAGAGCGGACGCCAAAAGCCATATATACGATATAGAGAACTTTGCTTTTTCTTACGCGTATAGCGACGTGATCACGTCTAATGTGAATACGCAGACGTTACTCCAAAAAACAGAATCGGGAGGACTATCCTATAACTTTTCTCCGCCAGGAGTTACGCTAGAGCCATTTGCGAATGCGGAAGTATTTTCCAGTCCATATTTAGGTCTGATTAAAAATCTGAATATTTCGCCAATTCCAAATAACATATCATTTAGTGGAGATCTGAATAGAAATTTCAGAAAAACTCAATTGTATAAAGAAGACCTAACCATTGACCCTACAGAAGCCTACTATGAGCGGCTTTTTCTCTTCAATAGAAACTACGGTCTAGGGTGGAATATTTTCAAAAGTTTGAGTTTGGATTATCGAGCCAGAGTCAATGCTATCATCGATGAAGACAGTGCTGATGTACAAGGAGACATAGATACCGAAGCTGAGCGTTCTTATATTCTCGATCAGATCACTAATCTGGGAAGGACCAAAAATTTCAATCAGGATATTTCGGCGACTTATCGATTACCATTAGACAAGTTTCCCTTGACTGATTGGCTTAGTGCTGATATGCGCTATGCCGTTGGCTATACCTGGACTGCTGGTTCTTTAAATCAACTTGATTCGGAAGGTATTTTCTTTGGTAACACTGTAGAAAATAACCGTGATCGAGGAATTTCTGGAAAGGTAGACATGGTGAAACTATACAATAAAGTAACATTCCTGAAAGAAGCAAATTCCCCAAAACGTAAATCTGACGAAGAAACAGGCGGTTCTGTAGGCCGTGGTTTATTAAAATTGCTAATGTCGGTAAGGAACATCAATGTAACCTACAATGTACGAGAGGCGACCACTTTATCTGGATTTACGCCGCAGGTCGATTTATTAGGAATGGATCAAAATTGGGAAGCTCCTGGGTGGGATTTTATTCTGGGTAGCCAAGATCCAAGCATTAGGTTTCGGGCTGCCGAGAATGGCTGGATCACTAGAAGTAGGCAGTTGACAGCACCCTTTGTACAATCGAGCAACCGTGATTTAAATATTAAAGCGTCCATAGAACCAACACGGGATTTTAGAGTCCAAGTAGATGCGAAGCGTTCAAATACGTCGACTTTTCAAGAGCTCTTTAAGTTTGACAGCACCGAATTTGCTTCTTTATCGCCGACTAGGGGAGGAAGTTATAATATTACATTTATGACGATTAAAACAGCGTTCAATGATAAAAACGAGGACAACTCCTCGGAGGCGTTCAAGCAATTTGCCCAAAACATAGAGGAAGTGAGACAGGCATTAAGTCGTTCTAATAATTTTGGTGAATACGATACACTTTCATCAGATGTACTTGTCCCTGCTTTTATCGCTGCATATTCCGGTAGAACAGTAGCGGAAACCAATTTGAATCCATTTCCAAAGATTCCATTACCAAATTGGAGAATTGATTATTCTGGATTATCAAAAATACCAGCCTTGCAAGAAATATTTTCCTCAGTGACGCTGACGCATGGCTACCGGTCAGTGTATAGTGTAAATAGTTACACGGGAAACGGGGATTATATAGAAAGAGGAGATGTCAGGGGAGCTGATCTTTTTAGCTTGGACAATAATATATTGGACTATCCACAGGCGACAATTCTTGATAGTACCACGAATAAATTAATTCCAGTGTATAATCTAAATCAGGTCACTATTTCAGAGCAGTTTGCTCCGCTGATAGGGTTGAATATTCGTACAAAAAATAACATTACTGCAAGAATTGATTATAAAAAAGAACGAAACCTCTCGCTTAATTTTTCTAATGCACAGGTTACCGAGACCTCAAATAATGACATTACTGTGGACTTTGGGTTAACAAAGGATAAATTCAAATTGCCGTTTAAGATTCGAGGAAGAACTATTGCCTTAGAAAATGCGCTGACTTTCCGTACGAGTATTACATTCAGAGACTCAGAAACTGTGCAACGTCAACTAGATGGTGTAAATTCTATTACTAATGGAAATACGAGCTTTCAAATGAGGCCATCGTTTACTTATAAGCTCAATAAATCTCTTGATCTCACCGCATACTTCGAAAGAAGTGTCACAGAACCTAAGCAGAGTAGTTCGTTTAAGACGTCAAATACAGCTTTTGGTATTCAGCTTAGATTTGCACTTACACAGTGATATAGAAAATATAATTAAGGCTTGGTGAAGCCGCGCTAATTTCAATAATTTTACAAAAAAAAATCAATGAATATACCTGCAGAATTAAAGTACACCGAAGATCACGAATGGGTAAGAATTGAAGGTGAAGAAGCATATGTTGGCATTACAGATTTCGCTCAAGGCGAGCTTGGTGATATTGTATATTTGGATGTAGATACTGAAGGTGAAGAACTAGAAATAGGCGCGGTATTTGGTTCTGTGGAAGCTGTCAAAACAGTTTCAGATTTATTTATGCCGGTATCAGGAGAGGTCCTTGAAATCAATGAGGCATTGGCGGACGAGCCTGAGCTAATTAATACGGATCCTTATGGTAAAGGATGGGTCATTAAAATAAAAGTATCGGATCTCGGAGATAAGTTAATGGATGCGGACAAGTATCAATCCTTGATTGGTTAAGACCAGCAGAAGTGTTTTAGTAGTCATTGCCATATTCATGGACAGCTGCTGTGCTGTATTTAATGTAGTCACCTAGAGGTCACTTCAAGTCGATCCTTTATTATAAAGGAGCCGACAAACTATTTCAGGACAGAGTTTGCTTGCTGTGGTCACTGACTAGCTATCTCAGCTTTAGATGGAAAAACTCAGTTAAACGAGCACGATGAATGCTAATGCTAGAGAGGGTCATTGCGGTGGGAACGGAGCTACTTCAATATCATATTTCAAGGAGATGTCCCGAAGTTTTGGACAGTTTATCAGACATTTCAGGAAGTATTTTAGGATTATTAACTGGGTTTCTAATAAAAAAGGCTGTTAAGCGTTAAGGATTTAAGTTTAATAAATAATATATTTGGTATCACAGTAGAAATAAAAGCACTGAGAATATGGAATTAAAGAAAAACCCTATAGCAGATCTCTCTAAGAAATCCGGTTTGTTCATGAACATCGGACTTTGTACGAGTTTGGCGCTTTGTATTCTGGCTTTCGAATGGAGAACCTACGAAGGTGGTGATTTAGTCGATTTAGGTCAAGTTGAAGATGACTTTGAGGATATCATGGAGATACCACCAACGGAGCAACCACCGCCCCCGCCACCCAAAATACAATTGCCTGAAATCATCGAAGTACCTGATGAAGAAGAAATAGAAGATGAGATCGAAGTAGAATTAGATGTAGAAGTGACAGAAGAGACTGTTATTGAAGACATTGTATTCGAAGAGGCTCCTGAAGAAGAAGAAGTTGATCAGGTTTTCACCATTGTGGAGGATCAGCCGGAATTTCCAGGAGGTATAGCTGCTTTCTACAAGTATGTTGGAGATAATATGAAATATCCTTCACAAGCAAGAAGGATGGGAATTGAAGGTAGAGTTTATGTTCAATTTGTTGTAGATAAAGTGGGTAATGTAACGGAAGTTAAGGCTGTGAAAGGTATTGGCGCAGGTTGTGATGAAGAAGCGGAAAGAGTGCTTAGAGAGTCACCTACATTCAAACCAGGTAAGCAAAGAGGTCGTGCTGTTAAAGTAAGAATGGTTCTTCCTATTATCTTCAGATTGAGTAATTAATAGTAGCTAATAAAATTATTAAGAGCCACTTCGGAAATGAAGGGGCTCTTTTTGTTTCTAGCGCTTGCCGATCATGTATAGTTCATTCAAGTTGATTTCGGTTGTGTACCGAGTTTCGCCATCTTTTTCATAAGATTTGTTTACAAGTTTTCCTTCCATGGCTATTTCGGATCCTTTATTCAAATAGCTTTCAACAAGTTCAACCCTCTTCCCCCAAACAACAATATTGTGCCATTGGGTGTCCTCTACTTTTTCCCCTTTATTATTGGTGTATTTCTCATTAGTGGCTAAAGAGAAGGAAGCCATTTTTTTACCACTATCAAAAGTCTTGATTTGTGGTTCGTTACCTAATCTGCCAATCAATTGTACGCTGTTCTTTAAAGAAGTCATAATAATAAAATTTAAGAATTTATTGATTTTCATCTGATGTGGATTATTCCTTATCAGCAGATGTTGCCGTTTGTCGACATGGCAAAGATTAGAAAGGCCACAAAATATAGTCGGTTGTTAACCGTTTGTAGTCGTTTATAAGTGTTTGTAGTCGTTTGTACTTGGATTTGTCATTGACTATCAGTAATTTAAAAAAACTAATAGTTGACGCTATGGAAGAAAAAAAATGTCTGGAATGCGATAGGAAGTTTCAAGGGAGAGCGGATAAAAAGTTCTGCTCCGACGGATGTAGAAACGCGCATAACAATCAATTGAATACGTCAAAAAGAAATTATATGCGCCAAGTCAATGCCATTCTAAGGAAAAACAGGCTAGTCCTTGAGGCCTTGAACGAAAGCGGGAAGGTTAAAAAGCACAGAGACCAACTTTTAACCAAAGGCTTTGACTTTAACTATATCACAAAGACAATTACAACCAAAGCGGGGGACACTTATAAGTTTTGTTACGAACAGGGTTATCTAGAGTTGGATAAAGGTTTTTATCTCTTAGTGAGGAGAAATGAGGATTAGTGCTTTTTAATACTTTGTAGTTAGTTAAGGTTTGCGTGTTTGACGCACAGCCAATAGGGGATTATATAGCGTTGAATTACAAGAGGGGAGATTTCACCAACTCAAATGCATTTCAAGGCACTTATTTGTGTAGTTGGTTCATGGATTTCATGTAATTATTCTTCTTTCCATCCGAGAAATATCTATTTTCCGAAAATCAACACACACTCATCTATCAATCAAAGCCAATGAAATATCTTTGGCAAAAATTTCAAAAGCATGAAACCAAATCCTTGGAAAAAACTATCTGAAGAAGTCGTATTTGATAATCCTTGGATTAGGTTAGAAACACACGATGTTATCAATCCAAGTGGAGGGAAAAGTCTTTACGGTAAGGTACATTTTAAGGCCTTTGCCATTGGGATTATCCCAATGGACGAAGAGGGAAATATTTGGTTAGTTGGGCAATGGAGATATACCCTAAACGAATACTGCTGGGAGATACCAATGGGTGGTGGAGATCTAAACGTCGAAAGGCTCGACTCAGCTAAAAGAGAGCTAAAAGAAGAAACAGGTCTTTCAGCTACCAAATGGACGGAATTACTCAAGATGCACACCTCAAACTCTGTTACTGATGAGGTTGGCTATGCCTATTTGGCGGAAGGCCTAACTCAAGGGGAAACGGAATTTGACGAAACGGAGGATCTCGAGATTAAGAAATTGCCTTTTTGGGAAGCGTATGAAATGGTTATTGATGGCAGAATAACAGACAGTCTTACCATGACAGCAATATTTAAGCTTGCTCATATTCTTAAGCAGCAGCAATCTTGACGATCAAAGAACATTTCAAAAAGAATGTCGTCTTATCTTATCCTGTTGTATTAGCACAATTGGGACATATTATGGTGTCAATAGCCGACACGATGATGGTCGGCCAGGTTGGCGTTGTTCCTTTAGCTGCTGCGACATTTGGGGGTACATTTTTTAACATACTCATGTTATTTGCTATTGGTGTGAGCTACGCGATTACGCCATTAGTAGCTGCTACGGATGCTAAGGATCAATCCAAGTTAATGATGTATTTACAAAATGGCTTGGGACTAAATTTCGTCTTGATATTGCTGTTGTCACTTATAGGTTTTTTGGCGAGTTATTTCTTATTTTCTTTTGGTCAAGAGTATGAGGTAGCACTCCAAGCGAAAAATTATTTAAGAATCATTTCCGTGTCATTAATTCCATTGATGATATTCCAAACCTTCAGACAATTTAGCGAGGGACTGTCTGACACATTTACGCCAATGGTGTTATCGATTATTGCTAATGTCCTGAATATATTTCTGAATTATTTGTTGATTTATGGGAATTATGGTTTTCCAGAATTGGGTCTTGATGGAGCGGGCTATGCAACACTGATTAGCAGAGTGATAATGGCGGCTTTGATGTTTTTAGGAGTGACCAAGTATATGAAAGGCTTTGAGTTTAAATTTTCCAAACAAGTCATTTCCAGAATGTTGAAAATAGGTTTACCATCAGGACTGCAATATATTTTTGAAGTAGGCGCATTTGCAACATCCACGATCATGATGGGCTGGATAAGTGCGGAGGCCTTGGCGGCTCACCAGATAGCATTGAATTTAAGTGCTGTTACCTACATGGCCGCAACGGGAATCGCGGCAGCTGCTACCGTAAGGATTGGAAATCAGATGGGAAGACAGGATTTAAGAAACCTAAAGATTGCTGGGTACTCGAATCTAATTTTAGTGGCTATTTTTATGTTCGTTATGGGATTATTAATGATAAACTTCAGAGAGTTCTTATCAGCCTTGTATATCGATAATGCAGAGGTTGTGGAATTAGCTGCGGGTCTTTTAATTATCGCAGCGGCTTTCCAGGTCTCAGATGGCCTACAAGCGGTAGGGTTGGGTATTTTAAGAGGGTTGACGGATACAAAAGTCCCTACATTGGTTACGTTCTGCGCTTTTTGGGTAATCGCCATACCGGGAGGCTATTGTCTCGGTTTTATTTTTGACTTTGGTCCCTTTGGCATATGGATTGCACTGTTGGTGGGGTTGACACTAGCGGCAGTTGCGCATATCTACAGGTTTTATAGGCTGACTAATAAACTTTCCTTTTGATACAGCGAATGGAATAGATACTGTGTCGTCAAGTAAATAAAATTCTTGCTTATGAACCGGATACTTTTAATTTTTCTTTCTATCGCTTTTCTCGCATGTGCAGAGGAGGAGACGCAAGCACAGCTGAGGAATATTAAGTATGGATCAAGTTTCGGCGAATGTCAAGGTTATTGTCTGACGGATATTGAAATTACTCCTGTACAGATAACAAAAGTACGATATGGTTGGAATAATTCAGTCACACCAGAGACCACTACCCTTCAGTTTAGAAACGCCAATTTTTTTGATTTAGAGAGAAAAATTGATCAGCAGAGATTTCTAGATTTGGAGCCAGTACTAGGATGTCCAGATTGTGCAGACGGTGGATCAGAATGGATAGAATTGGAGATTGATGGTCGTATTAAGAAAGTAACCATTGAGTATGGTACTGAGATCTCTGGAATTAATGAAATCCTTGTGGAACTTCGGGGCTTGAATATGACATTATCTAAGTAGAAAATTATAATTCAAGCTCGACTCTGCGATTTAGTTCTCTTCCCTTTTCAGATCAGTCAAGGAGAAGAATTGGGAACAGTGCAGCTAATTTCAATATATTATCAAAAATAGCCCTAGCTCTAAAATCGAAGGAGTACCTGTGAAAAGGTCAAAAAGGCAAAGACGTTTTAAAGCAGGGTTTGATCTTAAATTCAGGGAACTAGTCCTCAATCTTTAAATGCGTTTGCCCTGGATAAACCGCTTTTGTTCCTAAGTTGTCTTCATAGGAGTTAAGTAGATATATTCTCTGACCATCTTTATGAATACCTGTGACTGCATTATTTCCTTGATTGTTAAAATAAGTGAGGGAGGTGGCTTTTCCCCAGCTGCCAGAGTTATTTTTTTGGAATATCAAATGTCTTGATTTCCTAATCTACCGCCGATGTTATCTGGGTGAGCAGAACGCACGAAATACATCGTTTGTCCATCAGGAGTCAAAAGCGGCATCAGCTCATCAGCTCTCGGATCAATCGAATGTCCTTTTCATCCGAAATAAATACTTCATTTGAATAAAGTAAATCGCCATCTACATAAAATTTACTATTGTCATTCGTTCCTTTTCCTTCAACCAGTGGGTAAATAGACTTTCCGAAAAGATCAGGGTCTCTGGTCGAATAGGTTTCCGCCAATGTATCTCCAGGCGCTTGTTCAAGAATAGTATCATTGCTCATGATCAATGAATCTGGCTTCTCATTAACGTTAGCAATCGCTATGATGATTGGCTTTTCTACAGTTAAGCCATCTAAATCTGTAGACTTGATCCGGACGAAATATAGAGAATCGGTCTCATAGTCTAAGGGAATAAAGTTTTTTGGTAATTTCAAAGAGAATCAACAAGTCTCAAGACTTTATTGGATGGCTACAAAAGGGAGCGCAAAAAGATCTAAAAAGGGACAGTATTGATTATGAATTTTCAGAGATCGCAATAAATACCCTATTTGTGGTATTTCAAATGCAGGAAAAATGCAACATCTTTATAAAATCTTCATACTTTTAGTTTTAAGGTTGTACAATAGCAATGTTCGTAAGGGTAGCCAATTTTTGGTTGCCCTTTTTTTTCGACTATCTGTTTATTGTAATTATCAAAAGGTCATAAGCCATTTCGGATGTTATTGAAAGCCTTCACGGGTTCAGATAAAAG
>JBLIIJ010000044.1:0-30586 GCA_047635055.1 Cyclobacteriaceae bacterium | reverse complement strand
TAAACCTAAATTCTCTCCCTCAAGAGCCCCGATCCTTCCAAACGGATGGCGAAGATAGAGGCTTTCTCCAAACTTCAACCATCTAACTCCTAAATAAACTAAATACTTTTATCGTATCACCGTCTGGGTGCGATTAGGGCCTAAAGAAACCATGTTAATCGGTGTAGAAGTGAACCTCTCTACGTCTTCAACGTAATCTAAAAGGTTTTTATGGAGCTTATCGAATTTTACAATCTCAGTCTTACCCCATCCTGAATAAGACTTGTTAATTAATTCGATGTGCTGATTATCCAAATATAGAGGTAGCTCCGTGGTTTCTTTGTCGTTAATTTTATATCCATGACAAGCTTCGATACTGTCAAGTGAAGCAAGTACATCAGCTTTCATCATAAATAATTGAGTTACACCGTTAACCATACACGAAAAATTAAGCGCAGGTAGATCTAACCATCCACACCTTCTCGGCCGACCAGTCGTGGCTCCAAATTCATTTCCGGCTTTACGCAATTCCTCTCCCTCAATACCTTCTAACTCTGTAGGAAAAGGACCGCTGCCCACTCTTGTACAATATGCCTTAAAAATCCCAAATACTTCTCCAATATGTTTTGGAGCAATTCCTAACCCTGTACACGCTCCAGCGGCTATAGTATTAGAACTTGTTACGTATGGATAGCTACCAAAGTCGATATCCAACATAGTTCCCTGAGCCCCCTCAGCGAGGATTTTTTCATCATCTCGTATTGCTTGATTGAGTAAGTATTCCGTATTGAGTACATCAAACTCTCGCAGTTGCTCAATGGATTGAAAAAAGGAATTTTCAATTTCACTAAGATCTGCTTCATAATCATAACGCTCTAAAATCATTAAATGAAAGTCTCTTAATGCGTTATATCTCTCATCAAAATCTGGCTCGTTGATGTCTCCAATCCTCAATCCTTTCCTGGCCATTTTATCTTGATAAGTAGGTCCTATACCTCTAAGTGTTGAACCAATCTTCTTTTCACCTTTGGCTTTTTCATATGCCTGATCTAACAAACGGTGAGTTGGGATTATCATCTGTGCCTTATTAGAAATAACAAGATGCCTTTTAATATCAAGATTAAATTTATCTAGATCTGCAATTTCCTTTTTAAATATAATCGGGTCGAGAACCACTCCATTCCCAATCACGTTCAATATCCCTTCATGAAATATTCCAGACGGTATTTGATGAAGAACATGTTTATGCCCATCAAACTCAAGGGTATGACCTGCATTCGGTCCTCCTTGAAAACGAGCGACTACATCATACTTAGGTGCTAAATAATCAACTACTTTTCCTTTTCCTTCATCTCCCCATTGGAGACCTAGTAGGACATCAACTGCGGCCATTTTATTTGAAATTAATCTCTGATTCTGAATTGGAAATTGTGAAAATTGCTTGAAGCTTTGTGATAATTAAAAGCTTTTTTACGTGTTCGGATGGCTTAATTAGGAATAGCTCGCCATCTTTATTTCTAAATTTCGTGAGTATTGTAATCAATACACCTATTCCACTACTATTGATATATCTAACGTTTTCAATATCAACCAAACAATATTTTATTCCCTGACTTAACGCCTCATTTGCCAATTCCACTAATTGAGGACCATTATTCTCCCCGATTAGGTCACCGTCAAAGCATAATCTTAATTTATCATTTTCTATTTGATGTGTATATTTCATAGCGGAAATGTTATGGATTCAAAGTTGATAACTGCTAATTATTGATCTACGATTAATCAGAAAGCGCTAGTTACGTTAGTTTTTTTTATTCTCACAGTTTTCTTTCTTACAATTAGCATAAAGCAGTAGAGAGTGGTGTATCACTTCGAATTGAAGAAGTTCTCCGACAGTATTTTGAATGTTTTGAATTCTTGGGTCACAAAACTCAGATACTTTATTGCAGTCTATGCAAATAAGATGATCGTGTTGGCGGTATCCAAATGACTTTTCAAATTGTGCTAAATTTTTACCGAATTGATGTTTTGTCACCAAATCACAGTCAACAAGCAGATCGAGCGTGTTGTATACTGTAGCCCTACTTACCCGGTAATTTTTATCAGTCATACTGATATACAATGAATCTACATCGAAATGCCCACCTCGGGAATATATTTCTTCTAAAATCGCATAACGCTCAGGTGTTTTTCTGAGATTCTTTTTTTCTAAATAAGAAGTAAAAATTTTATTGACTTCTTCTTGTCGCCTTGCTGCCTCCATAAGAATGACAAATATAGCTTGCTTAAATTTATTTTCAGCTTTGTCTTGATACGGATACTACGCCATTCACTCCTTCTAAATTTCCAATTAATTGATCTAAATGCTTGGTATCATTTACATAAAGTTCAATTGCTCCTTCAAAAATACCTCCTTCAGTATTGATTGTTATAGAACGCATATTGACTTTGAGTTCATTAGAAATTACCTGTGTGACATTATTAATCAATCCCAGACGGTCTGTCCCTATAATTCGAAGTGATGCTAGAAAGGAATTGTCTTGACTGGAAGTCCATTTTGCTTTAACGACTCGATACCCATAATTGGAAAGCAGCTCTGCTGCATTAGGACATGTTGTTCGATGAATTTTTATCCCATCATTTATAGTCACAAACCCAAAAACATCGTCTCCTGGAATAGGATTGCAACACTTGGCGAATTTATAATCCACCACATTCATATCTTCCCCTATCAGCAGGAGATCATAGTCCTCATCTCTTACTTTTCTTATCCTATTTGAAAAGGCTTTAGTGTCAGTAACCCTGCCCACTTTTTTCGTTTGCCCTACGGTATTATCCTTGAACTTTTTAATCGCATTATGATCAATTTTACCTTTTCCTATTAAGTAATAAAGGTCAGTTACATTTTTTACATCAAAAAAAGTAGCTAACTGGGAAGTCACCTCTTGAGAAAAAGGAATTTTCAGTTGTTTCATTTTCCTTTTTACAACTTCTTTACCTTCAGCTGCAAAATGTTTTTTTTCTTCCTTTAGTGCGTCTTTTATTCTTGCACGCGCTTTAGATGTAACAACATATTTCAACCAATCCTCATTTGGTTTTTGCTTTTTCGAAGTTAAAATCTCCACTTGATCACCATTTTTCAAAACATGGTTTAAAGGCACAAGCTTTTGATTCACCTTAGCTCCAAGACAATGGGAGCCAACTTGCGAATGTATATCAAAGGCAAAATCAAGTGCTGTAGCACCATTTGGCATGGTAACTAGATCTCCTTTAGGGGTGAAGGTGAAGACCTCTTCTTGAAATAAAGATGAACGAAAATCATCAACGAATTCAATCGCATTTGTATCATTTTGCTCCAATATTTCTCTAACCTTCCCAATCCACATTTCTAACCCCTTTTCGGTTGATACTTCTTTGCCATCTTTATATTTCCAATGAGCAGCATATCCCTTTTCAGCGATATCATCCATTCTGTTTGTTCTGATTTGAACCTCCACCCATTGTCCTCTCTCACTCATTACAGTGGTATGCAGGGATTCGTAACCATTCGATTTAGGAATACTTATCCAATCCCTCAGCCTGTCGGGATTAGGCTGATAATAATCTGTAACAATCGAATATGCTTGCCAGCAGGCCCCTTTTTCCTCTTCTAAATCCGTGTCTACAATAATTCTAACCGCGAATAGATCAAAAACCTCTTCGAAAGGGACATTCTGTTTTTTCATTTTATTATGGATAGAATGTATCGACTTAGGCCTACCCTTAATTTCACAACCAAATGTGTGACCATTTAACTCCTCTTTAATCGGCTTGATAAAATTCCTTATAAACTTTGCGCGTGCATCTTTAGTGGCATTGATTTTATTTGCAATGTGGTTGTAGGAATCTCTATCTGTATACTTTAAATACAAATCTTCTAATTCCGATTTAATTGTATAGAGGCCCAACCGATGAGCGAGTGGAGCATATAAGTAGATTGTTTCATTAGCTATTTTTAATTGCTTGTCACGTGGCATGCTATTGAGCGTACGCATATTATGCAACCTATCAGCCAGCTTGATTAGTATCACTCTAACATCGTCTGATAAGGTAAGAAGCATCTTACGAAAATTTTCCGCCTGCTGAGAACTCCCCTGTTCAAATACACCGGAAATCTTGGTTAGTCCATCAATAATCCTTTCAACCTTTGGACCGAACAAACGATTTATGTCCTGAAGTTCAATCTCCGTATCCTCCACAACATCATGCAGCAATGCAGAAACGATGGAAGTAGTACCCAGCCCAATTTCATCAATACATATCTGCGCTACTTCTAATGGATGATAAATATATGGCTCCCCCGACCTTCTGCGCATGTCTTTGTGAGCCTCCAGCGAAGTACTAAATGCTTTTTTTATAATTTTGGCATCTCCATCGTTAAGAATAGGTTTAGCATGTCTTAGAAGTTTTCGATACCTTCTAATAATTTCTTTTTTTTCACTTTCTATGTCTAAATCAATCATTAATTAAAATATTATTAGAGTATCCTTGATACATTCAAATATATAACTATCTTTGCAGTCCAAAAAATAAGCGGATGTGGCGAAATTGGTAGACGCACTAGACTTAGGATCTAGCGCCGCAAGGCATGGGGGTTCGAGTCCCTCCACCCGCACTAACACAGAACCCTCTTTCCGAAAATAATCGTGTAAGGGGGTTTTTAGTTTAAAAGAATAAATATAGATCAACTTGGAAATTTCATTAGAGAACAGTAACAGCACTCAAGGTGTAATTAAAATTAGCTTAAAGCAAAACGATTACCAACCTGCGGTAGACCTTAAAATCAAAGAATACGCTAAAAAGTCTAATATAAAGGGTTTTAGACCAGGGAAGGTTCCTATTTCATTAGTTAAAAACATGTTCGGCAATGGCATACTAGTCGAGGAAATTAATAAGATCGTTTCGGAACGATTGAATTTATATTTACAAGAGAGTGATTTGTTGATTTTGGGTGAACCATTACCTGTCGATTCAAGTTTTTCTAAAATTGATTTTAATAGTCAATCTGACTTTGAATTTGAGTACGAGATTGGTTTTGCTGAACCTTTCGAATTAGAATTAGAAAAACAAAAGATTTCAAAATATGTAGTTAAAGTTGATGAGCAGGTCATAAACGAAACTATAGAAAATCTTCAGAATCAGTTTGGTGAGCCTGTCAATGCTGAGCTTTCAGAAGCTGGTGATAAACTCTATGGAATTCTTTCATCAGAAGACAAAGAAATTAAGAAAGAAATAAGTATTATCATAAATGATACAGACCAAAGTGCTACTGATAAGCTCATAGGCATTAAAACTGGGGATAGCGTATCATTAGATCCTAAAAGCATATATGCTGATTCACACAAGTTGCATCACGATCTCGGCTTAAGCCACGAAGAATTTGATGCCATATCGGGTGATATGAGTTTTACTGTCAAGGGTGTGGATAGAACGGCCCCTGCGGAGATAAATCAATCTTTATTTGACAAGGCTTTTGGGCCTGAGACTGTGAAATCTGAAGAAGAATTTAAAGCGAAAATTGAAGAAGCTGTAAGCTCTAACTTCAAGAATGAAGAGTTACAATTCTTCAATTTTAAGTTAAGAGAAATTCTTACTGAAAACGCTCAAATTAAGACACCTGATGAATATTTAAAAAGTTGGTTGTTAAAAACTAATGATCAAATAACAGAAGATATTCTAAGCAAAGAGTTTGATTCTTATTTGAAAGAATTAAAATGGTCATTGATTCGTAATAAAATATCGAAATCAGCGTCATTACAAGTTAGTAATGAAGAGGTTCTTGAGGAGGCAAAAAAAATGATACGAGCACAATTTGGTCAAGCTGGTATGATGGGTCAGATGGAAGATCAAATGGACACATTCGCACAAAACTATCTACAAGCTGAAAATGGTGAGAATTACACAAAAGTTTACAACCAAGGTCTGAATGAAAAGGTTTTTAATTTCATAAAAACAAAGGTGACTATTAACGAGAAAGAAGTTACTCTAGAAGAATTTAGGAACCTTTAAGAACCTTGTTAGTACAATAAGAGTTATAGAAGGGTCCTAAGTTAGGACTTTTTTTATTTTTACACATTCGAAGAAAATACAAAAATGATTAATAAAGAGGAATTCAGGAAATTTGCAGTTAAAGGTCAAGGAATAAATGGGCTAACATTCGACTCATATGTGGGTAGGGTTGAGAGCATGACTAGAGCAGTTATTGAGGAAAGACCTACAAATTTCAGAGAAATAGATGTTTTTTCCAGGCTCATTATGGATAGGATCATATTTCTGGGAATGCAGGTTGAAGAAAATATTGCTAATATCATTACCGCTCAACTGCTCTTTCTCCAATCAGTAGATTCGAAGAAGGATATCATGCTATATATCAATAGCCCAGGTGGATCTGTTTACGCAGGACTAGGAATGTACGACACAATGCAGTTTATAAGCCCAGATGTTGCAACAATATGCACAGGAATGGCAGCCTCCATGGGTGCTGTATTAATGGCCGGTGGTGCCAAAGGTAAAAGATCTGCTCTTCCACATTCAAGAATCATGATTCATCAGCCTAGCGGAGGAATGCAAGGACAAAGTAGAGATATGGAAATTACGCTAAAGCAGATGCAAGAACTTAGAAAAGATTTGTACGACATCTTAGCGCATCATACCGGAAAATCTTACCAAGAAATAGAAAAGGATTCTGATCGTGATTATTGGATGAGAGCGGCAGAAGCAAAGGAATATGGCCTTATTGATGAGGTACTAGAAAAAAATAGTTAAAATATGGCTCAGGTAACATGCAGTTTTTGCGGGAGGAATAAGAAAGATGTTGACTTGATGATTTCAGGGATACATGCACATATTTGTGATAAGTGCATTTCACAAGCTCAACAGATTCTTAATGAAGAATTAAAAACTAAGAACACGAGCGATTCACCGGAGTTCAATTTGATTAAACCCGCTGACATGAAGCGGCATTTAGATGAATTCGTCATTGGACAGGATGAAGCTAAAAAGTACATGTCGGTAGCCGTCTACAATCATTACAAAAGATTGATGCAAACGAACGATAAGGATGATATTGTGATAGAGAAATCAAATATTGTTATGGTTGGACAAACGGGGACTGGAAAAACTTACTTGGCTAAGACATTGGCCAAGGTATTGCAAGTTCCTTTTTGTATTGCCGATGCAACTGTATTAACTGAAGCCGGTTATGTTGGTGAGGATGTTGAAAGTATTTTAACAAGACTTTTACAAGCAGCCAATTATGAAGTTGAGGCAGCCGAACGAGGAATAGTTTACATCGATGAATTAGATAAAATTGCACGAAAGTCTGATAATCCTTCTATAACAAGAGATGTCAGTGGTGAAGGTGTCCAACAAGCTTTGTTGAAGTTATTAGAAGGTACCACTGTTAATGTTCCACCTCAAGGAGGAAGAAAACATCCTGATCAAAAAATGATCACCGTGAATACTGAAAATATCCTCTTTATATGTGGTGGTGCATTCGATGGCATAGAGCGACATATTGGAAATCGACTTAACACCAAACCTGTCGGATTTACCAACAGCAAAAAGTCAAGTTTAGATATTGTTGATACAGATAATCTTATTCAATACATCACTGCGACAGACTTGAAAAGTTTTGGATTAATTCCAGAGTTGATTGGTAGATTACCCGTACTTACTCATTTAGAGCCACTTGACAGTACTGCATTAAAATTAATCCTTACTGAGCCTAAGAACGCCCTAATAAAGCAATACAAAAAGCTTTTTAATATGGAAGGTGTTGAACTCAACTTCGATGGTGAAGCGTTAGATTATATTGTGGAGAAGGCAGTAGAGTTTAAGTTAGGTGCTAGAGGTCTAAGATCTATTTGCGAAGCTATTGTCACTGATGCAATGTTTGACATACCTTCGGAAAAGAATATCACTGTTATGGATATTACTCAAGAATATGCACAACAGAAGTTTGAGAAATCTAAATTTAATAAACTTAGAGCTGCTTAAATTTTAGCATCCCAACAATTTCGTTTGCGGCATTTTCGGATGCAATTTGTTCTCCTAGAATATATCGAATCTCAGAATAACCCTCTGAGATTCTTTTTTTTGTTTCTGAATTCGTCATTACCTCCTGAATTTTCATATTAAGGTTCGTAACAGACAATTCATCTTGAATCAGTTCATCAACTACTCGTCTGTCTAGAAGTAAATTTACCAAAGAAATGTATTTTACCTTGATGAAAAGCTTAGCCAGCCAGTAATTGAGCAAATTTGTTCTATAAATGACTACTTGTGGGGTGTTAAGCAAAGCGACTTCCAATGTTGCAGTACCAGATGCTACAATAGCCAGTTGTGCTTTACTAATTAGTTCGTATGTTTTACTATAAATAATCTCACAGTTCTCTAATAATGAGATCTTATCATAGCATTCCTTTGGTATAGTTTTAACACCAGCTACCACAAACTTTAGATGTGGTTTAAACCTAACAATTTCGAACAATATTTCCAGCATTGTTTTAACCTCGGATATTCTACTCCCAGGCATAAGGACTATATCCAAATCAATAGCACTGTTTAATGAATTGTGGTTGCTCCTATCGATATTTTCTAAAACCGGTGACCCAACATACCTGGTACTGACGTTTAACTCATTAAAATATGCCGCTTCAAATGGAAGAATAACTAGTAATCTATTGACATATTTTCTCAACATCTTTATTCGACCTTCGTTCCACGCCCATAATTTAGGCGCAATATAGTAGCAAATGGGGATTCCTAAATCGTGGGCAAACTTTAGTAATCGTAAGTTGAAGCCAGAATAATCAATTAATATTAATATGTCAGGACTCGTTTGTCTTAACGCTTTCTTTACATGATTTAAGACCCTTATAAGATATGATAAGCGCAAGACCACATCGGTTATACCCATAACTGAAAAATCGGATTTAGAAATCACACTGGTCATGCCTTCCTTGCACATCTCATTTCCTCCTAATCCTATAAACTCTGATTTGGTATCTTTTTTCTTTAGAACATGCATGAGACTTGAACCGTGAATATCTCCTGAGTAATCACCTGCAATAAGAAAATACTTCATTTATTCCCCGAAGTAGTCTACGTAGTTCTTAGGAGTTTCATAAAGCCTCAATTGATGTAGACAAGCACTTGGACCAAGCTCTTGTATTTTTGGATTTAATATTTTCCAAAATTCCAAGATAAGGTTTTCACAACTGGCTAGTTTATTTTTCATGAACGGCACGTCCAAGTTCAGGTTCTTATGATCTACTTGATCTATAACCTCTACTTTAATTAGCTCCCCTAGTTTTTTTAGATCCACTACAAAACCCGTTTCTTCATCAGGTAATCCCTTTACGGTTACAATTAAATCGAAGTTATGACCATGCCAATTTTCATATGCACAAGGACCAAAAACCTCTAAATTCCGATCTCTCGTCCATTTCGGATTGAATAGTTTATGTGCTGCGTTAAAATGTTCTTTTCTACTTACGTATACCATTTTTCAATAAAACGCAAAGATATAAAACGATACGAGGTAAAGTTGAGTAAATTGGAAGAGTCTTATCTTAGAAAACATGATCATCGTCACTGGAGCCGCAGGATTTATTGGAGGTAACCTTATCCAAATTCTCCATTCTCTACAATATAAAAACATAGTTGCCATTGACTTTATGGAGAAACTTAAGAAAAAGGTATTCCAAAACCAACTTCCCGAATTACAATTCATAGATATAGAGGATACCAAAAAATTCATCTTAAATAACTCGGAAGAACTTGAGTTTATAATTCATTTAGGTGCAATAACCGATACAACTGCGTCAGATATCGAATTACTTCTTCACTTCAATACAAATTACTCTGTTACTCTTTGGGAGCTATCTGTTGCTCATCAAATCCCAATTATATACGCGAGTAGCGCAGCAACATATGGAGTTGGTGAACACGGCTTTGATGATGATGAAAATCAGCTAGAAAACCTCAGACCGCTCAACTTGTATGCAAAATCAAAGCATGATTTTGATAAATATGTGACAGCATCTACCAAAAAGCCTTTCTTTTGGGTTGGCCTTAAGTTTTTTAACGTTTATGGGCCAGGAGAATCTGATAAAGGGAAAATGTCCTCTATGATTCACCAAGGTTTTCATCAGCTATTAGCCAATAATACTATAAACCTATTCAAGTCTTATGAGTCATCGTATGCACACGGTGATCAGCTAAGAGACTTTATACACGTTCAAGACATTGTCGATGTTCTACTATGGTTTATGCACCATCGCAAAAATTCAGGGATCTATAATCTTGGCACTGGGAACGCTAAGACATTCAATAATGTAGCTAATACTGTCATCAATAAAACAAACTCTCAAGGGACAATCAAATACATAGATATGCCAGAAGAGTTAAAATCCAATTATCAATATAAGACTGAGGCTACAGTAAACAAATTGCGAAAAATTGGTTATAACAAGCCTTTTACTCCGTTAGAAAAAGGAATAAAATCGATGGTTGTAAATGATCAATTTTAATTACCTGTTTAAATAACTCAGAATCTTGTAACCTGAGGCATATTCATTAAGGTTTATTTTATTTTTCTTTATATAACTAACAAATTCCTCCTTTTGTGCTCCTTCCATACCAAGCTCATTAGCCAACTTCTTCTTGTTGGGCAAAATAGGATATAAAACATTGTCCTTCACCAAATACATTTCCTTTTGTACCTGATATCTATCGCGCTTGGTTCCAACGTCCAACGCCTTGACATACGTTGCTTCAAAGATTTTCAGATAACTTCTTTCTGCTAAGTTCCATTTTTTATTCATGTATGTCTCCTTTCTAAGAAGGCCTACTACAGGGGTATTATCACTAAACCTATATTCAAAAGGATTAAAATATCTCACTGAACTATCGTTTAGTATACTTACATCAATGTATTTAAGCTTTTGAATCGCAAATGTCCTTATCGCTTTCTTGTCTTTGATATCTAATACATTTTTCAACAAGTTGATGCGAATATCTAACCCATGAATAAGTTTATCATTCCTTAACATTACTGAGGCTTTTTCCCAATTATCAGTCACATACACATTTCCTATTGGATCATAATTAGTTATGTCTATTTGAGATATAAACCCGCCAATAGCTGTATTCATATCAAGTCCGGCCGCAGCAACGCCACCAATAGTTTTTTGTGCATTAGCCCCAAAAGAAAGAAACACTATAAGAACACAAATATTATTTTTCATATTAACAATTTAATTCAAATATACAACTAACGATAACTGAGAACCCCTTACCATAATGTTGTACATTTTAATCTTTTCCCAAAAAAAAAGCGAGTCCAAAAGGACTCGCTTTAAATAATTTATTACAAACCAATTTATTCTGGAGTGTACGTCATAATAGAACTTCCACTGAAAGTACCAAGTGCTACACGAATAGCAATATCCATTTGGATTACACCTGAACAAGGATCCCAAGTTCCAACAGAATTTAATTCAATTGATGGGCCATCATAACCACAAATCGCATCCAGATTACCTGGAGCTTGAGCAGATTCCGCACCAGTTCCATTCGGGAAGAAGATTTGACCTTCTGTCACAACTAGATCGATAGTAGCATCAGCTGATCCACACCACCAAGCACTACTAAAAGCAAAATTAGTAATTGTGAATACACCATCAGCATCAGGCGTTGAAATAGTCACTGCCGATGTTTGTGGAGAACCATCATCATGTACTTCGCTATAATTTCCACCAATAAAATCTTGTGGATTATCAGCAGCAAAGAACTCTTGGTATCCTTCTGATATTGTATAAGTCGATCCAGCTTTTGTCACTGACCCAACTATAACGTAATCATCAAGACAATTATCAGTAGATAATGCACCTGTAGCAGCTAAACTACCGGCAGAACCTACACCACCTTGATTGCTTGTTACAGACAAATCAAAACTATATGGACCTGCATCAACATCACCTAAATCTATGAATCCCCAGATACCTACAGCAATGTCATAAGTTCCGTTAGGTGCGCTTCCACTCAAACCGAGTGACTCAAAACTTGCACCATCTGCTTGGCTATAAAGCGTATCTGCAGCTAATAGATTAAAAGTTAAGTCACCAACGTCAGTAGCACCCAACTCAGCACCAGATGCATCAAATACAGCTGCTGTTGCCCATTCCAAGTTCATTGAAAGATCCTCTGATACGACGTTACCAATTGTGAAAGTAACTTCCACAGGAGTAATAGTTGCATTATCAGTTCTTTCATCACCAATCTGGATCGTGAATGTTTCCGTTCCTTCAGGCTCAGTATCGCCTAAAACAGATATAGTCACCGTTCCAGATGTAGAAAATGCAGGTATAACTACTCTACTATTGTTATTATCAATAGTAAAATCAGCACCAAGAGACGCATCTCCAGCTGATTGTGAAATATACACCGGTACATCTACCACTTGTGCTTCACTTAGCGTAACTGTGAAAGTGAATGTAGTATCCATCTCCAAAAAGTTCGGAGCTGAAGAAGGTAAACCACTTACCGAAATAGTCGCTCCCGTAGTTGGGGTTAGACTAGAATTTCCAGTGAAATCTTCATCGTCACACCCAGTAAATACTAAGAATGCGAGTAAAACCACCGCTATGTTTTTAATAATATTCATAGTTTTCAATATTAAAGGGCTTTAGTTAAAACTTGATAGAACTCTCTAGCACCAGAACCACCGGTAAAATAACCATAAGTCATTATTAGTTGGTCTAGTCCATCGACATCATCTCTAACTGCCATGTTTGTGTTAACACACTCAACATTAGATAAGTCATTAGGAGCTGTCTTGCAAGTTGTCAAAGGTTGACCGTTTCCTAACTGCGCTTCACCAGCCCATTCAGCAGGATAATCAATCACATCCGCGTTATCAATAGTAAAATATAATGTATTACCATCGAAAGCACCGAAATATTCAATTTGCTCATACGTACTCGCATCAACTGACCCAATCGAAAATTGTGCAGGCCAAGCTACATCAGTTCGGTTATCACCAATTCTGTAGTAGACACTCTCCACAACATCGTAAGTACCTGCAAAACGAGTTGATACTGTTAAATTAACAGTAAAGCTTTGCTGAACAGTTCTACCATCACTTAATAATGACTCCATTCTAACACTAAATCTGTCACCGATAGTTAAATCAGTATCATTAGTTGGTAGCGGGCCAGAAGTAAGCGAAAGTCCATCGATCAACTCTGCGTAATTCAAAGAAGCCGATGCGAAATGCGTACTAGTCTCTGAAACAGTTATAACCTTGGACGCTAATTCATTTGACCATTCGGCTGCTTCAACACTATAAAATTGCTTGAATAATGTTATTTGCTGAGTGCTCACTGAGTTTCCTTGCTTCACAAGTACCTTGATTTCATAATCAGCGTTGTTTCCAACTACATAATTAAGACTTACAGCAGTAGGCTCTAAAAGACCACCTTCATTAGCATCTGCAGTAACCAAGTCTTCTGACTCGTTACATGAAAAAGCTAACATAGCGATCATTACGATCCATGTATTTTTAAAAAATATTTTCATCTTCATTTTAAATTTAATGATTCAACATTATTGCATCCAACCAATCTTGGTAGTCAACAAATCAGGACCTTGAGCAGCAACAGCATCTAAATAGTTTGCTATGTTGGTCGTTTGCTCGGTAGCAGGATAAGTCAATCTAGAAGGTATTTCACCCACAGCAGGATTTGCATCAATCGCAGGAGTTAGATTAGGTATTCCCGTTCTTCTCCACTCAGTCCAAGATTCCATTCCTTGAGAAAACAACGTTAACCACTTTTGTAGTTGAATGCTCTCACTTGAAAAAGGATTAGCTGCGATATATGCGTCAACTCCCGAAGAAACACCACTTGCTGCCATCGATTCTGCGACCCCAGCATTGTATAGATCAGCAGCTGACGCTGAGATAAGACCTCTATCTGCAGCTTCTGCCATCAACAATAAGAGTTCACCATATGATACAAAATATGCAGGTGCCTCAGGACGTAGATAAAATGCACCTATTCCTGAAACGTTTTCATAGTTGTATAAATCACTTGGTACATCTTGTATACCTGCTGGTTTTCCTCTGAAAACACCTTCACTATTAGGAGCTACATAAACGCTTAATCTCGGGTCACCTAACCCTTCTAAAGTTGAGACTAAAACATCGCTTACTTTATATTCCTCTCTAGCTCCAAAAACAATGCTTTCATACATTGGATTCGCATTTGGCTGAGCTTCTAAGTATACCAATTTTGCTTCGTCATCAGATGACGTGAACATTGGACGACTCATTAATCCAGCAAGGATAGTTCCCGCTTCCGCTTCACGCACTCCAGACATTCTCATTGCAACTCTGAACTTCAATGAGTTTGCGAACTTTCTCCATTTAGAAGCATCACCCGCATAAAGAATATCAAAACTTGGATTAATAGCTCCAGATCCGGACGCTAATAGCGCATCAGCTCTATCCAACATTGCAAATATGCTATCATAAACAACAGATTGTGCGTCATACTCTGGCGCAAAAATGCCTTCATCTGCTCTCATTGCTTGCGTTACAGGTATGTTACCAAACAAATCTGTTAGGTGAGCATAACCGTACGCCTGCAAAGTTAATGCAGCACCTTGAACGGCTACATTTTCCTCACCGACAGCCAAATCTTGTGCAGTTTTAGCATCCGATATTAAGATCTCATAAAAGGTATCCCAGATTCCTGAGATTGACGTTTGTCTTGGAGAGTATCTTGCCTCATCGTTATACTGCACTTTAGCCCATTGCTGAGACCAACATGAACCCATATCACCACCGTTACCGGTGCTATATAAGCTATTTGCTGAAATCCTAATTGCGTCAGTCAATAAATTTGACGAAGGAACTACAACAGGACTGTTAGGATTTGTGTTTAACTCTTCAAAATCCGAATCGCTACAGCTAGCAACAATAAATGTTGCTAGTATGCAGCCTAAAAAATATTTTAATGACTTCATTCGTTATTATAGTTTAAAGTTAATATTAAACCCATAGCTTCTTACAGATGGAAGTTGACCAAACTCTATACCTTGATCACCGTCAGCACTTGAAAAAGCACTTTCTGGATCTACATGAGGTATTTTTGAGTATAATAAAGCCAAGTTTCTTCCTACTAGCGCTATGTTCACATCTTTAAATGGTGTGTTGTTAAACCATTGCGTTGGCAACTTATAGTTCAACGTCATTTGACGTAGCTTCACATAGCTTGCATCAAATACTGAACTTTCCGCAATATCATTTGAATATGCTTGCTTGTTGTATCTCTCTGCACTAACAACAACATTGTTAGGTACATAAAGAGGCTCATCAGAAGTACCGACATTCATCGTTCCATCTCCAACAATACCAACTTCTCTTCCGATCAACGTTTCTTCTAATACACCAGCATATCTACCCCAAGTAGTTGTCATTGAGTAAATATCTCCACCCATTTTAGCATCTATCAAAGTATTCAAACTTAGCGTCTTGTAGCTCAAGTTAAAACCAAGTCCACCAGTCCAGTCAGGCTGAATTCCACCTAATATACCAAACTCAGTATCTATTCTTGGAACACCATCAACGTGAACAATATTACCATCACCGTCTCTCAGATATTTAGGACCGAATAAAGTACCAAACGCTTGACCTTCTTGTGCTTGAAGATTCACGTTCCACTGTCCTGAAACACCAGCTCCACCATTAATATTGATAGCAGCATTATCATCTGGGATATTATTAACCCTTATTACTTCATTGTTGAAGCTTGCAAAGTTAACATTCATTCCAATTTTGAAATCCTTAGTGTCAATAATCTTGGCACCTAATTGAATTTCAATACCATTGTTTCTCAACTCCCCAACATTATCAAGAGCCGAAGTAAATCCACTAGCTGCAGAAACATCAACACTAACAATAAGGTCAGTAGAAGTTTGATCGTAATAAGTAACATCAAAATTCACTCGTCCATTAAATAATTTACCTTCAACACCAATCTCGAAACCTGTTTGAGTTTCTGGAGCAATATTAGGATTATTCAATCTTCCAGGATTAAAGCTTAATGGTACAGAACCCCAAGGAGTTGCTCTAAATCCAAAAGTTTGCTGATTATCATAAGGATTTAACTGTCCTGATGAACCCACTTCTGACCAACCAGCTCTAAGCTTTAAGAAAGAAAGTGTATTTGAATATATATCGAACATCTCAGTAAGCACTAAACTCACAGATACTGACGGATATAGATAAGAGTTATTTGCTTTTGGAAGTATACTCCAAGTCTCTTGTCTAGCAGAAAAATCCATGAATACGAAATCTCTAAATGACACTTGACCAGTTGCTAACACCGAATTAATTTGTTGTTCTTGCAAAAAGTTAGTGAAAGTAGGCGTAGTTCCAGACTTCAAGTTAGCGACACTATAAACGCCAGGAAGTTCAAGACCAGGTATAGATCCACCGACTCTTGTGTACTGCTGTTGCATGATGTTTCCACCTACACTTAAGCTTACACTGAAATCACCGAAAGTTTTATTTGCTGTAATCATACCAAAATGATTCGCTTCAATAAAATTTCTATTTTGAAGACCAAATCCACCATCAGTAAGTCCATTTGTTCCAACGGCAGTTTTCTCTGCTGTTCTTGAAGACCAAGTATCAACTCCTGTTCTTACATATGCACTTAACCAATCAGTAAACTGATAAGCCAACTTCACATTTCCAATCAATCTATCTTTTTGGTACTCATTCAAGTTATTATCTTGAAGCCAATAAGGATTGTTTTGGTATCTAGTATTCCAGTTTAATGGAGTACCACCAGAAGGAGTTGATGCAGGCGAAAGTGGAAGACTGTTATAATCTGCCAAAGCAGGAAGATTTACATTTCTACCTGCCCAGATAGTTTGCTGAACTGGGTTTTGACCATCATAACCACCTTGAACAAGGTTATCAGATTCAGAGTGGATATAGTTAGCAGACATTGTAGCCTCTAAACCTTCAACCAATCTCATAGAAGCTGAACCTGTTATGTTCGTTCTATCAAAGTTCGTATTTGGGACAATTCCATCTTGTTGCATATTAGTAGCAGAAAGTCTAAACGAATTGTCTTCGTTTCCACCAGAAATAGCGATGTTATTACTCAACTGAACACCTGTTTCGTAAAAATCATTTACGTTATCAGGATAAGATACCCATGGAGATGGAGTACCATCATAGTTCATATCTTTATCAAAATCATTCCATTGGATAAAGTTTAAACCTACGTCTAGAGGCGCTCCCCAAGACTCATCAACACCGTCACCATCACCTGTAGAACCATCTACAAACTCAAAGTAAGTGTCAGAAGCACCTTGCCCATAAGAATTCTGGAAATCAGGAGTTCTAAGTGGAGTTTGGAACATTGTTGAACTGTTCACAGATACACCTAAACCTTTAGATCCTTTACCAGATTTTGTTGTTACAAGGATAACACCGTTTGCAGCTCTGTTTCCATAAAGGGCAGCAGCAACTGGTCCTTTCAGAACAGATACAGACGCGATATCGTCAGGGTTAATGTCAGCTGCTCCGTTAGGAACATCGAAACCGCCATAAGCACCTGAGTTTCCAAAGTTTTGGTTATCAATTGGCACACCATCAACAACGAAAAGTGGATCATTGCTACCTGTTAAAGAAGATGCTCCTCTTAATACAACTCTAGATGATGATCCAGGAGCTCCATTTGAATTAGTTACTTGTACACCTGCAATCTGACCTGACAATGAATTAACAATGTTTGTCTCTCTTGCTTGCGTTAAGTCTTCACCTTTTACGTCTTGTACTGCGTAAGTCAATGATTTCTCTTGTCGTTCAATACCAAGTGCTGTAACGACAACTTCAGTAAGCTGCTTTACATCAGAAGTCATTGCTACATCAATTACTGATCTCGCTCCGATTTCTTGATCTTGAGGCTCTAAACCAACAAATGAATACACTAACGTTCCACCTTCTTCAGGAACACTTACTCTGTAGTTACCATCCAAATCGGATGTAGTACCAGTAGTAGTTCCTTTGAGCACAACGTTTACACCCGGTATACCGCTCCCGTCCTCGGGGGAAGTAATTTTACCAGATACTGTTCTTTGTGCTAATGCACCGAATGCAATAGCAAAAGACATGAAACTGAGTAGTAGAATCCTCTTCATATCATACTGTTTTAAATTATACATTATATTTCAAGGAATAAATTTAGAACAAATTGATGGGAATCAACAAGAAGCTTCATTCTTTCGACAGACCACCCGTAAATGGGAGATTTGCTAAAACTTTCGAAAAGTAGCTTTTGATAAAAGTCAAGCACTGCTTTTTAGGGGTCGAACGAAATAATCAACTATGAAAGCCTTATTTTCTTTGTGATAATTCTGCAAACGTTTTCATAAAAAAAATTAAAAAAAACGCAACCTTTTTTACTCTTGGTCTCACAACAGACGAAATTCTATTCTTCTATTGTCATCTTCCACTCCTTGGATGAGTGGGCGAGCAGATCCGAACCCTTCAAAAAATAGTCTATCTCTGCCAATTCCACGATTCACCAGATAATTATATACCGCCTCAGCACGGTCCTCCGAGAGTTTCTGATTGTACTGATCATCTCCTTTTTTGTCGGTATGCCCCTCTATTAAGACCTTTATTTCGCTGTTATTTTTCATGAATCGGACAATACTTTTTAACTCGGACATTGACTTCTCATTCAAGGCATAATCGTCAAACGAGAAGTAGATGTTTTCTAGAATCACAGACTGACCAGTCATTAAAGGTGATAAGAATATATCCAATGTGTCAGGCTTCACCGCATCACTACTGGTCGGAGTGAACCTGATGTCTTCAAAGAGGTAGTTTTTCTTATCGATGAACACGCCGAAACCATTTCCCTCTGTCAAGACAAGAAAATACCTACCACTGATGGAGTCACTTGTCGTTAAATAGGTGTCCGTCGAATCTAAAAGATTGATCATTTCCAGGCTAGCGCGTAGCGGTCGCTTTGTTTCTCTATCACGAATGACTCCCGTTACATAAGTAGCCGGTGCTAATAATGTGTTATTTCTGAGGTTAAAACTCATTAATTTGGAGTTGGTCTCTGCTCCTATATTGTCTTCAACAGAATAGTACGTTTTCGTTCCTTTGGCGTTGATGAATAATGAAAGCTCATCTTGATAAGTATTTATCGGATATCCTAGATTTTTAGGATAGGACCAACCTGAGTTTTTGTCTTTCACAGAGATAAACAGATCAAATCCCCCCATATTATCAAAGCCAGTGCTCGAATAAAAAAATGATTGGTTGTTGACATGAATAAAAGGGGTGGTCTCATCAAAACTTGAGTTTATTTTACGACCTAGGTTGACCGGTTTGTTCCAAATACCCGCAGAATAAGTCGACATCCATATATCTCTTTTACCAAAGCCTCCTGGCCTATCAGAGGAGAAATAAATTATTTTCCCATCTCCGCTTATGGACGGCTGACTATCCCAGTGTTTTGAGTTGATCGTGGGACCCATATTTTCGGGAACAGACCACTCTTCTCCTATTTTTTCGGAAATGAATAGATCACAACTACCAAAGATCTTCCGGTCTCCCTCACATGCCGTAAAAATCAGGGTTCGGCCATCGGCCGAAATAGTACATGCTCCTTCATTGAAGGAAGTGTTGATGTTTTCTGAAATGGAGGATGCTTGCGTCCATTGCCCATCAATCAGCTGAGATGAAAATATGTCTTCATCGAATTGTCTTGAATTACCATTTCTCTTAGTGAAGAAAATCGATTGGCCGTCCACCGTCATTACAGGAAAGTATTGAAGTTGAAACTGATTGATCGCTGGTGGTAGCTCTTCAATGTCTAATGGCTTTGATTCCGTGATTTCCCTAAGGGCAAAATTGATATTATTCTCCAATCTCTCCATGGATTCTGTCCTATCCCCAAATGGGCGTAGCTTTTCCATGGCAGATAAAGCTCGGCTATAGTTGCCCAACTGATAATTCAGGTTGGCAATACGCAACCATATTTTGGAATTGATTTTGTGTGTAGGAGTCACTTTTGCGAACCCTTCATAATATATAAGCGCTGAGTCTTTGACTCTATACATATTATATAAGGCAGCTAATCTCAAATAGGCGTTAGCGTAGGTTACATCAGCGTTGATAGATTTCTGATATAGCTCTTTTCCTAATTTGAGATTGCGACTTTTAATTGCAGATTCTGCTTTTTGATATAATCTCTGGCTTTTTCCATTCTGGGCGATTAGTAAGGTGCCTTGAATAAAAACCAAAAGAAAAAGCAATGAACGCATTAGGGTATATCTAAATATTTGTGGGTTTGTAAAGAAATTTTCCATTTTGGATTACTCTTTACATAGTCAACGATCTTTGGCATCATTTGGTCTTTCTTTGACCATTCTGGTTGTAAAAAAAGTTTTGCATTAGGGTTCATTCTGCTTGCATGATCCTCCGCCCAGGCCAAATCTGACAAATTATATATGATGACTTTTAACTCATCTGCATTCTCATAAAACTCGGTGCGAGGTTTTTTGAATTTCTTTGGGGAAAAACAAATCCAATCCCAGTCGCCAGAAAGTTCATAAACGCCAGACGTCTCCACATGTGTTTTGTACCCTTTTTCTTGAAGCGCGAATGTCAAAGCTGTCATATTGTACATTAAAGGTTCTCCTCCTGTAATAACGACAACATCGACTGTTACTTTTTCCACTTCATTGGCAATGCTGTCAATTGACATTTTGGGGTGATCTTCCGCATTCCAAGATTCCTTAACGTCGCACCACACACAACCAACATCACATCCTCCTGTTCTTATAAAATAAGCTGCAGTTCCCGTATGCGCACCTTCTCCTTGAATAGTATGAAAGAATTCCATTATTGGAAGCTCAATATTCACTTTGGGATTATTTAAGGTCTGGGTGTTGCTGTTCATAAGCTCTCAATGTATTTAATAATAGTGAAGCAATCGTCATTGGACCAACGCCCCCTGGTACAGGTGTGATGAAATCACAAAGGGGTGAAACGTCTACAAAATCTACATCACCTGACAATCGAAAACCACTTTTCTTAGTCTCGTCTGGCAACCTTGTAGTTCCTACATCAACGATAACCACTCCTTGCTTTACCATATCTTTTGTAATAAGCCCTGGCTTGCCAACGGCACTCACTAAAATATCTGCTTTTAAAGTATGTGATTTTAAGTCTTTTGTATGAATGTTGCATACTGTTACAGTAGCATTTCCCTCCTCCAGCATCATCATACTCAAGGGCACTCCAACTAAGCGACTAGCCCCTACGATAACACAATGTTTACCTTGAAGGGTGATTTTATAACGTCGCAACAGCTCCATTACACCAAAAGGAGTTGCTGGCAAAATCAACGGATTTTTAGAAACTATACTTCCGAAGTTTTCATTCGTAAATCCGTCTACATCTTTTTCTGGTAAAATACTTTGGGTGACTTTCTCCACGGAAATATGTTCCGGCAAAGGAAGTTGAACGATGAAACCATCGATATCTTCGTCCTCGTTCAGTCTACTCACATGCTTGATTAACTTTTCCTCGGAGATAGTCGCAGCAAAGTGCATTAATGTGAAGTCAAAGCCGACCGCCTTACAAGCGTTGATCTTACCATTGACATAGGTATGAGACGATCCGTCATCTCCCACGATGATTATAGCCAAGTTTGGTGAACGATGGCCGTATCTTTTTAAGGTAATTACCTTTTCGCTAATCTCCGACTTGATGTCCGTGGCTATTTTTTTACCGTCAAGTATTGTCATCTATGAATCAAGTTTTAAAACTGCCATGAATGCTTCTTGAGGAATTTCAACGTTTCCTACCTGACGCATTCTTTTCTTACCTTTTTTCTGTTTTTCCAAGAGTTTTCTCTTTCTTGAAATATCACCACCATAACACTTAGCGAGTACGTTTTTACGAAGCGCTTTTACAGTTTCTCTTGCAATAATTTTTGTGCCAATAGATGCTTGAATCGCAATTTCAAACATTTGCCGAGGTAAAAGTTCCTTTAACTTTTCGCAAAGACGTTTTCCCCACTCATATGCTTTATCTCTATGCACAATGGCCGACAATGCATCCACAGGCTCCCCATTTAACATCACGTCAAGTTTCACCATGGTAGATTGACGATAACCAATAAGTTCGTAATCCAAGGAAGCATAACCTCTGGAGATGGTTTTTAATCTATCGAAAAAATCGAACACAATTTCCGCGAGTGGTAACTCAAACGTTAGCTCCACTCTATCTGAGGTTAAATACACTTGATTTTTAATCTCCCCTCTTTTATCAATACAGAGGGAAATAACGGGACCAATAAAGTCTGCTTTTGTAATTATCTGAGCCCGGATATAGGGTTCTTCAACATGATTGATAAAACTGGGCTCTGGTAATTCTGAAGGAGCACTTACTTTAAGTACTTCACCATCTTGCTTAATCGCATGAAATTGTACCGAAGGAACAGTGGTTATCACTGTCATATCGAATTCCCGTTCGAGGCGTTCTTGTACAATCTCCATATGAAGCATACCTAAGAATCCACACCTAAAACCAAACCCTAAGGCCGCTGATGTTTCAGGTTCCCAAATCAATGCAGCATCATTTAGTTGCAATTTTTCCATGGAAGACCTTAATTCCTCAAAATCTGTTGTCTCTACAGGATAAATACCTGCAAACACCATCGGTTTCACATCTTCAAAACCTTTGATCAACTTGGTTGTCGGTCGATCTACATGTGTTATCGTATCACCAACTTTTACTTCTTTGGCCACCTTAATTCCTGAGATAATGTAACCTACATTTCCCGCAGAAATACTCTTTTTGGGCTCATGTGTTAGTTTTAAAACACCAATTTCGTCCGCTTCATAGCTTTTGCCCGTATTGACAAACTTCACCTTGTCCCCTTTTTTCAGCGTGCCATTAAATACCCTAAAAAATACTTCAATACCCCTATAAGAGTTAAATACTGAATCAAAAATCATCGCTTGTAAAGGCTCATCAGGATCGCCCTTGGGAGCGGAAATTCTATGGATAATGGCGTGCAAAATATCCGTGATCCCAATTCCTTCTTTTGCACTGGCGTGTATAATGTCGCCTGCTTCACAGCCGATCAAATCAATGATTTGATCAGACACTTCTTCAGGCATAGCTCCGGGAAGATCTATTTTATTGAGTACTGGGATTATTTCAAGATCGTGATCAAGTGCTAGATATAGATTAGAAATTGTTTGAGCTTCAATACCTTGAGCAGCATCCACTATGAGGAGCGCTCCTTCACAAGCGGCGATTGACCTTGAAACTTCGTATGAAAAATCCACATGACCTGGCGTATCGATAAGGTTGAGTGTGTACTTTTCTCCTTCGTACATGTAATCCATTTGAATTGCATGACTTTTGATTGTAATGCCTCGCTCTCGCTCCAAGTCCATGTTATCTAGCAACTGTGCTTGCATATCTCGATCTGAGACGGTTCCAGTAGCCTGCAAAAGCCTGTCTGCTAAAGTACTTTTACCATGATCGATATGCGCAATGATGCAAAAATTCCTAGTGTTCTTCATATTTTCTAAAAGTCTGCAAATTTAGCACAAAGAAGTGTGATTAACAGAGTGATTAGAGAATGAGATGTTATTGATTATTGTTTGTCTTTGGAGTCGATTATTATCGTCACCGGGCCATCATTGAGCAAGGATACTTTCATATCCGCCCCAAATTTTCCCGTTTCCACCTTTTTTACTTCCTTTTCGCATTTAAGAATAAAGTCATTGTACAGTGGTTTCGCTTTTTCAGGATGTGCTGCCTTTATAAAAGAGGGCCTATTCCCCTTTTTGGTACTTGCATGAAGTGTGAATTGGCTTACCACTAACAGTTCTCCTTCGACATCTGACAAACACAGGTTCATTTTATCCTCAAAATCTTGAAATATTCTCATATTTACTATTTTGCGCACGAGCCAATCAACATCATCAGTGCTATCATCCTCTGCGATACCAAGTAGCACAAGTAAGCCGGTATCTATCTTGGCTGTAAGCGCTCCTGAAATAACGACCGACGCGTTTTTAACTCGTTGAATTACGGCTCTCATTTTGCTGATATTCTTATTTCTTTCGGAATAAGTGTTCGCAATGTCTGCTCGGTAAGCTGACTTGTATTGAACATAGCCTTGGCAACTGTTTTCGCCTCGATTGCTAATACGGGGTTATGTCTTCTCCACAAAATAAATGAAAGGAACTGGGACAACTTGGTGACTACCCGTTCGCCAAGACGAAATTCTTTTCTTTCCCCAATAAGTAGGTTTGGTTGAAATATATAAAGGTTTCTCAACCCTAATATTTTAAGATCCTGCTCTAATCTTCCTTTGACCTTATTGTAAAAGAAGATTGAATTCACGTCTGCTCCCATTGCCGATACAATTCCGAAATATTGGAATCGAGAAGACTCCATGGCTATTTTTGCAAATATTATTGGGTATTCAAAATCTACTTTTTCGAAAGCTTCCTTGCTTCCTGCTTTCGCTTTGGTTGTGCCTAGTGCGCAGAAATAATCCTCCCCTTCTAACTCGGTAAGATGATTTTCAATATTAGCAAAGTCTTCTTCTATTATTTGAATGATTTTTCCTGACGCAATGTTCTGTTTTGTACGAACAATAAGAACTATTTGGTCATAATGGTCGCTTTCTAAAAGTAACTCAACCAAATTGGAACCTATCAAACCCGTGGCTCCCGCAACTATTGCTGTCTTACCCATTATCAACTGTCAATTTAAAGTTTCTTCCCACTCTTGATATCTTTCTATATCAATAGCCGCACTTTTTATAACCATATATAAGATCGATAAATCATCTGTTAATCCTAAAGCTGGAATAAAGTCCGGGATAAGGTCTATTGGTGTAATGAAGTAAACCAGACTAAAGACAAACATCACTATGGTTTGATACGAAAATGAGCGGTAATCTCCATTAAAATATGCTTTTATCATTCTCAACACGAGATTAAGTTGTTTGATAAAAGTACCTCTTTCCTCTTCATCGTCTTTTATCTTGACGATCTTCTCTTTGGCAGAGAATAAGAGTTTACTCAGCTTCTCACTATTTCAAACAGTCTCCTCTGCTTTCTTATAAAAATCATGAATAACACTCATTTTTGATTATTAAAATAATTGTTGAATCTCCCTTTTTACTGCCCCAATCGCATTTTTAATTACATCAGTCTCTTGTTGCATCGATTTCTCAAATATTAACCTGGCTAGATCTAGACTCGACGCTTCTTCGGTCAGCTGATTCCCCGCCTCATTGATCATGGAGATTAGCTGTTCTATAGCTCCCGAAACATATGCCCAAGCATCGTTGGACAGGTACACTTGTTGTGATAGGTTGTGATTCAGCTCCTTTCGAATCTCGATTACAAGATCCGCCTGAAATTGTCTGGCGTTCATACCATTTTCATTGAGTCGCGGAATGATATTTCCAGGGGAAACGCGCTCTAAGAGCAAGCAAACTCGTTCGTAAGCTTGGAGCCGAATAGGCAAAATAATCTCTTGGTTTTTCTGGCTCAGCGAAAACTTATATTCATCGAGCTGATTATTTAAAAAAGCTCTAATGACTAAGTACACCGCATAAAGCACAATACCTGCGGGCAAGGTGATTTTCAGTAAATCGTAAACTATTTCCATTTTATTAATGTTGCTTTGCAAAATTAAGAAGGGGCACAAGTTATGGCCTTTTTATCTCCCTTACAAAACACCTTTAACAAGATTTACACAGATTTGAAGCAAATGAAACCTCCTGTTACTATATCAGAAAAAGCGGCGATTGAAATCAAAAAAATTCTCAATTCAAAAAATATCCCTGCCAATTACGGACTAAGAATCGGTGTAAAAGGTGGTGGCTGTGGTGTCTCTTTTGTCCTAGGCTTTGACAAAGTAAAAGAAGATGATACGACCTATGATTTGGATGACATTCCTGTTTACGTCCAAAAGAAACAATTAATGTTTTTAATTGGGAAAGGCGTAGATTTTTATGAGGGGGCTGATGCTCGTGGATTTTTTTTCCACTAAAAACTACATTTCAAGCTCTACGGTCGCAAGATCACAATTACCCTTAATCGGCGGGTTATGCTTGCTCACTGAAACCAATACTTTTTCAGCCTGACCAAAAGTGGCTTTTAACTTTTCTGCAATTCTAAAGGCCAGCGATTCTAATAATCTCGTATTTTCCTGCATGATTTGATTTACGATGATGTAAATCTTCTCATAATCTATAGTCCCAGCGATTGAATCTACTTTGGCTGCTGCCAAAAAATCTGTGGTAATGGTCACATTTACCGTATATCTATTACCGATTTGCTGTTCTTCATCCGACACTCCATGATACGCAAAAAAGATCATCCCTTCTAACTTTATCTTACCCATGCTGCTAATCGTCTAATTCATCAAAGAAGGACTTGCTCTCTCTTGGTTGTTTCTTTACTAAAGGTTTTGGTGGGGCAGGTTTTGGAATGGTCGCCTTTGGCTTGTTTTCAATGGCTCGCTCAGTGCTTTCTGATTTTGGTCGATTTTGCCTCATCACAATATCATCTGCTGATATTGGCTTTTGCGTTCTTGGTCTTATCTCCAGGTTTTCCTTATTGATCATCTCTTCGGACGCTCTCACGAGCTCTTTAACCCTTCGAGTATGGTCTTCAAGTTTGAAGGTTCCTTTTCCTTTCGAAACTCTATCAATTCTATCTAGTATGTCTGAGGATAGGTTTTTAAGTTCTAAAACAACATTTTCGCGTTGGTTCTCCAGTGACCGATAATTTTGCTCAAGTGCTTTCACCCCGTCTTGCATTTCTTCAATGATTTGGCGGGCTTCCATTTCTGACTTTTCAATCAGGTTTTTAGCTTTTGATTTTGCCTCTCGCATCATGGCCTCAGCATTCATTTGTGTTTCTTTCAAATGCAGTTTAGCAGCTTTATTTGCTTGATCCACCATGTTGGCACCTGTATCTTCCGCTGTTTTAAGTGTTTTAAAGAGTGAAGATTCAACTTCACGCAATTTTTGCACTTCTTTTTCTGATTGATCGAGCTTTATTCTCAGCTCTTTCTTTCCGTCGAGTAGTCGCTCCCACTCATTTGACAATGATATCAAAAATGCGGTTACTTCATCCTTATCATAGCCTCTGAGTTTTTTCTCAAAGTTTTGTTGCCTTATTTCTATTGGTGTAATCTTCATTATTCTTCCGCGAAGTTAATATTCCATTGCGATATTGTGCGATCATCGCTACATGAAAGCAATTGATCTTCAAAAGGCACCCAAAGTAATTTATTTACTGACGTCCCATGTCCGGCATGTCGGGCTTTATCTATCACTTTTAAAAGTTTGAAGGTCTTTGCATCCCATACTTTAATGGACTTATCCATGCTACAAGATACGAAATGTTGTTTATCAGGACTAAATGTAAGATGATTGATCGTAAACATATGTGCCACTATTTCTTCTAAAAGCGCAAAATCACGGTCTAAATCCCAAAATTTAATTCGTGCATCTCTTCCCGCGGTAAGCAAAACGGGCAATTCAGGATGATATTGCAAGGTGAAAACTGAATTGAGATGTGCCTCAAATTCTTTAATCAAAGCGAAAGTATTGATATCGAAAATACGAACACTATGATCGCTATAGCCGACGGCAAACTGGCCTCTTTCTTCATTAATAGCTATCGTTCTTGCGCTTTTGGTACTCGCGCTCCATCTCGCAACTATTTGCAAATCCCAGTCAACCACAATTACTTCTCCATCGCCCGCGGCAATGAAGATTTTTTCCTCTGTACTTTGAATATCAAAAATCTGCGATTTCGTAAGATTTAAAGACCCTACTTCTTTTTTATTTTCAACATCAACAATATGAATTCCATTAAAATTTTGACCAGCAACTAATCTATTTCTTTCTTTTTGAAAAGAAAGCGCATAGACGGAAGAGGGTATTTTAATGATCATTTCCCCTTTATCAGGTTCTTTTAAATTCCATCGCACAATCATGCCATCCCCACCTGCACTTAGAAATGTAGTTTCATCAGTAGCTTCCAAAACATATAAACAATCGGAATGCCCTTTATAAGTATGCTGCTTTACTACTTCAATTTTTTTCAAAAAACACGATTTTAGTTGATGATATAATTGGATTGATCAATGAAACTCTGATAAGGTTTTGATAGTTCAAATATCCTTATTGTTTATATTCCGACAAAATTATACTTAATAAGGATAAAACGTGCCTCTATTATTATCAAAACCTATTTCACCATATTCGTCATATGCCGTTTGGAACATTAAAGAAACAAACGCTCAGTTAATTGATCTGCACAACAACTCATATCCAAAAGACTTACATCCAACCAAATTAGCCGAATGGCTGGTCACTCAAATATTGTTACAAAATGTTTGTCAACAATTTAATATTGCGTACCGAGGAATTAAAAAAAACGACGCTGGCAAACCTTTTTTGATAGACAGTACTGCCCAAATTTCCATTTCACATTCCTTTCCAATGGCATCAGTCATGATCAATCAGCATAAGGTTTGTGGTGTTGATCTAGAACGCCAGCGGAGTGCGCTATTAAAAATTCAGCATAAATTTTTGCATAAAGAAGAATTCCAATACATCGACGACATTAATAAATTATGCGCCATTTGGTGTGCCAAGGAAGTTCTTTATAAAATACATGGCAGAAAACAGCTTAGCTTGAAAGATGATTTGAAAGTAATTTTCATATCAGAAAATCGACTTACAGGGTATATTCTTAAAGGGGAATTTGAACAGTCATTTATTATCCACTACGAGCCGCTGAAAGATTTCTTTCTGGCTTATAGTATTTAAAAAAGATATGAGTTCTACGCTAATTAGTGGCTTACTGCAAATTGAAATAAGGGTGAAAAACATGCCTATTTCAAGAAAATGGTCTGCTGCCCATCCCGGTCTGACATAGAATCCATGAGATAATTACCTAAATAAGTACCTTGAAAAGCATCAGCGCTAGTGGCATGTATTGTCTCCTAATCAGCCTTTATATCATGCGATTGCTCCTGCAAAAAGTCTATCCCCCGTTTAATGATAAAATACACTGAAGGGCAAGCTCATCATAGACATGCATCAGTCGTTATGAATTTGGGTGGAGCCGGAGGCCTAGCAGTGTGGCAATACCTCAGCTGAACACCAAAATTCCTCGAAGCACCCATCGCTATTAGTGATCTTGGGGTTTTCGCATCAATCATTGGCAGTGCCACGCCAGAAGCACTCTACAAAAGATTAAAAGACATCCGTTCGAAATAAGCGTATTTTAACAATGGGAATATCTTCTTTTTCCGCGATCCATATGGCCTCTATTTTCAAGTTTTAGCCAACAAGAGACCTCCATAAAGATGGAGAATGGTGTAATCGGTACCATTTATTGGTTGCTAAGACCTCAATCGGTTTGTCGGATTTTATAAGAATACACTCGGCTATTAAGCGATAAGTAAAAGTACCGCACACCCTGAGTCTTTATATAACGACATACTAGGCGATCATCGCTACTTTAAAACAGCGGTACTCAAAAAAAGGAAAAGGAAAACTTGGCGGGTTTTCCAATTTCCTTGGTAATTCTTTCTTGCACTTGGTTCAAGCCACTCATTATAAACCAAAAAATGTTTTCGAAGGACGATTTGGGGAGACTCAAGCTTTATTCATTCGCGTTTTGATGTAGCTGAAATGGATACACTGAAAAATCACTGCAAGACTCAAGCCTATGCATGCACTGTGAATCGTTTCGAAACTAAAAAAGGGGAAAGTAACAAGCCATGCTGCCTATATCGATGATCCAGATAGCACTGCCCTTGAGTTATTAGCGCCCTACAAGCTTCCAATAATAGCCTATTTTTTCTATAAATATGAAAAGAGGAAATAAAAGCAGAAACTCACTCAAATGGATTTTACAGCCCATTGGTCTCCGAAAGGTGAGTTAATGAGGTTTTTACGTTCATTCCTATTCACAAATAACCTATTTGGATGTATTAAATAGATTTGACTTTCGTGATATGAGTCGTGCAAATCTTTGATAGCTTTGCTTTTCATAATTCTGGGGCCGACCGGAATCGACAGGAAGTGCGAATGGTATACTTGCATGTCGGGTGTTGAGTATGCACACGTGATCAATATACTCGAACTGTAATTGGCGAATCTAATTACGCCATGGCAGCATAATCTCGAATAAAGTAGAGATTACTAATCCCGATCCAAAAATTGGGACTGCCACATCTCTCTAAGCCTTCGTCCTTTAGGCTGGATCAAGAGGTGTCGACTTTTAGGACTAGTGTGAGCGAGGTTACTAAGCTTATGCGAAACTCCAGTGACTGGCAAATTGGGTGGGCTGTTGTTTGTCAGCCCGTTTGTAAGATCAAATAAGCAACTAAGCATGTAGAAGGTCTATGATTTCCTTCGCTGGACGAGGGTTCGAATCCCTCCGGCTCCAC
>JBLIIJ010000043.1:0-31894 GCA_047635055.1 Cyclobacteriaceae bacterium | reverse complement strand
CTTTTGGATAGAAGTGAGTATTCTTCGACCTCCCGAGGTGACTCTCGCATTTTTAATAATTTCTTCGACCATTTTGTTCCTGTTTTAGGCTACAAAACCAGTCCAACTATTAAAGCGGTTAGGAACATTAAACTTGTCGTAGTTCAAGGATGAAACAAGTCAAATAGCGGCTTATACGAATTCTTCCTTTTTTATTGCACTACAGGTAAACACTATATCAGCGAGAACCTTCATCCAAGTCTATAAAATTCATTTTCGTTCAACAAAAGAGATATTTAATAACGGAACGACTTGCCATTTAGGAGAGCTGATCAATAATTTTTTCGTCGTAACTGGTTATCAGAAAGAGGAATCTATTGAAGAATTCCTCGCGTCAAGTTCAACTCGACTCATGGAACCTTCGATTGATATTTATACGGATATCTCGTTTACCAAAATTCAAATTGACTTGCTTGTGATTGATGATGAAATAATTGAATTAGCAACACCACTCTTAAAAATAGCTGAAAAATAAAGAAGGTCAATTTCGATCTATGTATAAGAGAGAAATGGAATTAGCTTTCTACACTTACTAAGTAATAGTTTTTCTTTCCTTTTTGAGCCAAGAGATATTTCCCTTGAAGTAGATCAAAGGACACAGCATCTTCAGAGTTGGTAAGCTTAATTTTATTAATACTTACACCTCCACCTTTTATCATTCGACGTGCTTCTCCTTTGGAAGGAAAGACAATGCTATTGGTGGTTTCAGATAAAAACTCGGTTACATTTTGAGCCTTCTCATAAGCTTCTTTTGTAATACTTGTTTTGGGCACGCCTTCAAATACTTGGAGCAGGGTAGTTTCATCTAAACTCGCAAGATCCTCTGTGGTGGATTTTCCGAAAAGAATATTAGAAGCTTTTTTGGCCGTTTCCAGATCAGCAGCGCTATGAACTCGTGTGGTAATTTCATCAGCCAATGTTTTTTGCAGAGTACGAAGGTTAGGCGCTTCTAGGTGATTCGCGATTAATGCTTCAATTTCTTCCCGCCCTTTGGTGCTGAAAATTTTGATATAATTGACAATATCTTCATCAGAGGCATTGATCCAGTATTGATAAAACTGATAGGGAGATGTTTTTTCAGGATCGAGCCAAATATTGCCGCTTTCGGATTTTCCGAATTTTGAGCCGTCAGCTTTCGTAATCAAAGGAGTAGTCATGGCAAAAGCCTGGCCTTGACCTTTTCTTCTGATCAATTCAGTACCCGTAACAATATTGCCCCATTGATCAGACCCGCCAAGTTGTAACATTACTTGCTTATTCTTCCAAAGCCAGTAAAAGTCATAACCCTGAACAAGTTGATAGCTGAACTCCGTAAAGGAAAGACCAGTCTCCAACCTTTTTTGGACGGAATCTTTGCTCATCATGTAGCTGACGGTAAGATGCTTACCTACATCCCTGATAAACTCTAAAAAGTTAAATTCCTTAAACCAATCATAGTTGTTGACGACTTCAGCAGCATTTTCACTTGAAAAATCAAGGAATTTTTCCAACTGTTTTTTTACTCCATTGAGGTTATGAGTTAAAGTGGCTTCATCCAACAAGTTGCGTTCCGCCGATTTCCCTGATGGGTCACCAACCATTCCGGTTGCTCCACCAACAAGAGCCATAGGTTTATGACCACATCTTTGCAAATGCATTAAAGTCATTATTTGAACAAGGTTTCCTATATGCAGCGAGTCAGCCGTTGGATCAAAGCCAATGTATGCAGTGGTCATTTTTTTATTCAAATACTCCTCAGTGCCCGGCATTATGTCGTGAATCATCCCACGCCAGGTGAGCTCTGCTACAAAGTCTTTCATAATCATATGGGTTTTATCAAGGTGCGCAAAAATAGACGTACCCTTGAGATATTCTAGGTCATGAAATGATTTTTATCTTTTTTTAATTTCGAGGAACCTGTTTACTTTATTTTCTAAATGACTGACCATGGGTGATCTCCATGTAAAAGTTATTTCTACACAGAAACAACTCAACGATTTTACAAGGTATTTGCTAAAAGAATATACACGCACTAGAGCGCATGCTCTCTGAAGACTGGTTCAATAAAGAACCAATGCACATAGGAGCAGAGCAAGAGATATGTACTTGTTGATCATCGTTATAAACCTGTGCCCAGTGCCCTGAACCTATTAGAGAGCCTAGATGATTCGTTTACAACAGAATTGGCACAATTCAATATTGAGGCGAATTTGGATCCCTCAGAACATACCGGAGAATGTTTTTCTCAATTGGAGAAAAATTCAAACGACAAAATGAACACCTTAAGGGAGTTGGGAGACAAGCAGAAGCTAGACTTTTTTTTAACAGGTATTCTACCAACAATAAGGAAATTTGATTTAGGAATTGAAAACTTAACTCCTTTGGAAAGATATAGATCTTTACTTAATGCTATTTCTAAAATGCGTGGGAACAATTATAAGTTGCGGATAAAAGGGCTGGACGAGTTGAATTTAAAACATGATTCAGCTATGCTAGAGTCTTGTAACACTTCATTTCAGGTTCATTTATAAGTAAAACCTGACGAATTTGTAAGGAAATACAATATTGCACAAGCGCCTGCAGCACCAGTCTTGGCCTTAAGCTGTAATTCATCACTATTGCTGGGAAAAAGGCTTTGGGCTGAAACAAAAGTGGCACACTTTCAGCAATCGGTAGCTACTCGAATTACTGGTGAGCATATCCAAAATAGAAGTCCTCTTGTGACATTCGGGAATGAATAGCTCAAAAATTTAATAGTAGAGATGTATAAAGATGTTATTGTCAGATATCGAGTGGTATTGATATCCGGTTTTGATCCGGACATTATGGAATTGATGCACTAAAGAATAACGGCAAAACTCCGAGCATCAACCATTCATAATTCAACTGTATATCGTTGAAATAGTGCATTTTATATGATTATTCCAAATGGAAATTCATGTTTTAGCGTTGAAAAGAATACTCCCTTTTGAGCCTTTGATGAAGTTTCTGATGCTGTTTTCTGGATAGGTCTGATGAGCCTTTGATGAATAGTACTCAGAAATTGAAAAAAAGATAGGATTTGATCATGTTAAAGATAATTTTCTATCTGCTGCATATGATGGAGCGAATACGAATTTCGCTTGGATTGGAGGTGAAAAGTTGAAACGCAAGCACTCATTAACGAGGAATGGTTGCTGATTGCTAGAAAAGGTCTGGATAACAATAATATTTCAATAAAAAGAAAGCTTGCTGTCTTGTGTGTAAATCTTCCTGCGATAGCTACAGGTAGAAGACTTAGCGATTTCGATGTGAATCGAGTTTGGTTCGAAGATATTATCAAAAAAAGGGTAAATACAAAGGCTTTTTTTACTGATTATAAGCAAGTTATAGATTTATATCATTCCATTGAATCCGAATTAATTGGAGACTACATGGCGATTATCTTGGCTGATTAAATGCGACTCGATCAAATAACGGAAACCTTATAGTCATACAAAAAATGAAGGTAATCTAGCTGTAATCCAATCAATGAAGCTACTTGTGGTTATGTAATTCGACAAATATTTGGAAGGTACAGTACTGCCTTACTATCACTATAAGGGTTTGATAAGTTTTGCATTTGAAGGAGGCACTATAGGGTCAAAAGGTGCTTATGAGCTTCATAACTTCTGGTCAATGGGAAATACTGGATAAGTCGGGAATGATAACGCATCATGATCATTCCCAAGAAGATCATTATTCAGACTTACTTGAAAAGGCGGCAGAAGCCTTGCTGGGAAAAGTATTGGCTATTTATCACCATAAGGTAAAAGCTATTGATGAATTCAGAATGTTACCGGGCTACAAAAATTTTTAAAAAGTAAGAAAAGGTGAACACTTGGCAATTGATGCAAGCGGTCATGTTTTATCACCAGAATCAGGATTGATCTTTATGCCGCTATACCAATCGGAAGGAGAAGATGGATTCTTCATCGTAGAACAAGTCAAAGCCAATATATCTGTATAATTTCGCCATGTGGCTGATTACAATCAAATTATCAAAGACCTTAAGCAAGGAAAATATGCGCCAATATATTTCCTTCAGGGTGATGAATCTTTTTTCATTGACAATATTGTAGATTTTATCGAGGCAAATGCCCTTGAGGAGTCTCAAAAATCATTCAATCAGTATGTGCTCTATGGAAAAGATATAGCTATGACGGATATTCTCAATGCGGCCAGAAAATATCCGATGATGGGAGAACGTCAAGTGGTCATCGTTAAAGAAGCTCAAGGCATGAGCGATTGGAAAAAGGAAGCGTCATTAAAACTTCTCTCCTCTTATCTTGAAAATCCTTTGCCATCAAGCATCTTGGTTTTTGCACATAAAGAAAAGGCATTAGATAAAAGGATCAAAATATCTAAAACGTTGGAGAAGCATGCCATTGTTATGCTTTCAAAAAAAATATATGACAATCAAATTCCTGATTGGATAAGGTCCTATTCCGTGGCAATAAGCGCACAATTGACCGATAAAGCCATCATGATTTTGGCAGAAAACATTGGGAATAACCTTCAGCGTTTAGCCAATGAGATTGAAAAACTTCGGATAAACGTGCCCGTTGGCACGGCTATTGATGATAAAGCCGTTCAGAAATATGTAGGAATCAGTAAAGATTATAACGAGTTTGAGTTGCAAAAAGCGCTATCCATGAAGAATAAAGCCAAAGCACTGGCTATAATTAATTATTTCTCTTCTAATCCATCAGGAAACCCTATTATTCGTGTGATAGCTAATCTTTCTAATTATTACAATAAGTTATTGATTATTAATCATCAAAGACTCTCAGATAAAAACCAGATTGCACGAGCCATCGGTGTAAATCCTTTTTTCGCAGGGGAGTATCTCCAAGCTGCGCGGAATTATCCATTGCCCGTTGTAATAAGAAATATAAATTATATACACCAAGCGGACCTACAGTCTAAAGGAATCAACTATGCCACTATTCAACCAGGAGATATATTAAAGGAGCTTATTTTTAAACTGCTCCAATAATACTTTTCCATTGACTTGCGTTAGATAAAAATATCATGCGAATTACAGTTTATTTTTTCCTAGTTATTCATACCAGCCTTTTACTTGGACAGCAGGTTATTTCTAAAAAACTAGAAACTACTTATCTGGAAAAAGCAATTGAGCTATATCAAAATAGGAATTACACTACTTCTTTATCCTTGTTAGATAAATACAAAGATGCCGGAGGAGAGGATGCTCAATATGATTATTATCAAGCGGTTAACAAGCTTAAGCTCGAACGACAAGATGGCGAAATAGAATTACTCAGATTTGTAAGGAAACATCAAAATCATTTTCTATCAACGAATGCTTTTTTTGATCTTGGAGCTTACTACTTCAAGGCGGGTCAATATGACAATACAATAAAATATTTTAACAGGGTCACACGAGAAGATCTTGATGTAAAGCAACAAGATTATTTTAGTTTTCAAAAGGGTTACGCACATTTTCAAATTGGGGAAATTGGCCAAGCGCTGAATTTATTTCAAACTTCTGTTGAAATGAAAGGAGATTACTTTTTTTCGTCAAGTTACTATATGGCGTCCATTTACAATGATCAAGCGGCATTTGATAAGGTTTTTGAGATCACTTCTAAGCTGCTAAATCAAAAGAATGAATACGCCGAACAATTATTGCTTTTACATATCAATACCCTTTATCAAAATGCTAAATGGGAGGATATCATCACCAATGCTGGGGACAAGCAATCGCGAGGAAAAAGCTATTTCAACATTCAATTATCTAGGTTTTTAGGGGAAGCATATTTCAGACTTGAAAAATTTAGACCTGCTGCCGAAGGTCTTGAAACGCATCTTCATCTTTCCTCTGGTAAAATGGGAGCAGAGGCTTACTTTATGTTGGGAAAAAGCTACTTGGAGCTAGAGAATGATGAATTGGCTCTTAAGTATCTTAAAATATCGGGATTAAAAGATGAAGTATATGGTAAACTCAGCAGCTATTATTTAGGACTATTGTATCGTAGAAGCGGAGATAATACTAAAGCCATCGCTGCATTCCAAGTAGCATCAAGTTTTGATGAACAACTAGAAATACAGACTCAGAGTAAATTCTTCGCTGGTAAGCTGAGTTATCAAATCAAAGATTACAATAAAGCCATAGACTTTTTAAAAGATTTTCTCGATCAAGATGATTTAGATCCAAATGACATGCAGGAAGGTCAAGAGATGATATCTAATGCATACTTATTAACGCCCGACTATGACCTTGCCATTGCTCATATGGAAAAAATGCAACCATTGTCAGATCATATTAAAAAGGCTTACCAAAAGGTTACTTACAAAAAAGCAAATTCATTATTCAACGATCAGCAGTTTTTAGAAGCACTTGAACTAACTAAAAAGAGTCTATCCTTTCCATTGGATCAAGAAATAGCAGCCAAGTCTCATTATCTAATGGGCGAAATTTACTTTATAAAAGGGGCTACAAATGAAGCGAAAAGCGCATACCTGCTTCAGGTTAACGAATACCCATACGCTACTGTGACTTATTTATCATTATACGCTTTAGGATATATCGCTTATAATGATAAAAGGTACTATGACGCAGAACACTATTTTAGGCAATTTGTAGATGACGGAGATAGTACACATAGCTTTCATAATGATGGGAAATTACGACTGGCTGATAGTTATTTTGTTCAAAAGAAATGGTCAGATGCTCAGGAGACTTATTCTCAACTTCAAAGCCAATTGCCTAATAACCAAGGCTATTTATTCTTTCGATTGGGGCAACTCAAGTCTTACCAAAAAGAATATGAAAGTGCACGAATTTCCTTTAGAAACGTATTAAACCAACCAGGTCGCATGTATAAAGATCAGTCACTTTTAGCTATGGCCGATACCTATATTTCACAAGTGAATTTCGATCAAGCTTTAAGTTCTCTGGATAAAATTATTGAGGGCTACAAGGGGAGTGATATTATTTCGTTAGCATATAATAGAAGAGCCAATACTTATTTTAATCAGGGTAAGTATGAGGAGGCTTTAGCCGATTACAAATCGGTGTTGGCAAGTTCAATAAGATCCAAGGCTGCAGAAAATGCAATATTTGGAATACAGAGCCTAATTAAGTCAGGATATGTAGTAGATGATTATGATCAGTTATTATCTACTTTTAGAATCAATAATCCGAATAATACAAATCTTGAGAATATCGATTTTGAAGGAGCCAAATCAGCTTATTTTAACCAGAAGTATCTCATATCAATTAAAAAGTTTATCGATTTTATTGATGTTTATGCTAGGAGCAAGAGCATAGATGATGCTTGGTATTATTTGGCCGATAGTTATTTCAAACTTCAAAATTATGAGGAAGCGGCGATTAAATTTGATTCTGTAACCAATCATGTTAATATCTATAGATCACGGAGTTATGATAAAAGAGGGAAGGCTTTGATTGCGATGGAAAAATATCCATTGGCTATTGAAAATTACCGAAATTTTCTTATAGATGCATCGTCAGAAAAAGACAGCTACTTGGCGAATGAAGGATTAATGAATGCCTTTTTACTTTCTGAGGATGCAGACTCTACAGTTTCATTTGCTGACAAGCTTATCAGAAGTACTTGGCAAACACCCGGTGGCACACAAAAAGCCTATTTAGCCCAAGGAAATGCTTATTTTGCGGCAGACAAGTTTGAGTTAGCCGCAGAAAAATTCAGTAAGTCGTATGAAAATAATACAGGTTCTAGTGGTGCAAAGGCAATGTATAGGAAAGCAGTCTGTCTAAGTAAGCTAGGAAAGTATGATGAATCTAACGAGTTATTATTTCAGTTAAATGTGCTTTATTCCGGGTTTGAAGACGTTATTGATAGCGGCTATTTGTTGATTGCGTTAAATTATATTACTACCGGTAACTTGTTTCAAGCCAAAGCAACAGTCGAATCTATTATTAAGGGGACTAACAATAATTCAACTTTACTAGCCGCCAATGAATTACTGATGTCAATACAAATTCAAGAGCAAGAAATAATTTCTAATGCAGATACCACTAAAACAGATTCTATAAAATGAGGATATTTTTACTGACTGCATTCATTTGTTTATTTATTGGAACGCAAGCGCAAGATGGTGGCGAGGTGAGTTCAATGGAAGTTATTATTGAAAAGGATGCAGAAATTAGCCTACCGGAATCTAGTCGACAATTTCAAAGAATTTCTGAAGAAAAAATTGTCTTTGACTCATTAATTTTAAGCAACAAGACATACGAAATTTTAGAAACGGAGGTAGATCCGTTTGACTTGAAGTACAAAGCCTTAAATTTTGAAAATGCTAATAAGCGTTTATGGAAACCCAATTATCTGAAATTTGGTCTGGGAAATTTTAGTAATGTACTACTTGAAGGTGCCTATAATATTGACGCTAAGAAAGCTGGTCATTATTCCGCTTTTGGTTTTTATGATCGGTTTGGCAGAGGGCCTGTAGATGGAAAGGCAAGTAAATTTTCAGACTTTCAAATAAATGCAAAATCCTATCATTCCTATAATAAACTCAGTATAAACTCTAAAATTGATTTCCTAAATAATAATTTCCGTTTTTACGGAACCCCAACAGGGTCAGTTGATTTAAATGATAATCCATCTATTAATGTACGATCTTTTCAGTTAAGTACTAATCTTGAAGGAAACAGATTTGACAATATTTATTTCTCTATTGCTCCGACTTTCACTGAGACTAATTTTCTCGAAGCGGGAAATTTATTCAATGAAGAGACTATTTTTGAGACAAAAGGAATCATTAGAAAAAAATCCAAAAAGAATGAATGGAACTACGGTGTTGGTTTAGATCAAAGGCAAGTTTCATATACCTCAGGATATACTAATTCACGTTCACAATTCGATATTGCTCCTTTCGTTGGATTAAGAGGAGATTATGTGACGATAAAAACAGGAATGACGGCTACTTTATCCAAGGATTCTACAAATGGTCAAGTCAAGTCAAATTTTTATCCATCACTTGATTTAACATGGAATTTTGATAATCAATTCACGATATATGGTACGTTCAGTTCTGGTTTGGAAATGGTTACGCTCCATCAGCTACAATTCCATAACGCGTTTTTAAGCGACAGTCTAAATCTAGCAAATCGTAACGTATTAGCAGATGTCAAAGTAGAAGTGAGTAAGCGCTTTAATAAAAACACATATTTAAAATTCGGAACAAGAATTGAGTTGGTGGAAAATCAATTTTTTCTAGTCAACGATACCGTTGATTTCCGTCAATTTGATTTGATTTACGATCCTGGCACATTTACAAAAATTGATTTTAATCTACTTTTTGACTTTGCGATTAGTGAAAAAATATCTGTCAACTCTGAGATTCACTTCATGAGGTATAATACAAGTGCCAAATTAGCACCCTTTCATTTACCAAGTTTTACTTATGATTTAAAGGCGAGTTATTTATTATCACAAAACTTTAGAATAGGGCTGGATTTTAATTTAATTGCCGGAATCAATGGTAGAGGTATAAATCTAACCTCGGTTACGCTGGACCCAATAGTTGATATCGGAATTAATGCAAATTATAAACTAAACGATCGAATAGAATTGTTTTTTGAAGCCAATAATTTGATCAATCAAAATTATGAACGCTATCTAAATTATCCTTCATTAGGTTTAAATGGAAAATTTGGTTTCATTTTTCGCTTTTAATAAGCATATTCGCAACGATATAAATATTCATGTTTTGGAATAAACAAGATTTTACTATCTTGTTTTGAACTAATTCTAATCTCAATGGCTGACGACAAAAACAAAAACCAAGATCCGGAAGATAACGATGACTTGTTTGATGATGACGAGGACTTTGGTCTTCCTGATTTAGACTATGACGATCTCGATGATGAATTCGATGACGACTTGTTGGATGAAGAAATTGAAGACGATTCAATAGAAGAGCTAGAAGAGCCCGCTTTAGAGCCAATAGTGGAGTCAACAACAGAGACAGAATCCGCTCAGGGGTCGCTAGTTGACGAAGAAATCAATATTAACGATGAACTTTCAAATGATACTGACTCGGACATTCCTGATGGAGAAGATTGGGAACTAGAGCTAGAGAAAGAACTGGAAGATGAGCTGAGTTCTGGGGAAGTAGATAGCTTCTACGAAGAAGAATCCTTTGACGAATTTGAATCAGAGGAAGCAGATTCGAACGTATTTGATACTGACTCGGATGAGAGCCAGAAACAAACTGATGAAGTCACTGTTGAAAGTGGTTTTGTTCCTGATAACTCAGAAGATAAGAATGATTATTATACCTCTCACATCAAGAAAGACGAAGAAGCAAAAGCTAAGGAGTCTGCTGAGGAGATGAGTCCTGAAGAATATGCGAAGTATTTTGGTGATGGTGCTGAAAAGAATAAGTCCAAATTCACTAGAACAGTAGTTATAGGTACTATTTCGTTGTTAGTTATAGGGTCTTTATTTTTATACTTATCCGATACTTTTGGTACAGGAGAAGATCCTAAGGAAATTGTCAAAACAGAAAAAGCGCCTTTAAAGAAGGTAGAGCCTGTGGAGAAAAAGGAAGCACCTAAAACGACTCCAAAGCCTAAACCAAAGCCAGAGCCTATAAAGCAAGTAGCAGGTGAAATAAAAACAATAGATCAGGCAACAGGAAAATCGTACATTGTTATTGCCAGTTTCTTTGACAGTGATATGGCCAACGATCATGCGAAAACTTTAGCAGAACAAGGAAAGAGTCCAATTATAATTCCCCCGTTCAATGAATACAGGTTTTATAGAGTTGCTATAGCAGGGTTCGATTCATTCGCAGACGCAAAAGCGGAACTTCCTCAATACCAATCCGAATTTGGTAAGGACGTTTGGCCTCTGAGATATTAATAAATCTTTAGTTACAATCTATCGTTTAATCTCACGTTCCAAGTGAGGTTAAACGATTTTTTATTTATAAACATTTATGTTTCTACAAATAGACACATCAGAAAATTTAGAAGTAATATCTGTTCTTGAGCTACTGCTCAATGGTGGGTACATGATGATTCCAATTGTCGTGCTTTGGATTGTTGCCGTTTATATTTTTATTGAGAGATTGTTACTAATAAAATCTTCATCAAATACACCGGTTAGCTTCCAAGAGGATATTAGAAAAAGAGTCCTTGAAGGGGATATAGTGGGCGCTAAAATGATCTGCGCTCAAACTAAAACTCCTGTAGCTCGAATGATCGAGAAAGGTATCTCAAGGATAGGGTCGCCACTGAAAAATATCGAAGTGAGCATCGAAAATATAGGTAAAATTGAAATTTACCGATTAGAGAAAAATCTTAGCCTTATGGCTACTATCGCAGGAGCAGCTCCTATGATTGGTTTTTTAGGTACGGTTACAGGTATGATTCAAGCTTTTATTGCTATCGCTCAAGAAGAAGGCGCAGTTAGTCCCAAGTTGCTCTCCTCCGGTATTTATGAAGCCATGGTAACCACTGCTGCGGGCTTATTCGTTGGCATATTTGCTTATTTAGGCTATAATTTCTTAGTAGGTAGGGTGCAAAAATTAGTACATAACATGGAGTACACTTCCATTGATTTTATTGACTTACTTCAAGAGCCGCAAAAATGAATTTGCAGTCAAAACATAAGGTAGAAGCTAATTTCAGCATGTCATCGATGACAGATATTGTGTTCTTGCTGTTGATCTTTTTTATGCTGACAGCATCATTCATTACACCATCAGGCTTGCCGGTTAACCTACCTTCAAGCAAAACTTCTGAGATTGTATTACAGAAAGTTAGTGTCACCATTACAGCCAAAGGAGATTACTACATTAACGATCAAAAAATCAATGAAAACCAACTTGAAGGAAGTTTAAGGAGTTCTTTGACAGGAAAAAAGGGTGTAGTCGTCGTACATTGTGATAAGTCTGTGCCTGTAGAGTACCTAGTTAAGGTCGCGGGAATAGCCACTGCACTAGAGGCAAAAGTATCGATAGCCACGAAACCTGATTAAAGATCATAATGAGTGTGGAAGAAAATAAAAGAGAAAGGAAAAGTTGGGCGCTAGCGATAACCATACAGGTTATAATGTTTCTAGCTTTTTATTTTCTAATAGCATGGAAAGAGCCTTTTCCTCCAATCCCTACCTACGGCATAGAACTTGGATTTGTAACGGATGCTTCTCAACCGAAAAAAGCTGCCAGCACGCAGAACAAACCAGAAGAAGAAGAACCAGAAGAGGTAACCGAGCAAGCATCAGAAGAGGTAGAGAATACGAGTCAACCAGATAAAATTCCTACATCTGAAGAGAATTTCGAAGATTTTGCTGATAAAAATAGTGTTGTTGAATCATTGGATACACCAATTCCTGAGCCAACAGAAGCCTTAGAGGAAAGTAATGCCGAGGTTCTTGAGGAGGTAAATGAAGATAATGCCAGTGAAGCTGAATTAACGGAGGATATGATTAGTGAGGAGAATGATACTGGAGAAGATGATAAGACAGTGGAAAGTATTCCTAATGAAAACCCTAGTATCGATGATCGGGCAATTTATGGAACAAGTCTCAACGCTGGCGAGCAAGGCGCGAGCTTACAGATGTCTGGATGGGTTTGGGACAGTCGACCTATACCAAAAGATAAAAGTGATGAGATCGGTCGTATTGAATTTGAAATCAAGGTAGACGCAGATGGCTATATAGCTGATATTATTATTGTTAGCAGCACGCTAACGCCATCAGTTTCACGATTATATCAGGAGTCCATAGAACAGCTCTCATTCAGCAAAACAAATGAATACAGATCTGCTGCCAGCTCAACAGGAAAAGTAACTTTTATTATCACGACCAAATGAACTATCAAGAGGTAGTAGCGTATTTATTTACTCGGCTTCCAATGTATCAAAGAATAGGAGCACCTGCACTAAAGCCTAACTTAGACAACACTTATGAATTACTTAAAGCCTTAGATAATCCACATCAGAAGTTTAAATCAGTACATATTGCTGGTACAAACGGAAAGGGGAGTTCTGCACATGCTATTGCCTCCATACTTCAAACGGCAGGTTACAAAACAGGACTATATACTTCTCCTCACCTGCAAAGCTTCACAGAGCGAATAAGGATTGATGGCTCAGAGATTGAACAATCATTTGTGGTCGAGTTTGTTGAGCGAAATCAAATCCTTATTGAAAAAATTAGTCCTTCTTTTTTTGAGTTAACGGTTGCAATGGCTTTCGACTACTTCAGTAAAGAATCAGTTGATATCGCTGTAATTGAGGTGGGGCTAGGTGGTCGCTTAGATAGCACGAATGTAATTACTCCTGAAGTATCCTTGATCACCATGATAGGATGGGATCACGCCAATCTCTTGGGAAATAGTTTAGAAAAAATAGCCTCAGAAAAAGCAGGAATTATAAAAAAAGGAATTCCTGTGGTTATAGGGGCCGATCAACCTGCATTATTGAAAGTGTTTAAAGAAAAGGCTTTCGCAGAAGGCGCTAGGCTTATATTAACAGATAATATATCGATTGATAATAATGCTAGCCATGAAGACACCATTGACATTTTAGGGCCAATTATTCTTCATAACATTAACCTTGACCTTAAGGGAGATTATTTTTTAAAAAACCTCCCAGGTATTGTTCAGGTAATTTTGGTTTTGATAGATCAAGGTTGGGATATACCTAATGATGCTATTATCAGTGGTTTGTCAAAGATTAAACATAATACGGGCTTAAAAGGTAGATGGCAAATACTTGAAAAACAACCTTTTACAGTCGCAGATGTGGGTCATAACGAGGCAGGTATCAAGGAAATTGTCGCTCAAATTTTGAAATTGAATCGTGGGCATCTGCATATTATATATGGAACAGTAGAGGATAAAGAAGTAGATAAGATATTGGCGCTTTTTCCTCTTGCTAATGTTACGTTTTATTTCACATCAGCATCTGTACCAAGGTCAATGAATATTATAAAGCTGCAAAAACTTGCAGTAACCATTGGCCGATCTGGGGAGATTTTTGAAAATGTGAATATTGCTTTAGCTGCTGCAAGTAAAGTGGCCAATAAAATAGATACAATTTTAGTTTGTGGTAGTACTTTTATTATTGCAGAAATTGAAAATTTGTGAGAAAAAAAATTAAGCGATTCGAAGAGAATAAAGAGCTCAAAAATATTATAGAATCAGGGAAGCCCCTTTTTGAGGAAATAAAGGGTCAATGGAATGAACAATATTTCACATCCTCACAACCAATTAGTTTGGAAATAGGGTGTGGAAATGGTGAATACACCGTAGGCTTGGCCGAGAAGCAGCTGGATCGAAATTTCATAGGTATTGATATAAAAGGTGACAGACTATACGTAGGGTCAACTCAAGCCATCGAAAATGGCTTAGATAATGTGGGCTTCCTCAGGACTAGTGTACATGACTTAGCATCTTTTTTTGGTGAAAATGAAGTAGAGGAAATATGGATAACGTTTCCCGACCCACGACCCAAAGATAGGGACATAAAGCGGCGGTTGACTTTTCCGAGATTTTTGAATTTATATAAACAAATTATGAGAGAAGGTGGGTATCTCAAATTCAAAACGGATAATACCGCGCTCTTTGAGTATACCCTTGAATTGTTTAAAAGTGAATTTAAAGTGTCTAATTTGGAATACACTTTTGATTTATATCAATCCAGCTTGATGAGTGATCATCACGGAATTAAGACTAAATACGAACGTATTTGGAGTGAAAAAGGAGAGAAGATTAAATATTTAAAATGTCAATTAAAATGAAAAAAGGATTACAATATATAATTATTCTATTTGTTTGGGCAACATGTCAGTCTTGTCTAGATAAAGGATTAGAAGTACCAAGTTTTGATCCTGTGGCACAGTTTGTTTACGATACGACAATCATTGAACAATATCTTAATGAAAATGGTATTATCGCCTTGCAGGCTCCTAGTGGTTTAAGGTATGTGCTTCATACTCCAGGAGCAGGGGAAAGTCCTGAGCCAATTGATACAGTGACAGTAAGCTATAGTGGCCGTATTTTGGGTGAGGAAGAAGACTTTGACTCAGGTGAAAATGTTGAGTTTCCTTTGAGGTTTACAATTATTGGATGGCAAATAGGTATGCAATATGTAAAAGAAGGAGGGTCAATCACACTTTATATTCCTTCAGGTCAGGCTTATGCTAATGTTGGCTCTGGTAACACTATACCACCTAATGTCGTGCTTGAATTTGATGTCGAATTGCATAAGATTGGAACCGATAACTAATTTATATTCATAAGACCAAAGCTACTGGGCTAAATCACCCCAATAACCTGCTCAATTAAAAGAATCATGATAGCCCAGTTTGATCGAGAAAATTATTGGTTGGTCATATTAGCTTTAGGTCTTCTAATTTTCAGTGTTTTTTATAACTTAGGTCTTGTCCCTCTTTACCTTGAAGAGCCAAGACGAGCGTTGATCGCGCTCGAAATGATCTTTAATGACAATATTTGGGTACCTACCGAATTTGGTGAATACTATTATAAAAAGCCACCAATTTTTAACTGGATAATTATTCTAGGCTTTAAAATCTTTGGTGAGTATTCTGAATTTGCTGCTAGGTTTTTCTCTATCGTTTCCTATCTGCTCACAGGCGCTGTGACATATCTTTTGGGTTCGAAATTTATAGATAGATCCTTTGGGATTTACAGTGCGTTCGTTTTTTATATTAGTGCCGATTTACTTTTTTATTTCACGGTTACTTCGGGTGAAATTGATCTATTCTATTCTTTAGTCACTTTTAGTGCGATGGCTGTCACACTGTATTGTTACTTAAATAATCAATTTGCCTTTCTTTTCATTTCAAGTTACTTGTTAACAGCTATAGGCTTTCTTACAAAGGGTATTCCTTCATTGGTTTTTCAGATCACCACATTGCTTGCCCTTTTTTGGTCTTCAAAGGATATGAAAATGTTTTTTTCTAAATCACATTTTATTGGGATTGTCGTTTTTTTAATTCCTGTCTTGGCGTATATCTTTATTTACGGTCAATGGAATTCATTTTTGAATTATTTTAATACGCAAGACTCCCTTTTAACACAGTCCACGGAACGGACCTTTTTATTTAATAATATCGGCTCAACAGTTTTTGGTATCCTGAGTTTTCCACTATTACTTTTGAAAATACTTGCTCCAGGTTCATTATTCATCTTCTTCTTATTCAGGAAAAGTTCATTGAAGCATATTCGTAATAGTAAATTTTTAAGGCTTGTTACGATTGTTTTGATTGCCAATATTATCATTTATTGGGTTTCGCCAGGGACTAGGTCAAGATACTTGTATATGTTTTTTCCGTTATTTGCTATTCTTTTCATGGGTTTGGTTTACCAAATAAGGAATTCAAAAAGAGTAGTAGACATTTGGACATTGTCTCAGAATGCCGTGTTTTTGATACTTATACTACTGACGGGCTATTTGCTTTTTGATGAAAGAACGCGGGAACAATCCAATATTATCATTGTCGTAAGTTTAGGCATTACAACTTTTTTGATACTCGTTTTTTTACATCATAAAAAGAAAGAGTACCGTTTCTTTTTATTCATTATCTCAATCATTGTCGCACGATTGATATTCAGTTTTTCAGTGTTGCCTGTGCGCGCTGAGACGGGAATGAAGGCAGAGTCTAAACAACATGCTTACAAAATTCTTGAAGTAGTGCAAAAAGAGTCTTTGTACCTATATAAAGAATCTCAAATCTCCCGAACCAGTATTTTTTACCTGGAAAGAGAACTGGGAAAAGTTGTCTCCTTCAATAATGGCGAGAAAAGTGGTTTTCAAATAGTTCGATTTGATTATTGGTCCGAGTTCCCCAATTTACCGCACTTATATGATTTCGATTACAATGATCAGCAATATGCTGTTTACAGTAAAAATAATGATCACTGACAGGTTTCTTAGCTTTGATTATTCTTCCTCTAGCACTTCCAGAACATCCATCACTATCCCAAAGTCTTTAAACCCAGGCTGCTCTTCAGGTGTTCCTTCAAGTGCAATACCTGTCCAGATTGTAGATATTTGTGTGACTGAATCTGTGTTAATATTGAAACCCTTCAGCAGTTTTACGTCGGTTATTTTAGCTAATGCCAAGTCAAGGCTTTCAAAAAGTGTTGAATCGTCACAAAAAACAGAAATCCAATCGCAATAAATATTATTTGCTGCTATTGTCGCATCTAATAGCTCAATATCCTCGCTAGTCACAATATTTATTCTAAATATTTTTTTTTGATCGAGTGCGCCCAATGATAACAAAGTCTTGGAATTTGTAATTTCCACTATTTCAATGTCATATGAAGGCAGCAAATTCATTAAACTCGAAGCATCAAGGTCTCCAAACTCTCCAGCAAACTGTACTCCAGAAATCCAGTTCGTTATTTCCTTAAAGCTCTCAGGGCTAATGTAATCTGCACTTTCTGGTTTAAGGTTGAAACCTAATACATCTACCATCATCCCAGCGCAATACCTAGCATCACTCAGATTGCTAATATTTCCAATTTTCACGAAAGTCTTTAGAGCCATTATTTTCTATTTTGCACAAAGCAAGTAAAAAGCCTTTAATGTCAGAAGCGATTGAGGGAATATAAATGAGATATTTCAATAGATCTGTGAAAGGTAAGAGTTTGACCTTTAACAACGAGCTACTAGTATTACCTTTGCGCTAGAGTGTACACAGCACTTTAAATTTATCAATCAAAAACGTAAACCAGGCTGTGAACCTGGCGAAGCGAATATGAGCAAACATGGAAGAGTACTCGTAGCGATGAGTGGTGGAATAGATAGTTCTGTTGCCGCAGTAATGCTACACGAACAAGGATATGAGGTTATCGGGATGACCATGAAGACATGGGATTATCAGTCCTCAGGAGGAAGTAAAAAAGAGACAGGTTGTTGTAGCCTAGACTCTATCAATGACGCACGAAACATTGCTGTTAGTTTAGGTTTCCCACATTATATAGTTGACATCCGAGAGGAGTTTGGTGATTATGTCATTGATCATTTTACCAACGAATACCTTGATGGAAGAACACCAAACCCTTGTGTGTTGTGTAACACGCACATAAAATGGGATTCTTTACTTCGTAGAGCGGATAAGCTCGGTTGCGATTTTATCGCGACAGGGCATTATGCCAACGTTCGAGAAGAAAATAGTCGATTTGTGATATCGCGAGGGAAAGATGCAGGAAAGGACCAGTCATATGCCTTATGGGGTATCTCTCAAAAAAGCTTGAGTAGGACAAGATATCCTCTTGGAAACCTTCAGAAATCAGAAATTAGAGATATGGCTACTGAGAGAGGGTTTCATGAATTGGTTTCAAAATCAGAATCTTATGAAATTTGCTTTGTGCCTGATAATGATTATCGCGGTTTTTTAAAGCGTAGGGTAGAAGGTCTTGAAGAATCCGTAAAGGGAGGAGAATTTGTTTTAGAAGACGGAACAGTTGTTGGAACGCATGATGGCTATCCTTTTTACACTGTTGGACAAAGAAAAGGTTTAGGAATCGCATTAGGTTTTCCAGTATATGTGACGGAAATACAAAAAGATAATAATCGCGTTGTACTGGGCACGTTTGACGAGTTGTCAAGAGATGGTATGTATGTCAAGAACTTGACGATGCAGAAATATGTCTCTATTGAAGGAGAGAGAAAAGATACCATAACGAAAGTTCGTTATAATGATTTAGGTAACCCAGCTGTTATAGAACAAGTTGGAGACAATATGAAAGTCTATTTCGGAAATGGAGTCAGTGCGATTGCTCCCGGACAGGCAGCCGTTTTTTATGAAGGAGACGATGTGATTGGCGGTGGATGGATACAATCGAGCTTTCGTCAAGCACAGATGAAGAATCAAATGGTAGAAAAAATATAATGAAAAATTTAATTTGGGTGTTTTTTTTATTGCTTTTTTCCTGTAGTGAGGAGACACCCGAATTGGTTTTTGAATCCGTGAATTCGTACTATTCTATAAATCCGCAAGAGTACAGGGTCTATAATTTTGAACGTATAAACTATGACTTCAATGTTCCTGATACCTTGGCTTATTTGTTGAGAGAGGAAATTATTGATTCATTAGTAACAGGGAGTGGTCAAGTATCTTATGTTCTGCAGCAGTCAATTCGTGAAAATGCTACAGAGCCTTGGAGAGTTGATTCCGTTTTTACTATTAGATTTCAAAATCGTGGATTAATTGCTGTTGAAAATAACATAGCCTATCAGAAATTAGCCTATCCGTTAGTTTTAGGTACGACCTGGAACGGTAATGCTTTCAACAATCTTGAAAGCCAAATTTATTATTATCAAAGCACTCAGAACCCTAATAATTCTGAATTCATAAACGATCATTCGATGAAAGTCATCATCGAGGACATACCAAAATCTTTCTTATCACAGGATGAACGTTTTGAAGTCTATACAAAAGATATTGGGCTGGTTGAAAAGAATTATATTGCGCTGAATTTTTGTACAAACTGTGGAGATATTGAAGGATTTATAAATTCTGGATTTACGCTAAAGCAGGTACTTATAGCATATGGCCAGAATTAGTTTCTTAATATTCCTTTTGATTTTAGTCACCGACTTAACTGCTCAGATTAATAGATATGCCTTGCATTTTATAGCAAAAGATACGGCGGAGTTTCTTCAATCAGAAGCAACAGATTATTTATCGTTACGCGCGATAAGTAGAAGAGAGAAGCAAAATATTGCAATAACTATTGAGGATTATCCTGTTACAAAAGAATATGTTCAACAGCTGAGAGAAGCTAATATTGATGTATTCTATACCTCACGCTGGAAAAACTGCGCGATCGTGCAAGTGGATGAAGCTGATTTGTCACCATTCGATTTTATAGATAGTATAGAATACATCGCCAACGGAATTAGGCTTAGTCTGTCTTCTGATCGTGTGAATCTACCATTGGGATTTAAGGAGCCTTCGAGGGTAGAAGCAAGTACCGATTTTCAAAACGATCTTTTGGGAACAGATATCATGCATTCGGAAGGCTTTAGAGGGGAAGATATGCTGATTGCAGTATTTGATGATGGATTTGAAGGTGTCAATGAATATGAGCCATTCGCTCATTTGTTCACTAATGATCAGATTTTGAGTACTTGGAATTTTGTAACCCATGATGAAAACGTTTACAAATTTGACGACCATGGAACCAAAGTATTGACAAGCCTTGCCGCTAATTATAACGGGGAGATTAATACGGTTATTGGCAATGCACCCAACGCAGATTATTTGTTGCTTTTGACTGAGGACATCAAAAGTGAATATCGGGTAGAAGAATATAATTGGCTATTGGCTGCAGAATTTGCAGATAGCTTAGGGGCTGACATTATCAATGGTTCACTCGGCTACAGCACATTTACTGATAGTTCCATGGATTACAAGGTGGAAGACTTAGATGGAAAGACTGCCCTTTGTACCCAAGCTGCGAACATCGCCAGCTCAAAGGGCATTTTGGTGGTAATAAGTGCAGGAAACGAAGGTAACTCGTCTTGGAAAAAATTGACGGCACCAGCTGATGCTTTTAATGTTTTATCTGTCGGCAGTGTGACGACCGAATTGAATAAATCAAGCTTTAGCTCTTTTGGTCCAAGTGCCGACGGCAGAATTAAGCCTGATGTGAGTGCCCTGGGTAGTTTAGCGACAATCATGTTGGGAAATGGTATAATTACAACAGGGAACGGAACTAGTTTTTCATCACCACAAATTGCAGGATTGGCGGCAGGGGTGTGGCAGGCGAACCCCACTTGGACAAATACCCAAGTAATGGAAGCTATACGCTTTTCTTCGACCAAAGCGGTTAATCCGAATAATGAATTGGGATATGGAATTCCAAATTATACCAGTGCTGTCTCAGGAGTTAGGCTTTCGGTGGAGGATATACTTAACGATAAAATCAAAGTTTATCCAAACCCCATTCTTGATAATAAAATCCTCGTCGACCTTTCTTCCAACTTGTTAAAAAGAGACATTAAAATTCGTGTAATTGATTTGAAAGGTAATGAGTTATACAAAGTGAAATTGAACAAGTCGAATAGACCCAAGGAATTAGAAATAAATTTTAATGAAATGGATAAAGGCACGTACTTTTTGATCCTTGAGACTCAGAAATTTAATAAGACAGTAAAGCTTATCAAATTATAACATGTCAATACTCATCTCACCATCAATATTAGCGGCTGACTTTGGTAAAATAACAGCTGAAGTTGAAATGCTTAATCAAAGCACAGCAGACTATATTCATATAGATATTATGGATGGTGTTTTTGTTCCAAATATATCTTTTGGTTTCCCCGTGACAAAGGCGATATATAAGGTCAGCGATAAGCCACTGGATTTTCATTTAATGATTCAGAATCCAGATTTGTATATTGACCAATGTATTGACAGTGGGGCTAAAATTATCTCAGTACACTTTGAGGCTTGTTCCCATTTGCATAGAACCATTCAAAACATACAGCAAAAAGGTGTCAAAGCTGGAGTCGTGATAAATCCACATACTCCCGTCTCTTTACTTGAAGATGTAATCGGCATGCTAGATTTGGTTTTGATTATGTCTGTAAATCCTGGTTTTGGAGGTCAAAAGTTTATTGAGAGAACTTTTGATAAAGTTTCTCAAGTAAAAAAAATGTCCGCGACAACTAATCCAAACCTTTTAATAGAAGTAGATGGTGGCGTAAACCTGGAGAATGCCGTGAAGCTAGCTAGTTGTGGGGCTAATATGCTTGTTGCTGGAAGCGCAATTTTCGCAACACCAGATCCTTCTTATACAATACAACAGTTTAAAACCGTTTGTTAACCGAATGAATAGATTTTTCGGACTTTTCCTTTTCTTATTGAGTCTCACAAGCACCTTCGCGCAAACGGTTATAGAGGGAACTATTGTAGATAAAGACAATAATGGGCTTGTAGGGGCAAGCATTTCAACCATAAATGGTAAAGTGTTAGCCACTGCAAATGCAGAAGGAGGGTTTTCAATAAAGTTGAAAAATCCAATAGGGCAATTAATTGTTAGTTTTGTTGGATTTAAAAGTGAAACCGTCTTTTTAGAGGATATAGAGAGTCCATTTATCGTAACGCTAGCGGTGAGTTCTTTTGAGCTTGCCGAAGTTGAAGTCAGTGAAAATCCTATTAATAGCATTACGAATGTCATAAATATAGATCGAAAATCAGCCCAGTCATTGCCTTCCGCTTTTGGTGATTTTAACAAAATACTTGTAACACTGCCAAGCGTCTCAAGCAACAATGAATTGTCATCTGCCTATTCAGTGAGGGGGGGGAATTTTGATGAAAATCTAATTTATGTAAATGATATTCCTGTTTACCGGCCATTTTTAGCAAATTCTGGCAGACAAGAAGGTCTGAGCTTTGTCAATCCTGATATGGTTAGTAGTATTCAATTTTATGCTGGAGGTTGGGAACCAAAATACGGAGATAAACTATCATCAAGTCTTAATATTGACTATAAGGAGCCACAAAAGGCCGAAGCATCCGTAACGCTCGGCTTACTTGGCGGTACGGCTCACGCAGGAGGTAAAACAGATAAATTTTCTTATCTCGTCGGCATTAGACACAGAGATTCAAGATATCTTCTAGGAACAACGGAGATAGAGGGTCAATTTTTTCCCAAATACACTGATTTTCAATCATTAATGACTTTTGATCTTACGAAGAAAAAATCATCATTTTTGAATAAAACTAAGCTGAACTGGTTAATTGCATATGGAAGAAATAGGTATTTGACGCAACCAGAATCTTCTGAGACCGAGTTTGGTACCTTTCAACAAAACTTCAGACTCCAAACCGCTTTTATAGGTCAAGAAACCTTAGAATACGATACTTATCAAACCGGAATCAGGCTAACACACCGCTTTAGCAATAGATTTAGGTCACATCTAATTTCTTCAATTGCTTTAGCCACAGAAAAAGAGCATTACGATGTAGAAGGCGGTTACAGATTATGCGATGTTAATACCGATCCTGGAACTTCTTCATTTGATGAGTGTGTCGGGCTAAGAGGTATTGGAACTAACTATAATTATGGTAGAAATAAGCTCGAAGCGACACTGGTCACTAATGAAGCTAGATTTGAATTATTGGTTAATGATAAGAATGTTTTAGAATGGGGAGCAGGTGTTACTAGCCAAATCATCCGAGATGAACTGAATGAATACGATTTTTTAGACTCTGCGGATTATGTGTCGATAACTTCAAGTACGTTCAATGAGCTTGATTTGAGTTCAACGGAGATTAGTGGTTTTATTCAAAATACTATTGTTTGGAAAGATTCTATTCATGCGATAACCGCTGGGGTTAGATTAAACTATCGCACAACGAACACGCAATTGTTAGTAAGCCCAAGAGTGCTTTACCGCTTTAGTCCAAAATGGGAGAAGCAAACAACTTTCAAATTTTCAGTTGGTATATATCAGCAACCTCCTTTTTATCGTGAATTACGAAACTATGAGGGAGATTTAAACCCCACAACGAGAGCGCAAAAATCTTTGCATTTTATTGGCTCGATGACAAGAATTTTTCGAATGTGGGGGAGGCCTTTTCTGTTTAACACGGATGCGTATTACAAGCATTTATATAATTTGATTCCCTATGAAGTAGATAATATTAGGATACGTTATTTTCCGGAGTTCAATGCCAAAGGCTATGCAAGAGGTGTTGAGTTTAGAATCAACGGAGAGTTTGTTAAGGGTACTCAGTCTTGGTTTAGCTTGGGTTTTTTACAAACGAAAGAGCAAATTGAAAATAGTAAAACGACAGAGAATCGACGACCTTTTGATCAAAGATTAAATCTAGCGGCTTATTTTGAGGACCATTTACCCAATGATCCGACTTGGAGAATTTATTTAAATATGGTCTTCGGCTCAGGTTACCCATTTGGGCCACCTGAAAATTCTAAGTTAGTAGGACCAGATTTTAAGTTAAAAGGAGCTTTTAGTGGAGATGAATATTATAGAGTGGATTTAGGGTTATCTAAATCTTTGGAATTACGTATGCAGTATTTTAATCAGCTGTCTATAAGACTTGAACTTCTAAATGCCCTTGGGGCTGACAATACACTATCCTATACTTGGATAGAAGATGTGAACGGGAATAATTTTGCTATTCCAAATTCATTATCGGCAAGGTTTTTGAATCTAAAGGTCACAGCAGAATTTTAACAAAAAGAGAAACAGTAATTTTTTTTAAAGAAAGATAAATATGAAAAAGTTTATAAACTTAAATATGCTTTTGGTAGCCTTATTAATAGCTACTAGTGCTTGTACGAGAACCGTTTCCAGAATAAGTCCTGACCAACAAATTGATTTAAGCGGAAGGTGGAACGATACAGATGCTAAAATGGTCGCTGAAGAAATGAGCAAAGATGTCCTCAACAGAGCGTGGATTGAAGATTTTAGAAGCGCAACGGGAAAGAAGCCTGTAGTGATTGTGGGTATGGTCCAAAACAAAACCTCTGAGCATATTGAGGCCGAAGTGTTCATTAAAGATGTAGAACGTGAATTTATTAATTCCGGGATGGTTAGAATTGTAGAAAATGCACAATTCAGAGAAAAAATGCGCGAAGAAAGAGCTGACCAAAATGAATTTTCCTCACCAGAAACTCAGTCTAAATGGGGACGAGAATTAGGCGCCGACTTTATGTTGTTTGGCGTTATTAATTCAATCACAGATTCTTACAAAGGCAAAAAAGTACTCAGCTACAAAGTAAACCTAGAATTGGCCAACCTTGAGACAAACGAGAAGGTCTGGATAGGAGACAAAGAGATTAAGAAATTTGTAAAAAACTAATTTTCTTCAAATAACCAATAGCAGTAATAGCCCTATGCTAATAATAGGGTTATTACTAAAAAATATAAGCCAAATAGTCTTGCTTATACCGCCTTCATTGCCAATATCGCTCACATGACATTCTATCATAAGGTTCCCACTATTTTTTTATTTCTCCTCATAGCAAGCTCTTGTGCTTCTTACTATGAGTTAAATCTGGAATTTAACAAGAAATTCCAGCAAGGAAATCTAGCGGCGGCAGAGAAATTCTTAGACAAGAACATTAAGTATGCAGAAGGAAGATCTCGGTTTTTATATTTTGCTAATCAAGGAGTAGTAGATCACATGCTCGGCAAATACGAGGAAAGTAACGAATGGCTAGAGAAGGCCTACATTTTTGGAGAGGATTTTAGAGAAAATGCGGCAATTGTTGCCGCTTCTTTTTTGGTAAACCCCAATATTGTCACCTATAAAGGAGAGGATCACGAAAATCTACTGTTACTTTATTATAAAGCCATCAATTATTTGAAACTAGGGGATTATTCGGCCGCACTGGTAGAATGTCGTCGATTAAATAATCGTTTGAATTCACTTTCAGACAAATATAAATCTGACAACAAGTATAGAGAAGATGCTTTTATTCATAATTTGATGGGAATCATCTATGAAGCGTCTAAGGATTACAATAATGCTTTTATCGCTTATCGAAATGCTTATAAGATATATAAGGAAGACTATTCAAGGTTGTTTGGTTTAGAGACTCCAGAGCAGCTAAAAAAAGATTTACTCAGATCGGCTTATCTCACAGGTTTTCAGAATGAAGTAAGGTTTTATGAGAAAGAATTTGATTTAACCTATCAACCGTCAAATCCAGATGCAGAGCTTGTTTTCTTCTGGCATAATGGTTTAGGGCCAATCAAGGCTGAATGGTCCATAAATTTCACAGCCCTTCCCGGAGGCTCGGGAGTGGTTACCTTTGCTAATGAAGATTTAGGATTCAACTTTCCCTTCCCAGTAAATTCAGATGAAGAATATAATGGCATCACTGATTTAAAGTTTTTCAGAGTAGCCTTCCCAAAATATGTTGAAAGAACTCCTTTATATGATAAGGCAAACTTAACTAGCAAAGGCGTGACTTATAAGATGGATTTGGTAGAGGATATTAATGCAATAGCCAAGAAAACCTTACAAGAGCGGATGTTACAGGAGCTGGGTCTTGGACTTTTAAGAGCAGCGCTAAAAAAAGTGGCAGAGGAACAAATAAGCAAAGAAAGTGAGGGATTAGGCCTAGCTGTTGGGATATTAAATGCAGTAACAGAGAAAGCAGATACAAGAAATTGGCAAACCCTGCCTCATAGTATTTATTACCAAAGAATGCCTTTGGATCTAGGCAATAATGAGGTCGTGTTGAGTGTTTCTGGAGAAAATGGCTCAGAGCAAGAAACATTTAGTTTCCAAGCATCAAAAGGGGGAACAATCTTTCAAACATACCAATCTCTTGAGTTCCAAAAGTTTAATTGAGCTGATCCATACAAGTAGTAATCAATCAGAATATTAATTTGATTTGTTTAAAGGATTTTTTTATAAGCCAAAAGGCTTTAATTTTCACCACAAACAACCTCTTCAGACATGTTTACAGAATATGAGATAGATACAATGGTAGGAATTCCAGCAGTTTTAGAAGCTACCAAAGCTTTGAAAAGGGAATTTATGAAGGCTGAGGCGCCATATTTGGATATTACAGACCATGATTTTTTCTCATTGATAATGATGGCACCAACAGTGGGTGTTGCTAAGGCTGATGGTAATGTGAGTTTATTTGAAGAACTAGCTTTAAATAAGAAAGCAAGAAAACTTTCGAAGGGCGGATACTTCATGAAGAAAGATCCAGTAGTCTATGCAATGAAGTTCTTGATTAAAAAATATGACGATTGGCATGAAAAATTCTTTAATGTTCTTACAATCGCTATGAAAAGTTCTTTCAATTACGATCTACTTACATCCGAAAAATATGAAGCAGTGACTGAAGTAGATTATGAAGAGTATAAAACTAAAGTTTTAAATACACCTTATGTTGTCGTTCGTTTCATTACTAGCTTTTTTCTCGAAAACGATGAAGACATAATTAACAAGGGTCACCATATAGGTAGAAACGAATACTTACAAATGCTCAAAATAGGGGAAATTATTGGTCTAAGTAAACTTCCCGTATTTCAAATGTTCTGTAATACATTCGATCAAAAAGCTTGAATAAAAAATATACGCTTCAAGTCAAAGAAGCGTTAGCCTCCTGAATATGAAGCATTATCTCTCGATTGTAAGTTTTTTATTATGTCTGATGGGTTGTAACTCAGATAACGGAGAAGTAATACCTTCGGATTCCTTGAGCATAGACTCTACCATCTACTTCCGATTAGACTCACTAAACCTCAATTACCAAGCAATTTATGATGAATCGTCCGGTATTTATGCTATTAGATTAGATAGCAATATTACAAATGACATACCTGTGGATAACGATATATATGGGTTCACCTACGAACTTTCGATTCCTGATAGCGTCGCAGTAGAAAATGTTTCGGATACAGTATTTGCCAAAGTAGGAGCAAACACCATATACCCAATTGGTATTGATTTGGCATTGCAATTCACTAAAGGAGGAGAGCATTGGAAATTTTTTATCCCGGCGAGCTTATGCTATTTGAACTATCCGGGTGACAACCTTATACCTTTTGAAACAGCTCTAGAGTTCGATGTGAATGTTATTGAAGTTTTGAGTGAAGTAGAAATTAACAGGAGGGAATTTGAATATCTCGATTTATATGTTAAGGACACCTTGAATTTTTTGGAAACAAATAGACCTCAACGTGTGGCTGTAGATGGTTTTACGGATTTCTATAAACTCATCATTCAACAAGGAGATTCACTTCTACCATCAATAGGTAATTCTGTTGAATTTTCCTATGAAGGGATTTCTATTCCTGATAGTACAACATTCGATGTTGGTGAACTACAGATTACATTCGAAGGAGGCCAAGTAATTAGCGGCATTTACAATGCACTCGGCACTATGGAAAGAGGTGAGACAGCATTGATTTTACTTCCGTCATCGGCGGCATACTCGGAGAGTGCAAGAATATTTCCTAATATCGTTGATGATGGAAATGCCTATCGGGATATAGAAGCTTTTTTATTAAACAGTAGCTTTCCAGTGATCCCAACTTACGCAAGCAAAGTAGCTCCTTATGAAATTCTAACCTTCGAAATAACATTAAGAGCTATTGATTAAAGTGATTATCGCTAGCTTTACACAACCAAACTGCCTGATTTGAAAAATTCACTTCGTCTATTAATCCTATTTTGCGCAGGGTTTATAAGCTTGAATAGCCTGAAAGCCCAGGATATTTATGAAACTTATGGAATTTATAGAAATCCATTAATGGTTTTTATGAATAAGTTCTCGTGGACATTGACTACCGGCTATGGAGCAACAAATTATAGTCACTCATTACAAGGGTTTACCTATTATCAGGACTTAGAAAATCAGTTTATTAGCTCAAATCCAACAGATTTAACCACTGGTACTTATAGAGGCTTTGAAAACTGGTTGAATAATCCTAACCTAGGGCCGGAGTTGTTAATTGCTGATCTAACCGATGTGCCATTTCCAAGGCTTAATGATCCAGTCAATAATCCACTATTACAAAACAACCGAATTTTGATAAATTCAGATAGTGTAGGATTGGGGTTCAGTGCCGTTTCAAGCACGATTCCAGTGCTCGTTTCTGTTCATTACGATATCAACAAATTTAGAATAGGACTCGGATTTCAATATGAAAAAGTGATATTTTCACCGCTAAAACCAAGTGTGTTGGGGGACGTGATTAGACCTTACACGCCAGACTTTAAATCAACATCCAACACCAAAATATTTGGTATTTTGGGATATAAATTCCATGAATATTGGGATTATTCGTTTGTGGCTGAGCTACAAGTTGGAAGAATCGGATCTGGAAAAGAATTTAATACCAACGCTTTGGGTATTGGTCAAAATCTTTTTATCAATCTGGGTATCAATATTGAGAAAAATTTGTCCGAATATGTAAGGGTTGTTTTGCGGCCTAGCTATGATTTTCGGAATTATACTGTCAACATTCCTTCAGATATACCATCGAGCATCCAACATAATTATAACATGTTCGCGATACAAATAGGTATAAGTATTAATATTCCAGAAATACCTCGCACACCATATGAGAGCGACCATGTTCAGGTAAAACACGTTATAACGACTCCAAACGGCGATTTAAGAGAGGCTAGGGGGCAGCCAATGTGGAAAGTACAGAATCCTAAAGTGGGTCAAAATCATAGAAAACTGTGGCGATATAAGTTTAAGAATAAGAGAAAAATAGACCCTTATTAAAACAACTGTTTTTAGTAGAATTTTTACCTAAATTGCGCATTGAATTAGCGAAACAAGTTAACCTTTTTGAATGTCAGACGGAGATATTGAAAACCCAACTGAGGAAAACTCAGGGTCGAATTTTTCAGGCCAGAACATCATCCCTATTAATATTGAAGACGAAATGCGCGGCGCGTACATTGATTACTCAATGTCCGTCATCATTTCGCGAGCATTACCAGATGTACGAGACGGCTTGAAGCCAGTACATAGGAGAATACTCTACGGTATGTTAGAGCTTGGTGTCAATTATAATAAGTCCTACAAAAAATCAGCCAGAATTGTCGGTGAAGTACTGGGTAAGTACCACCCTCATGGTGATAGTGCTGTATATGAATCCATGGTTCGTATGGCCCAAGAGTGGTCATTGCGCTACATGCTTGTAGATGGCCAAGGAAACTTTGGTTCTGTCGACGGTGATAGCCCTGCGGCTATGCGTTATACGGAAGCACGATTGAAGCGTATTGCTGAAGAAATGCTAGGCGATATCAATAAAAATACGGTTGATTATCAGCCAAATTTTGATGACTCATTGCGTGAGCCCTCAGTCTTACCGGCCAAAATACCAAATCTTCTTTTGAATGGAGCAAGTGGTATTGCCGTGGGGATGGCTACTAACATGGCGCCTCACAACTTAACAGAAGTTGCTGATGGGATAGCTGCTTATATTGATAACCCCGACATCACCATTGATGAGCTGTCTAAGCACGTATTAGCACCTGATTTCCCAACTGGGGGAATTATCTATGGCTATACAGGCGTAAGAGCTGCATTCGAAACTGGTAGAGGTAGAGTAATGATGCGTGCCAAAGCGGAAGTAGAGGTTATGAAGTCGGGAAGAGAGCAAATCGTTATCTCTGAGATCCCATACATGGTCAATAAAGCCTCCATGATAGAGAAGACGGCTGGTTTGATTAATGAGAAAAAAATAGAAGGAATATCGGATATTCGTGACGAGTCGGATCGTGACGGAATGCGAATTGTATATGAATTGAAAAAAGACACAATTCCAAATGTTGTCTTGAACAATCTATTCAAACAAACGCAGTTGCAAACATCTTTTAGTGTTAATAATGTTGCCTTAGTAAAAGGGAGACCAAAAACACTAAACCTTAAAGACCTTATACATTATTATGTTGAGCATAGACACGAAGTAGTTGTTCGTAGAACTCAATATGAACTAGAAGAAGCAGAAAAGAGAGCCCATATTTTACAGGGTTACCTGATCGCATTAGACAACCTCGATGAAGTTATTAGACTTATTCGAAGTTCGAGAGATCCCGAAATAGCCAGAAATGGATTAATTGAGAAATTCGAGTTATCAGAGATCCAAGCTCGGGCGATCCTAGATATGCGTTTACAAAGACTTACTGGTCTTGAACGTGAGAAAATTCAGAAGGAATATGATGAAATCATCAATTTGATAGAAGATCTTAAAGATATTTTATCAAATGAGGAGCGTCGAATGTCAATAATCAAAACGGAATTAGCGGAAGTTAGGGAACGTTATGGTGATGCTCGAAGAACAGAGATTGTCCACGCTGCGGATGAATTTACAGCTGAAGACATGATTCCAGATGATGAAATGGTTATCACTATTTCGCATCAAGGATATATAAAACGAACGCCAGTCATTGAGTATAGAACTCAAGGTAGAGGTGGCGTTGGATCAAAAGCGGCAACATCAAAAAATGATGACTTCACGGAACATCTCTTTGTCGCTACAAACCATAATTATTTATTAATCTTCACAGAGTTTGGAAAGGTATTCTGGCATAAGGTCTGGGCTATTCCTGAAGGAAGTAAAATAGCTAAAGGAAGAGCTATTCAAAACTTGATCAATATTGATGCAGAGGACAAAGTCCGAGCTGTTATTAGTGTTAAAAACCTAGATGACCCAGATTATATTAATAATAATTATTTGATCATGTGTACCTCAAAAGGTACTATCAAAAAAACCACTTTAGAAGCTTATAGTCGTCCCCGTCAAAATGGAATAAACGCCATCACAATCCACGAGGGAGATAAATTATTGAATGTTCGTCTCACAAATGGTAATAATCATGTGATAATTGCTTCAAACGCCGGCCGTGCCATCACTTTTAAGGAGTCAGATGTTAGGCCTATGGGTCGGATGGCTGCAGGTGTTCGTGGTATTAATCTTGCTGCTGGACAATTTGTCGTTGGTATGGTCTGTGTCGATCACACCGATCCAGGAACATTACTGGTTGTGTCTGAGAATGGTTATGGTAAAAGATCTTTACTTGAAGACTATAGAATAACCAAAAGAGGTGGAAAAGGGGTTAAAACAATGAATGTGACAGAAAAAACTGGCGCACTTGTCGCAATAAACGAAGTATTTGAGGAAGATGATCTCATGATCATTAATAAATCAGGTATAGCTATAAGAATGGGCGTAACTTCTCTAAGGGTAATGGGAAGAGCTACCCAAGGAGTAAAGCTTATCCGATTAAACGAAAATGATAGTATTTCAGCAATTGAAGTAATATCAAACCTTGGGGAGGTAGAATTACCAGAAGGAGAAGAAAACACAGATCCTACAGATCCTACAGATCCT
>JBLIIJ010000042.1:0-32564 GCA_047635055.1 Cyclobacteriaceae bacterium | reverse complement strand
AACTAGGTGAACTTTGGTTTTGTTTTGCATTCCTCAACTAGGGATAAGCATATCAATCTGAGTTTGATTTATAACTTAGCTAAAAATACCTCTAACATGGATAGTTAGAGTAAAGTTGAAAATCTCAATGTTTGAGCAGGGAGACAGGGCCGCCTTGCGGTATGAAATTTTATATCTTTTTGCGGTGCGCCGGTGCGACGATTCGCCGGTTGGCCGTTGTGATTCTTTTTTTCTGTCCGACGTTTCGTACAAGAAAAAATAACTAGTCGTCGCGAAGGGTTCGCCCAGCTTGAGGGCAAAACTAAATTATACGCTCAATACCAACATTTAGACTATAATTTCAGCTGTAAAGTGACGAGTTAATAGTCAAAATTAGATTAATAGAATATGGAAACTAAGTATGCGATATCAGGTATGACCTGCGATGGTTGCGTCAGTAGCGTTAAAAATATATTAGAAACGACTTCAGGAATAGAAGAAGCCAAAGTGCAGCTTGCATATCCTCAAGCCATTATTAATTCAGAAGAGGCTATTGATTTGGCCGAAATCAATCAACTTTTAAGGAAAAAAGGTAATTATACTATTTCCAAGAAGCCTACTCGTCAAGATCTCCCACCAATGCCTGGTATCAAAAGGAAAAAGACAGACACCATGCTTCCGGAAATCTCATTTAACACCTATAAACCACTGATTATTATCGTTGCATTCATTGCTGGTGTCAGTCTATTGGTTCAATACCCATTTCAAACTATCAACTCCAACTTATGGATGCGTCATTTTATGGCTGGATTTTTTTTAGTTTTTAGCTTTTTCAAACTTTTGAATATTTCTGGCTTTGCCAGCTCTTATAAGATGTATGATATTATAGCTGTCAAGTTCCCTGCTTGGGGTTATATCTACCCGTTTGTAGAATTGGGTTTAGGTATAGCCTATCTGATCAATTTCAATCCTACACTTACCAACTGGCTAACAATTATAATTCTGGGAATAAGTAGTATTGGTGTCATTGAGAGCAATATCAACAAACGAAAAATCAAATGTGCTTGCTTAGGTGATGTGTTTAATTTGCCCATGAGTACCGTCACCATCATTGAAGACTTAACCATGGTGGCAATGGCTGTGTTGATGTTATTATAAAACAAATGGAACCATATTACGTAACTTTGTTTCAAGTATGAAAGCGCTTTCCATTAAAATATTGCATGTTTCTCTAGCAGTGCTACTGGTCATATCCACGATGGGTGTTACTGTAGAAAAGCATTATTGCATGGGAAAGCTCAAGTCTATGGCTATCTTTCAACAAGCTGATAATTGTTTTGGCGGCACTTCTGAAATGCAAATGCCTTGCTGTGAAGATGTACATGAAGAATTGAAAGTGGGTGACCTTAATGTCTTCAGTTTCGATTTCAAACTCTCGCCACAAGAATATCAGTTACTACTGGTCAGTTTTCCAACGTGGATGACTGAATTAAACCTATCTCATGAAAAAGAATATTTACTTTTTCATGAATCCCCGCCTCCTCCATTTACTGTTGAAATAATTATTTCTCAGCAAGTCTTCCTTATTTAATACCACGATTTTTTCATAATGCTTCGAGCATTAAAGTTGCGCTTCGCGCAACAAAATAGGTTTTTAATCTAAAAATCAAGATCGTGAAAAAATTAATATTTATACTCGGGCTATTTTATTTTAGCCCAAACCTTTACAGTCAAACAGTCGTACGCGGAATGATCTTTGACGTGAATGACGAACCCCTTTTCGGCGCTACTGTTTTGGAGTTGAACACACAAAATGGAGCTGTTACTGATACAAACGGACGTTTTCAATTTACCCTTCAAAACATAAATTCATCTATTGTGGCATCCTTCACAGGATTCCTGTCAGATACGTTGGAGGCTCGTTCTAATACACATTTGACTATAACGCTCAAAGAGGATTCCAAAGCCTTGGAAGATGTAGTGGTGTCTGGCAGTGCCACTTTCATGGACAATCTAGAGCCTAAACATGTCGAAATTATAACCAGTAGTGAATTATCAAAAGCTGCATGTTGTAATCTTTCCGAGAGTTTTGAAACAAACGCCTCTGTAGATGTAAGCTATACAGATGCTGTAAGCGGTGCTAAATCCATTCAAATGTTGGGACTTGATGGCCGATACGTACAAATTAACAGAGAAAATATCCCAGTGATTCGAGGCTTAACACAGCGTTATGGACTTGGCTATGTTCCTGGGACTTGGCTTCAATCTATTGATGTTGGAAAAGGCTCAGGTTCAGTTGTTAATGGCTATGAATCAATGACGGGGCAGTTAAATATTGAGTTTATAAAGCCTGAAACAGGTGATAACCTCCTCGTAAACGGCTATGCTAATTCCTTTGGAAGAACAGAGCTCAATACGAACATCACATTTGACCTAAAAAATAAATGGAGCTCTGCGGTACTCTTCCATGCCAATCTGTTTGCCAATGAGATCGACAATAACAACGATGGCTTTATGGATATACCCAAAGGGAGACAACTTAATTTCCTGAATAGGTACAAATACAATGGTGAAAGAATCAAGTCACAAATAGGCATTCACCTCATGCATGACGACAAAGCGGGTGGGCAGCTCGGCTTTGATTTCGATGATAATTTCAAAACAAGTACACAATATGGTTTTACTAATAGTACCACGAGGCTAGAGCTGTTTGGAAAAACGGGCGTACTCTTTCCTGAAAAACCTTACCGAGGCATTGGATTTATATATTCTGGATCATACACTGATATCAATGCTGGCTTTGGGAGAAATGCATATCAAGGAACTGAAAAGACATTTTATCTGAATGCTATTTACCAGAACATCATTGGAAACACCTACCACCAATATAAAACTGGCGTAAGCTTTTTGTTGGATGACTTTGATGAGACTTACATAGACTCAGCCTTTCAGCGACAAGAAATTGTTCCGGGTCTCTTTTATGAATATTCCTATTTACCCTCCACAAAATTCACGCTGGTTGCCGGACTTAGAGCTGATTTTCATAACATCTATGGTACGTTTTTTACACCAAGGATACATATGAAATATGAAGTTGCGAAAAACACCTATTTAAGATTAGCTGCGGGAAAAGGAAGACGCGTCGGGAACCCCCTTGTTGAAAATACAAATGTGCTTGTCTCCAATAGAAAGTTCAATGTATTGGAAGATTTGAAGCCAGAGGAATCATGGAATATTGGAGGTAGCCTGAACAGTGAGTTGCAACTTGGTGGTAAAAAAGTGAATTTTATTGGAGATTATTTCTATACCAACTTTCAAAACCAACTCATCTACGATATGGATCAAGATGCAAACCAATTAATCATTTATAACCTCGATGGCCAATCCTTTGCACACAGCATTCAATTAGAAGCGAAAGTTCAATTGAATGAGGCTTTTGGTATCAAGGGCGCTTATAAATACTATAATGTAAAGACCACTATCAATAATCAATTGATGCCCGTTCCATATATTTCTAGAGATAGGTTATTCCTAAATGCCTCATACGCTTCCAATTACGACAAATGGGAAGCTGACGCAACACTACAATGGTATGGATCAAAAAGACTTCCAAATACACAGAATAATCCTGAAAAATTTCAACTATCAACGAAAACACCAGATTTTGTATTGGTCAATGCTCAGATAAGTCGTGGATTTCGATGGGGAAACATATATTTAGGGAGTGAGAATTTATTAAATTTCAAACAAGCCAATCCAATTATTGATGCCGAGAACCCATTTGGCAATAACTTTGATGCATCATTTGTATGGGCACCTGTTGCCGGTAGAGTTGTGTATGCAGGCTTTAAATACAAAATACAAAAATCAAAATCATGATGAGACTATCGATACTATTTATCGCACTTTTTGGAATGTTAAATGCTTATTCGCAAAGTGAACCTATTAAAACAGCCGATGGCTTTGAAGTGAAAATACTTACTTCCGCGGTTTGTGAAATGTGTAAATACACGATAGAGAAAGACCTTGCTTTTGAGAAAGGAGTAAAGTCTTCTGACTTGGACGTAGATAGCAAAATACTCACCGTCGTTTATAGTAAGCGGACGGATGCCGACAAATTAAGAAAACGCATCTCTGAAATTGGTTACCATGCTGACGAAGTAAACAGAGTCAAGAAAGCATATGACGCCCTCCCTAGTTGTTGTCAAGATGGAGCCCATGGAAGCGCTATGCCGCATAAACCCCAATAAAAAAGTGACTGAAAACTAATAAATCAAAAAAACTGACGTATGAATAATCGTCGTTGATCTAGATTAATCTTAAAGAGCAAAATAAGCAGACTATCCATTTCACTAACTCTGATTCATTTTAAGGTACCTATTTGTATAATTATCTCATTGATTCCATGTGACTCCTGCTGTTACTATCTATATTAAGCATCTTCAATAAGTAATTGATCATGTCATCTCCATTACTTCAGTTGTTTTTGAAGCTGCCAATTTGGCCTGAACATCTCAAACGTTTTATGGATAAAAGTGGTAAATGAGGACTAGCCAAATATTCAAGTTAAACCAATGGAGAGTTAAAATATTTATAGAATCCCATCAAAATATGAGGTTTACAACTTTTTGGATCAGCTTGTGTTTGTTTATTCATTGCACATTTGCACAAAGTAATGGAAACTTAGGTGGTCAGTTTCCGACACGTATTTTTTTACCAAAAGAATATAAAGGTAGCATTGTCACGCTGTGTTTTGTTCAAGATAAAACGGGAAAAATTTTTTCAGGTAGCGACAAAGGGGTCTCCGTTTTTGATGGAGCCAACTGGCAGTTTATCAGACTCCCAAAAGGTCAAGCAGCTCTCTGGATTGATGTTGACGATCAAAACAACGTCTATGTTGGCAGCCAAGAGGAGTTTGGTTACATATCAAACGATGCAGATACCTATAAATATACTTCCTTAATTCCCTTACTCCCTGACTCCATTGATAGTTTTGGAAGTATTTGGGAAGTTGAAAATACTAAAAATGGCGTCTACTTCCGGAGTTCAAATTATGTGTTCTGGTATTATGATAACAAGATCAAGGTACTGTCAAAAGATGCCTACCCAGGGAAAAAATTCGATGTACTATGTCAAGCCCATGGCGAAGTATGGTTGCGAAAACGTGGTTATGGTGTTGGTAAGATGATCAATGATAGTCTCGTAATTCCAAAAGGAGGTCGGTTTTTTGAAAAAGTAAAAATCAATGCCATCATGGCATTGGGTGAGGATATTTTGGTTGCGACCAGACGAGAAGGCCTCTTTCTAATCGATGAACAAGGCACAAGACCATTTGACAATGAGATTCAAGATGTTTTGGCAGAAGCTCGGATTTATCATGCTGTGGCGCATAAAGAATATATTGCCTTGGCTACATTAACTCAAGGCGTATTTATCATCAACAAAAAAGGCCAATTGATTGAGCATATCAATAAAAAAAGATATGGAATTAGCTCTACAACCAATTCTGTGTTTTTCGACAACCAAGACGGTTTATGGATTGCAACTGTTCAAGGAATAGCGCGCGTAGATTTTAGTGATCAGTTTAGAGTCTTTCGATCTATTGCAGGTGAAAATATGTTCATCAATGGAATCTTAAAGAAAGACGGCATCTATTATTTCGCAACTACAACGGGCATTTATTACAGTGATACCAAAAATTTCGATAATGCAAAAAAAATCAATGGAGTAAATAACCCTTGTAAGTTCTTAAAAGAAATAGACGGCACGATTTACTTTGAAGGAAACTCTGGCACCTTCAAGATCAATGAGAACTTTGAAGCTGAAATAGTCTTTGGCCAAGCGAGAATTCCTTTTAAAATATCCGGTAAATCGAACTACTTGCTTGGCGGACAAGAAGGACTCATTTCAGCAAGGCGGTTGAATGATGGCAGCTTTGAAGCAATAAAGTCTTTTAAGGTGGGTGAAAATATCACTTCCATAATGGAATTTGAAAATGGAAAAATTTGGGCTTGCCGAACTGCAAATGGAATTACGTATTATGATATACAGAATGATAGCCTCCGACATTTTCCAGCATTTGGGAATTCAACAATATTAACGCTCGCGCGGCAACCCCTTTTTGTCACCGATAAAGGCGTTTTCGAATATTCCTATTCTGGCTTTATAAAATCGAATTTGATCTATAGCAAGATTGACTCTACAAAATATTTTGTTGACCATATCAAGGTCGATGGTCAGGGCAATGTACTGCTGATCTACCACGACGAAAATTCGAACGTTTTCGGTAAGTGGCTCAAAAAACAAACAAAATACAATTATCAAGACTATAGTCTTCCCGATTTCGATTTAAGACTATCGGAGATCATCTCCGTTTACCTTGAAGATGAGGGTAAGGTCTGGATTGCGAAACACGACGAACTCTTATTGATCGACGTAATAGAAAATGAAACATCCAAAGACAGTCTTAATGTATATTTATCTAGTGTCCAAGCTGGTGAAAATAGGTTTAATCCCGCATTAAACGATCAAAATAAATTCAATGAACGCTCATTTAAATTCAAATATGCCGCTCGCTATTTCAACTCCTATGGCAGTAATAATTATCAACATATGCTCGTCGGACTTGAAAACACTTGGTCCAATTGGTCTGAATCTTCTTCAGCAGCATATTCCTATTTGCAAGAAGGAAACTATTCATTTAAAGTAAGGGCTCAAAACCCTAACAAAATAGTTTCAGATACTATCTCGTATGATTTCACCATTCTTCCACCATGGTACAGAAAGACTTGGGCATATATCCTATTTTTATTTGGTACTAGCTTAATTATTTTGCTGATCATACGCATAAGATCAAATAGGCTAAAAGCAGAAAATAGAAAACTGGAAGTTCTGGTTAATGAAAGAACCAACGAAGTAGCTTCTAAGAACAAAAAACTTGAAGAAATAAATAGCCTAAAATCCAAGTTTTTCGCTAATATCAGTCATGAATTGCGCACCCCATTAACCTTGATTAATGGACAATTTGAAGCAATAGAAGCTCAAAAAAACTTATTAGAAATAAAAGACCGTATTGTCCATGGGAAGAAGAATGTAGCCCAGCTTAAAAATATGATTGAAGATCTTTTGGATCTTTCTAAGCTTGAATTAGGTCAAAATTTAGTCAAACCTAAACCTACTTTAACTAATGATTTTCTTTCGAGAATGACCTATTCATTTCATTCATTCGCAGAGAAAAAAGAAATAGCACTATCGTACCAAGACAACTTTTCTACCGATATTTTAGTCAAACTGGACGTTAGACAATTTGAAAAAGTGATCAACAACCTGCTTTTCAACGCCATTAAATTCACAAGCCTCAAAGGGAAAGTATCTCTAACTGCTGATTCCGACGGTAAGTATTTATCTATCAAGATATCCGACACAGGTAAAGGAATAGAAACAGCTGAATTGCCTTATATTTTTGATCGCTTTTATCAAGCAAAAAATCAAGGTTCAGAGCCTGGGTCTGGACTTGGACTTGCCATAGCAAAGGAAATTATTGACCTACACGGAGGAGAAATAGAAGTGAGTAGCAAAGTAGGCACTGGCACTACTTTTTCTATCAAACTACCGCTCTCAAACGCGATACTTCAAAAGGAGGAAATACCAGAAGATGAGATGAATATTGGCGACTTTCTAGAGAAAAATATCTTTCTGGGAGAAACTAATAAACCTCAAATATTGATCGTCGAAGATAATGATGAAATGAGAAGTTATCTCAAAGAAATACTGTCTGATAACTTTAAAATCAATGAAGTAACGAATGGACAAGAAGCATTAGAATGGCTTAAAATAAACACTGCACAACTGATCATCTCTGATGTAATGATGCCTAAAATGGGTGGATTTGAATTACTCGACAGGGTGAAACAATCCATAAAACTAAAAAACGTTCCTGTAATATTGCTCACCGCTCGTTCTTCTCAAGAAGACAGGTTACATGGCCTCAGGTTTGGCGTTGACGATTATATTACAAAACCGTTTGATCGAGACGAGCTCTTAATTAGAGCAATCAATCTGATAAAAAATCTACAATCACGAGTTATTATAGCCAAGGATGACATTGAAGAGGAATCGGATAAATCCAAAATCTTGATTTCACAGGAGGATGAAAAAATGGTCAAGACCGCTGAAGCTTATGTCGAATCAAGAATCGCGGATTCTTCGTTATCGGTACGTGAATTAGCTACTTCTGTAGCCATGAGTGAACGCCAATTTTACAGAAAAATACGGCAAGTCACTGGTATGACGCCCGCTCGCTTTATGATGGAAATCAGAATGCACTATGCTCATAAATTATTACTCGATGGACAGATCGTGAAAATCAGCCAGGTATCATCCGAAGTGGGAATCAATTCGGCAAGCTATTTTTCAAAGTTGTTTTACGAAAGATTTGGGAAAAGGCCTACCAGTTATATTGATAGGTAAGTTTAAAAAAACGTACTTCATCAAAACATGTTTTTCATGTGGCTATAATCTTTGATCGCCTTTAAAATCATTTCTAAGACTTTACTGCAGGACCAAATAACCTAATATATCAATTGGGTTGTTAAAAAAATGAAGAACCTCGGCATAAGCTTGCTTGGTATGAAGTCATACAATTGCTTTTCATTCGATGTTAGCATCGGAAAATATGACCTCCAATGTGGAATTCAATGAATGAAGCATTTATTTGCTATTTGTTATTTGCCCTTTTGTCCCCTCTTGTCTTAGGCTTTTTATATTTATTGCCTGCTCGCTTATAAGCACTCCCCCAATTTTCCCGCTTGTTCTTCTCTTTCTTTTCATGAAAGGCAGGCCCAGCTTCATAGGTATCTTTATGCTTGTGCGCGCTGTTGATCTCCTTTGGTATTGGTTTTTCCTCAGGGGTCAGCTCTTTTGAAATCTCCACTGACTCTGGCCACTCATTTAGCGGTATCTCAAAATCCATTAATTTCTCAATGGCCTCCTTTTTTTGCCTCTCTTTTTCTGTGAAAAGCAAGATACTCTGACCTTCTTCTTCTGCCCTTCCCGTTCGCCCTATCCTATGCATATAATTCTCAGGATAAATTGGCACATCAAAATTTATCACGTGAGATATCTTGTCGAGATCTAGTCCACGAGCAATAACATCTGTCGCAATCATGATACGTTTTGCTCCTACGTTAAACTGACGCAGGGATCTGATTCGATAGTTTTGTGTCTTATTGGAATGTATGATGCATAAGTCATTGTCATAAATTTCTTGCATCACACCGAATAGTCGATCTGCGCTTCTTTTATTCGGAACGAAAATCAACACTTTATGAAATTTGCTTTTATTGGAGACTAAGTCAATCACCAAATTGGCCTTCGTATAAAAATTTGGAACAGCATATGCGCTCTGCTTAATGTTTGCCAATGGCGTTCCGCTCAAAGCGATATATATTTTTTCCGGAGCAATAAAATAGTCATCAATGAGTATTTCGACATCTTCTGTCATAGTCGCAGAAAACATGATACTCTGCTTTTTCTCTGGTAAAAGTTCAAAGAAATTGGTGATTTGAAACCGGAATCCAAGATCGAGCATCACATCTACTTCATCAATAACCAGTTTCTTTACCGCCTTCAACTCAATAGACCTACTCAATACAAGATCGTAAAGCCGGCCGGGTGTAGCTACTAACACATCCATCCCATCGGCAACAGCCACGCGTTGCATTTTGATATTCGTTCCACCATAAATCCCCATTACACGAACGCTCATATATTTTGTGAGTAGCTCTGCTTGCTCCACAACTTGCAGAACCAATTCGCGCGTTGGTACCAAAATCAACACTCGAGGGTTTGGTTGATTAGAGAATTTAAGATTGTTTAATAAAGGTAATAAATAGGCAAAAGTCTTTCCTGTTCCAGTTTGCGCTATACCGACCATATCACGACCTGATAACACCAAAGGAAAAGCCGCCTCCTGAATCGGAGTAGGATTTTCAAAACCTAAATCCTCCACAGCATTGCGTAAAGCATTAGATAAATTCAGAGTTTCGAAATGTGCCATACTTTTTTTTATTGCAAAAATAGAAACATTATCTGTTTGGAGGGCAATCTCAATCGCTTATGCTTATAGTAAACTTGATTGTTTGTTTCAATTGAGTTGAAATATATTGAAATACGTATTTAATTTAAACCACTTTTTTTTGGAAGAAGGGCTGCTTGCCAAAACAGGACAATCACTTACACACTTATTAGCAATATTAAATAAGAGTGGATTATTAAAACATGGTGAGTAATGAAATTACTCACCACAGCATAGGGCTTCACATATGTTTTTGCCAATTTTGTTGTCTTAAAATCACGTAAATCAGACGCTGGCTCAATTTTCGATGATGATTTACTTTCAAATCAATAGACTGGTACAAGGGCTATGAAATTGATTTATGACGAGATCATTAAATCTATTGCTGAATTTAGTGATAAGATTACTGTTACACCGCAAAAAGACAGTATCAGCATCATCAGAAAACGTCAGTTCACTTTAATAAAACGAATAAACAAAAACTTGCATAGATCTTGGTTTGAAAATTAAGGAAAAACCAACAAGTGTACAGCTTGAAAATTCCGAACTCTTTGGAACCATGTGCACCCATCGTGCGAGATTAGCATCATTACAGGAAGTAGATAGCGAACCCATAAGCTGGATTAAGAAGCATACGACACTTTCATTTGAAATCAATTAAGCCAAGAATTTCAAAAATAAACTAGCTGATAGCCATCATCATTTGATATTATTCAACGAAACAACTATTCATTATTAACCTGATGTAAAATTGAATGCTCTCTTCAAACTCTGAAATACCAATAGACTCATTGATTCCATGAAATGTATCAATATTTTCTTCTGATAATTTAAATGGAGCGAATCGATAAATATTTTGACTAATAGGATAGTAATGTCTGGAATCTGTTGCGGCGATGACCAAATTAGGCGCTACCACAGTATTTTCATACACTTCCTTTATTGATTTCTCAATAATAGTATAGCCAAATGACTCAATTGAAGATGTTTTTGGAGCTTCACTTTTGAACCCACTGAAAGTCAATTGTATTCTTTCATCGTCTACTATTTCTCTTACCCGATCCATAACATCATTGGTGGTTGTCCCGGGGAGTATTCTGAAATTGATCATAGCATTGGCTTCATAGGGAATGACATTTTCCTTAATACCAGCTCTAAAAATAGTTGGAGATGTGGTTGTACGAATAAGTGCATTGCCCGAAGACTTATTACTGTAAATATCAAAAATCATTGATTCAAAAAACCAATGGTTAGCAAATGCCAGTTTTTGCATAAATGTCATTTCCGGTCCAGCAATGGATATGAAATCTTTTAATGGTGCGCTTAAGCGAGGGGGAAATGGGTTTTGTTTCACGCGTGTAACTGCTGATGCCAAAACATCTATAGCTGTTTCTGGCTTAGGCATTGACGAATGGCCACCCTCCAGACTTACTGACAAATTTATCGTCGCAAATCCCTTTTCAGAAGTGCCAATCAGCGCTACTTCCTTGCTTATGCCAGGGATCAGTCCGCTCGTTATTGCATAGCCTTCATCTAAGATGTATTCCGCCAGTACATCTTCGCTAAATAAGTATTCTACTATGGCTTCTGCCCCATATTTTCCACTGATTTCCTCATCGTGACCAAAACATAAATACACGGTTCGTTGAGGTTGGACACCTCTTGATAATAAATTCTCAACTGCTTCCATCAAGCCAACTACTGCGTTTTTATCATCAATGGCCCCCCTGCCCCATATTCTACCTTGTTCTAGTTTTGCTGCAAACGGAGGATAAGTCCATTTATCCAAATTCTCTTCTGGTACTGGCACCACATCCAAATGACCTAAAAGTACTATTGGGTTTAAGTCACGGTTTTGCCCTTCCCATTTATATGCCCTCGAAAAAGAATTGAATGTGCTCTTTTTTAATAAAGAATCTATCAGAGGATAACGATCATCAAGAAATTGATTGAAGCTAAAAAAGGCACTTGAATCCATACCTATACTATTTTCAAATGAAACCGTTGGTATACGAATGGCCTCCCTTAAGCGGTCCTCAAACCCATCTCTTAAACTGAACTTATCAACCTGATCAACACTTATTTGCTTTGACTGAAAAGTCAAATAATTAAAAGCAAATACTGATAGAAAAACGAGTACGAATAAGAATATGACTAGGAATATTTTTTTCATCTATTGACCTTTTTTATTTTAAACCACTTGAAATAACCTCACCATCTCCTATTCTCAATAAGAATATCGCATGATAAAAACACGCTAAACACACTTATTAAAAACTCGGTTGTAAATCCTAAAATAACTTATGTAAAGTCTAATTACGAGGCTACACATTTCACTCGCTCTGGTGCTTTTCAGGGAACTTATTTGTGTAATTATATCCTGGATTCCATGTAACATCATCGTATTTATATAATTTCTGAACCTAAAGTTCAATCTACATCAATTAATACTAGTTATTTCAAACAGTTGCCGTATCGTAATCCCGTCTAAGATATTGACCTTTTCATTCCGTCTTGTTAACACGCAGTTGTTCATCCGCTAATTGGAGGATTAGAACAACTATAAACATCAAACGACATTTCTAATAGCCAATTCTTGTTTGATATTATATTCATTTTTCTACAAACTGACAGACATGTAGCAGAATGTCAAGCAAGACTTTTCATAAATTTCATCACTGAGTACTTTTTTTAATACGAGTTGTTTAATTTCCTTACATGATAAAGTATTTGGCTTCCGACGACAAAGATGAATATCTCGATTTATTAAAGGATAGCCTCAAAATGGCTCCAGAATCTTATGCTGATACTTACCCGTCAAGATATGGCGACAATCATTTTGACAAAATAGCTGAAAGCGATATTGCTGAGAAATTCGTTCTCGGCTTTTGGGAAGATGAAGAACTCGTTGGTATGATTGAATTTCAAAGAGGCGAGTTTACTAAAACCAAACATTCAGGTATAATTAAAAATCTTTTTGTTCACCCCGGCTACAGAAAAAAGGGAGTAGGAAAGTCCCTACTTTTCGAATGTATCAAAAACGCGAAAGTTACAAGTCGAATAAAATTGATATATGCTGGCATTATAGAAAATAGCAATTCTGCTCATGAATTGTTCGAAAAAGTAGGATTCCATGAATACGGCATCAAACCAAGAGCTTTTAAGAATGAGAATGAATACTTAACAGAATCCCTTATGTATCTTGAGATTTAAACGTTTTAGATCACTTTTTTTAAAGGAAATTTACATTTTATGAAAAGCACTTATCGCCTTATTTAGAATTAGTATAAATAAGTGTTTATTTTGCAAACTCTAACGGGTGTTTAACTGTTGAAGAATTAGAGATAAACAAAATATGAGCAAAGACGATCAAATTCTAGAAGAATTTACCTCCAAGGAATATGAACATGGATGGCATGTTGATTTTGAAGCGGATGAAGCGCCACTTGGTCTAAATGAAGATATAATTAAATTCATATCCACCAAAAAAGAGGAGCCAGAATGGCTTTATGAGTGGAGAATGAAGGCTTTCCGTAAATGGAAAGAGATGAAAGAACCTGAATGGTCAAATGTCACCTACCCAAAAATTGACTTTCAAGCTATAAAATATTATTCAGCTCCAAAAAAGAATAAAGTAGTAGGTAGTCTTGATGAGGTAGATCCTGAGTTGTTAAAGACATTTGAACGTTTAGGGATTTCGATAAATGAGCAAAAAAAATTAACAGGAGTTGCTGTAGATGTGGTTATTGATTCCGTTTCTGTAGCTACTACATTCAAGGATACGCTATCTGAGCTAGGAGTTATATTCTGTTCGTTTAGCGAGGCAGTTAAAGAACATCCAGAGCTAATCAAAAAATATTTGGGATCAGTAGTGCCGGCCACCGACAATTATTACGCTGCTTTAAACTCAGCAGTATTTTCTGACGGTTCCTTTTGTTACATTCCAAAAGGTGTGAGATGCCCTATGGAGCTATCCACCTATTTCAGAATAAATGCAGCGAATACTGGACAATTTGAAAGAACGCTCATTGTAGCCGAAGATGATAGTTATGTTTCTTATCTAGAGGGTTGTACTGCCCCAATGAGAGATGAAAATCAACTTCATGCAGCTGTTGTAGAAATTTACGCAGCGAAAAACGCTGAAGTGAAATACTCTACTGTTCAAAACTGGTACCCAGGTGATAAAAACGGAAAAGGTGGGATTTACAATTTCGTAACTAAAAGAGGAATTTGTGCCGGAGATTATGCTAAAATCAGCTGGACACAAGTAGAAACTGGCTCTGCGGTAACTTGGAAATATCCTTCATGTATATTAAAAGGTGATCATTCAGTTGGAGAATTCTACTCTGTAGCGATGACTAATAATTATCAGCAAGCAGATACTGGAACTAAAATGATCCATATCGGTAAAAATACGAGTTCGAGAATTGTATCAAAAGGTATTTCAGCTGGACATTCGCAGAATAGTTATCGTGGACAAGTTCATATCACCAAGCGTGCGGAAGGTGCTAGGAATTTCTCTCAATGCGACTCCTTACTTATGGGTAATCAATGTGGCGCTCATACCTTCCCTTACATTGATGTAGAGAATAAGTCCGCTCACATAGAACATGAAGCTACTACTTCAAAAATTGGAGAGGATCAAATCTTTTATTGTCAGCAGAGAGGAATTGATGAAGAAAGCGCAGTAGCACTTATTGTCAATGGTTTTGCTAAGGAAGTTATGAATAAACTCCCCATGGAGTTTGCAGTAGAAGCACAAAAATTGCTTGCGCTGACACTCGAAGGAAGTGTAGGATAAAAAATTTAGAATAGATATTTAATAAAGTATATGCTTAAAATAGAAAATTTAAAAGCAACAATAGAGGACAAGCAAATCCTTAAAGGAATAAATCTAGAAGTAAAACCAGGCGAGGTACATGCTATCATGGGCCCAAATGGTTCTGGTAAAAGTACACTAGCTTCTGTGCTAGCAGGTAGAGAAGATTATGTAATAAATGGTGGCTCAATAACTTTTCAAGGAAATGATCTAACAGAACTAAATCCTGAAGAAAGGGCTCGAGCTGGAATATTCTTGGCGTTTCAATATCCTATAGAAATACCCGGAGTTTCCACAACAAACTTTTTGAAGACTGCCGTTAATCAGGTCAGGAAATCCAAAGGACTTAAACCACTTGACGCTGTTTCATTCCTCAAAATAATGAAAGAGAAAATGAAATTGGTCGATATTGATCAAGCATTATTAAGCCGATCATTGAATGAAGGTTTTTCGGGTGGTGAAAAGAAAAGGAATGAAATATTCCAAATGGCCATGCTAGAGCCTACACTCGCAATTCTTGATGAAACTGACTCAGGATTAGACATTGATGCTTTAAAAATCGTAGCAGATGGTGTAAATAAGTTGAAGACAAGCGAGAATGCCACTATCGTAGTTACACATTATCAAAGACTTTTGGATTATATCGTTCCTGACTTTGTGCACGTCCTTTACAATGGTCGTATTGTGAAGACTGGTGATAAAAGTCTTGCCCTAGAGCTTGAAGAAAAAGGTTACGATTGGATTAAAGAAGAAGTAGGAGAATTAGCCTAACTATGGAAGGATTAACTACCGTAAGTATAGAAGATCAAATTATTGATTCTTTTCGAGCTACTAGTGATTTTCAAAAAACTAGCTTGGCTCAATTCAAAGACTTGGGAATTCCATTGAAAAAGAGTGAAGCGTATAAATTCACTCCTATCAAAAATATACTGAGTAAGAACTTCGATTGGAGCGCGAAAAGTGAATTCGCTCTCAACATTGACGTGAAAGCACATTTTTATCCTATTGTAAAAGCAAACCATTTAGTTTTCTTAAATGGGACTTTTGATATAAAAAAATCAATCGTTACCAGTGATACATCAGAATTAGTCATTTCAGCTATCACTGAGAAGGATAATCTGTACAATTCATTAGGTATTATTGCAGATCAAAAAAATGATGCATTTGCCGCATGGAACGGTGCAAAAACTTCGACTCCTCTTCATATAGAGGTTATAAAGAATACCCAGAACATTCCTACGTTCATTTATCATTTTGCTGATAGTACTTCAAGCGAGAGCTACTCCTATCCGAGGATAATAGTAAAATCAAATAGCGGAAGTGAGCTTTCGATATATGAAAAACTTATTGTTAGTGGAGACAATAATACCTTCATTAACAGTGTAATAGAAGCAGAAGTTAAGGACAATGCGTCATTAAAATACACGAAAACACAAGACTATCCGGCAAATGTATTCGCAATAGAAGCTATTTATGGAACACAAACTTCTAACAGCCGATTCTATACGAATACTTATTCGTTTAGCGGAAGCTTAATTCGAAATAACATCAGGCTCGCTATTGATGGTGAAAACTGTGAAGGTCATATGAATGGTATCTATTTGTTAGATAACAAGTCGCATGTCGACAATAATACTGCAGTAGATCACAGAGCTCCGAATTCCTATAGTAATGAGTTATATAAGGGTGTTTTAAAAGGACATTCAAAAGGGGTCTTTAACGGTAAAATATATGTTCGCCCAATAGCTCAAAAAACAAATGCATTTCAATCAAATAACAATGTGTTGTTATCTGAATTCGCGACTATCAATACCAAACCTCAATTAGAGATTTGGGCTGATGATGTGAAATGCTCGCATGGCTGCACCGTAGGTCAATTAGATGAAGATGCTATCTTTTATCTACGTGCTCGCGGTATCTCTAGAGAGGATGCTATTACTTTAATGTTAAATGCATTCACTAAGGATACCTTAAAAGAAGTAAATGAAGAGTATGTGAAAAATCAAGTGCTCGACTTAATTGAAAAAGGACTCAAAAATGAATAACACCATTGCCACTTTGAATATTGAAGCAATTAGAAAAGAGTTTCCCGTTTTAAGCCAACAGGTAAACGGAAAGCCTTTGGTCTATTTTGATAATGCGGCGACTTCACAAAAGCCAAAGTCCGTCATACATGCTTTGACACATTATTATGAAAATGATAATTCAAATATCCATAGGGGCATACATACGCTAGCTGAAAGAGCTACAGCGGATTATGAAGAAACAAGAGCATTGACACAAAGATTTATCAATGCTGGTGAAAAGGAAGAAATAATTTTCACTAAGGGCACCACCGATGGAATAAATCTTGTTTCCCAAGCTTATGGACGTAAGTTCTTAAACGCAGGTGACGAGATTATTATATCGGAAATGGAACATCACTCCAACATTGTTCCCTGGCAGTTATTGTGTGGTCAAACTGGTGCGGTACTAAAAATTGCGCCTATTGATGACCAGGGAGATATCATTATTGAAGAGTTTGAGGGTTTATTGACTGAGAAAACTAAAATAGTATCAATAGTTTATATTTCGAACACATTGGGGACCATCAACCCCGTAAAGCATCTAACCAGTTTGGCGCACAAAGCAGGCGCCATCATGATGGTAGACGCGGCACAGGTTACACCTCACGAAAAGATTGACGTAAAAGATTTGAATTGCGATTTCTTGGTATTTTCAGGTCATAAAATGTACGGCCCTACAGGCGTAGGTGTACTTTATGGTAAACGATCTCTTTTAGAAAAAATGGATCCGTATCAGGGTGGCGGAGAAATGATCAATGATGTCACTTTCGAAAAAACTACCTATAATGATATTCCATATAAGTTTGAAGCAGGTACGCCTAATATTGCGGACGTTATAGCCTTAAAAGAAGCAATACTTTTTATTCAAAACATAGGTCATGATAATATTCAGGCTCATGAAAACGACCTATTGAAGTATGGTACCGAGCAACTATCGAAGCTCGACGGTTTCATACCTGTAGGTACTGCGAAGCAGAAAGCAAGCGTTATTTCTTTCAACATAGAAGGCATTCATCCATTTGACATTGGTATGTTACTGGATGCAAAAGGTATTGCTGTTAGAACAGGACATCATTGCACCCAACCATTGATGAATAGATTACAAATTGAAGGAACTGTTAGAGCAAGTTTCGCTGTTTACAATACAATGGCTGAAATTGATCGTTTAAAAGAAGGACTTGAAGACATAATTAAGAAATTCCGATGAGTGAAAGTTTGAAAAATATTCAGGAGGATATCATTGAAGAATTCTCTATGCTCGAAGGTGACATGGAAATGATCATCAATTATATCATTGAGATTGGTGACCAAATGGATCCACTTGACGAGAATGCTCGGACCGAAGATAATATTGTGAAAGGATGCCAATCGAAAGTGTGGATGTCGGCACAAATAGCAGACGGTAAGATTCAGTTTCAAGCAGATTCTAACACTGCCGTAACCAAAGGCCTTGTAAGTATTTTGGTAAGGGTATTATCCAATCAGACTCCAGAAGCGATACTCAATGAAGATATCTTCTTCCCTGAAAAAATAGGGATGAACAGATTTATTGGAACGCAAAGATCAAATGGTTTTGGATCTATGATTAAGCAAATGAAAATATACGCACTGGCATTCAGTGCTAAAAGAACATCGAACGCATGAGTGAAACAGGACAAACGACCGAACAGGAAACCAATTTGAAGGATAAGGTCTTGGAAGCAATTAAGTTGGTCTACGATCCGGAAATTCCTGTAGACGTATTTGAACTTGGGCTTATTTATGAAATAAATATATTTCCTGTAAATAATATCCATGTTCTCATGACATTAACATCTCCTGCTTGCCCTTCTGCCGAAAGCATACCAGGCGAGATCGAGATGAGAATAAGAGAAATTGAGGAAGTTAACGATGTAACGATGGAAGTTACTTTTGACCCCCCATATGCGACTGAAATGATGTCAGAAGCCGCCAAGTTGGAACTTGGCTTTATGTAAATCAAATAATAATTAGTATTAAAAGAATATAATATGTATCCTGAAGAATTAGTAGCGCCAATGCGCGTGGAATTAACTAATGTAGGTTTTGACGAGTTAAAAACAGTGGATCAGGTAGATTCTCATCTTAAAGATCACAAAGGCACTTCACTGGTAGTCATCAACTCTGTATGTGGTTGTGCTGCTGGATCAGCAAGACCAGGTGTAGCGATGGCTGTAAAGTCTAGTGAAAAGAAACCAACACATTTAGCAACGGTATTTGCTGGTGTTGATATGGAAGCAACAGCGAAATTAAGAGAGTATACTTTACCATATCCTCCTTCATCCCCTGCAATTGCATTGTTTAAAGATGGTGAATTAATCCATATGGTAGAAAGACACCATATAGAAGGAAGGCCTGCTGACTTGATTTCTAATCACTTAGTAGAAGTATTTAACGAATATTGTTAAGAGACTTTAAAAAATCAAAAACCTGCTCAATTAATTGGCAGGTTTTTTTTTGCTTATAAGTGCCATGAGTAAGATTTGCTCTTGGCTGTGCTGCACTAGGCTGCCCATTCTTATATGATCATGCCTATACACCTGAGCAGGTAGAGGAACAGTTGAAATTTCTCGCTCAGCTTATCATAGATAGACCAAACTATATTGAAGTAGATGAGAAAAATAAGATCCTAGTTATGAACAAAATTTTCGAGTGGTATCAAGATCAATTCAGTTTTAATGCTGGTTCTTTGGCCAACTTTGTCAATAAATATCGTTTTTACGAAGTTCCTGTTGATTATGAAGTAAAATTTATGGAATATGATTGGAACATAAATGATACTCATTGAAATAAGGGTATCTCTGATTTAGTTGGTTTTAGTTAAAAATCCAACTTGAAAGAAGCTCGAAAAATACTGTATGTTCTTATCGGCATTGCCTTAGCTATTGTCATTCTGGGTATTTCATGGACTGAAAGACAAGATAAATCCACAAGTTTCGAGCACTTTGAGCATAAAAAAAGCCGGGCTTTAGACCCAGCTTAGATTATTTCTTCGATAAAATTAATTACCAATTCCGAATAATTTATATCCTATTGATATTTGAAACGTACGTGATTTGAAATCAGGAATTGTCGGGTCATCCCCTACCTCTCCAAGTCCGAGAAGATATCTTGCAGTAAGGTTTAGTCCAAATGGAGCATCCCATCCCACACCTAAAGCAGCGCTTAGGTCAGACCCTGTCAGTTGGTCTTTAATATCTTGCGTTCCAGTTGGCAGATCTTGCTCTGCTGATAACAACAAGCCAAATTGAGGCCCGGCTTGTAGGTTAACACCAGCAGCCAAATAAAATTTGAACATCACTGGAATATTTAAATAAACCAAGTCTTGTTTAAAATCATTAGCCACTGTACCAAAATCGACTGTAGTTCCTTGTGAAGAATAGAGTATCTCCGGTTGAATAGCAAATTTTGTTAATTTGATGTTTGCATAAGCACCAAAATGATAGCCCGTTCTACCGTCAATGTTGGCGGCTGGATCATTAGTATTTAAATTATCGAGGTTGATTCCTCCTTTAAGTCCTAAAGATACTCCTGCCTGACTGAAGGCAAAAGATGATCCGAAAACGAATAGTAAAGCAATTAAAATTTTTTTCATAATTGAGTTTTTAATGATTGAAAACAAAAATAAATGTTTTTTTGATTCAACAATACAACAGGTAACAAATAAAAACACCCCGCTGAAAGCGGGGTGCGTGCTCCAAATCAAATAACCAACCTAACCTAGAAAATAATCAGAGCACTTGGAATCAAACTCAAATACCAACTGTCAACAATAAACCAATTAGCATGCCAAACTGTATTGGATTGACTGGAATCAAATTCCTATATTTACAATACCCAATAAATAACAACTAACAAAATGCCCATTTATCATAAACTCGGAGAAATTCCACCAAAGCGTCATACTCAGTTTCGTAAGCCAAATGGCGAGCTTTACTATGAGCAGCTTTTCGGAACAATAGGATTTGACGGAATGTCGTCGCTACTTTACCACCATCAAAGACCGACGATGGTTAAGTCTATTAAAAAACCAGTAGACGTTACGCCTAAGATAGCCGTTGACAATAATATTACTTCTAGAATGTTAAAGGGCTTTAATGTTCTTCCTGAAGATGATTTTCTTGATAGCAGAAAAAGGCTTTTAGTCAACAATGATGTTCACATTAGCCTTGCCGCCCCGCGAAAATCATTGACGTCCTATTTTTATAAGAATACAGACGCAGATGAAATGTTATTCGTGCACAAAGGAACAGGCACACTAAAAACCATGCTCGGAAATATTAAATTCGAATATGGTGATTACCTCATTATACCAAGAGGTATTATCTATCAAATAGCGTTTGATACTGAAGATAACCGTTTGTTGGTTACTGAGTCATTTGTGCCCATATATACACCAAAACGATATCGTAACTGGTTTGGTCAAATGCTAGAACACTCCCCTTTTTGTGAAAGAGATTACAAACTACCTACTGAATTAGAATCATTTGATGAAAAAGGTAGTTTCACAATGAAAATCAAAAAAATGGGAATGATTCATGAGCTTGAATACGCTAGTCATCCTTTTGATGTTGTCGGCTGGGATGGCTATAATTTCCCATATGGCTTTTCCATTCATAATTTCGAACCCATTACGGGAAGAATTCATCAACCACCTCCAGTACATCAGACATTCGAAACCAGCGCCTTTGTGGTTTGCTCATTTTGTCCTCGCATGTATGATTATCATCCCTTATCGATACCATCGCCCTATAACCATTCCAATATAGATTCAGACGAGATGCTCTATTACGTCGATGGTGATTTTATGAGTAGAAACAATGTGGAGCAAGGCTATATTTCCTTACACCCGTCAGGAATACCTCACGGACCTCATCCAGGAGCGTACGAAAGAAGTATTGGTAAAACAGTCACCGCCGAGCTAGCAGTCATGATAGATACTTTCAAGCCTTTGAAAGTTACTGAAGAAGCGATGAAGATCGATGACGGTGAGTATTACAAGTCTTGGTTAGAGTAAGGAATTTTCAAAATATTTATTTTTTAAACGTCAAATAATTTTAATGACTGGTATTAGCACTAAAAAAAAGGTGGGCTTTTTACTCGAAAGAGCCTTCCGAATTACCAAGTTAAACTTCATTCAAGTATTTAAAGATCTTAACGTAGACATTACCCCTGATCAATGGGTAATCATAGATGCTTTATATAATAAAGGAGAACTTACCCAGAAACAGCTCGCCGCAGCTAGTTTTAAAGACGCTCCCACTGTTTCGAGAATCATTGAGAAGATGGTCGCCAAAAACCAAGTACAAAAAGTAAATGGCAAACTTGACAGAAGACAGACATTGATCTGCATGACGCAAACGGGGAAAGCGCTTGCCGAAAAATGTTATCCTGACATAAATCAATTAAGGCGGTTGTCTTGGCAAGGGCTATCTGAAGAAGATTACGAAGACTTCAAACGAATAATGAATCAACTTTATACTAACCTTTCTGAAAAACCTATAGCATTGGACAATCATTTATGATACGATAAGACGTTTTTCAGCCTTTAGATCCCAACTTATGAGTTCTATTCCGCAATGCTTATCTAAAAAAAATCGTCTGACCTCATACCCCGTGAGCTTGCACCAAGGTTATTGAGTTCCCCCTCGTGAGTACTATTCCTAGATGCTTGTATGGAATAAAAAGTAATTATCCGCCTAGATCGTCAAGAGCTTGGTCCAAGATTCTTGATTTAATTATTTATTAAATATATTTGTCATGACAACTAATATTAACCCTATCATATGAGCAATTACATGACAACAGCGGCTCCTCAGATTAATGAGGAAGTAATGCCAATCAATGGAACTGATTATATTGAATTATATGTGAGTAATTCAAAACAAGCAGCCTATTATTATAAATCTGCCTTTGGTTTTCAAAGTCTCGCTTATTCTGGTTTAGAAACTGGTGTAAGAGATAGAGAATCATTTGTTGTTCGTCAAGGTAAGATCATTCTTGTATTCACCACCCCCTTAAGAAGTGGTTCTGAAATAGGCGTTCATATCGACAGACATGGTGATGGCGTAAAAGTCAACGCCCTTTGGGTCGAAGATGCTACAAAAGCATATAATGAAGCTATCGAGAATGGAGCTGAATCCTATCTAAAACCGACTATTGAGAAAGATGATCATGGGCAAGTGGTAAGGTCAGGAATCCATACTTACGGTGAAGTCGTCCATATATTTGTAGAGCGAAAAGATTATAATGGTATTTTCCTTCCTGGCTATAGAGCTTGGAATCCATTCTACGAAGCACCAGAATCAGGGTTGAAATTCGTTGACCACATGGTTGGAAATGTAGAACTAGGTGGCATGAACAAGTGGGTCAAATTCTACGAGGAAGTGATGGGTTTCAAACAAATTCTCTCGTTCGACGATAAAGATATTTCTACGGAATTCACAGCCTTGATGAGTAAGGTGATGAGTAATGGAAATGGTAGAATCAAATTTCCAATCAATGAGCCTGCTGCGGGATTAAAGAAATCTCAAGTGGATGAATACTTAGAATTCTATGAAGGTGCCGGTGTGCAACATGTAGCTATGGCTACTGACAATATAATAGAAACTGTAAAAGATTTAAAAAAACGAGGTGTCGAATTTCTGAATGTACCAGGTACTTATTATGATCAGCTACTTGATAGAGTCGGAGAAATTGATGAAGACTTAGCTCCTTTAAGAGAGTTGGGAATACTAGTAGATAGAGATGAAGAAGGTTACTTATTACAGATATTCACAAAGACTGTAAACCCAAGACCTACCATGTTTTTCGAAATTATTCAAAGAAAAGGAGCTACCTCATTTGGTAAAGGTAATTTCAAGGCTTTGTTTGAAGCGATTGAAAGAGAACAAGAACTAAGAGGTACTTTATAGTATCTCCACCCCTAACACTCAAATAGAAAGCCCGGCCCAAAGCTGGGCTTTTGTGTTTTCTAGCAGTTAGGAATGTATTTTAGTAATAAAAGTTGGGTATTTTATATATACATTTTTGTATATATACAAAAATGTATATATTTGTACTGTTAAATAGTGCAAAATGAAGAACATAATAGGCCCACCAGTTGAAGGAAATGACTTTCATGGCAGAAAAGCTGAAGTCACATATGTATGGAAAAAGATAGCAGCTGGGAATAACATCCATCTACCATCTCCAAGGCGTGTGGGAAAGTCCTCCTTTGCAAAAAGACTCATCAAAGAAGCACATCAGAATAAATGGCAAACAATTGACATTAATTTAGAGAAAGTGAATTCTGAAGTTGAATTCTTGACCATGTTCGTTTCGGCACTCAAAGGAATGACATGGTATAGTCGCGTAAAGGATCAAGGAGAAACTTTTCTTAAGACAATAAAGAAAATCAAACCAACAGTAGAAATGGATGGCGTGAAAATGTCTTTGGAATGGGAGCAAGAAAAATCCACCATATACAGTCAATTTGAACCTCTCATTGACCATAATAAACCAACATTAATATTTCTTGATGAACTGGGCGTTTTTCTAAACGCCATCATTCATAAGAAAGATAACCCAATAAATGCTGCCCAATTTCTACACTGGTTGAGACATCTAAGACAAATATCCAACTCTAAAATAAAATGGATATTTTCCAGTTCCGTCGGTATTCAAAATTTCACACATTCACATAACATTACTGATACTATCAATGACCTCCTTCCCTATCATCTTAAGGCCTTTGATAAAATAGAAAGCAAAGACTTGCTTAAAAAACTCGTTCGTTCATCTGACTTTGAGATCACTGAAGATATTTTTCAGGAAATTGTAGATAAGGTAGACTATTGCCTCCCCTACTTCCTTCAAGTCATTTATCAAAAAATAGAAGTACTTATCGAATTAGAATCGCATCCAATTGACCGAGCACTAGTCAATAAGGCCTATGAATCTATCCTAAAGGAAGGCCATTTCAATACCTGGATAGAGCGCATTGAAAAGCAATATGAATTGATAAGGACTGATCTTAAAAGAACTTTGAAACATATTTGTCAAGAAAAGCACGGCTCAAAGCGATCAAACCTACTCAACCTTATGATTCAAAAATATGAAGATATAGACGATGCAGAAGATAGGCTTAATAAGACATTATACATCTTAACAAATGATGGCTATCTCGTAGAACTTGAAGGAGTCTACACTTTTCGATCCCCACTACTCCGCGATTTTTGGTTTAAACGCTTCGCTACCTAACTTCTATTATGGATGATATCAAACTACATCACGCGCAAATAGGCGTCTTCAATCCAGGCCGACTGAGCGACCAAGAAATAGAGAAATCATTTGTCGCCAGACAAAAACTCTTTGATTACTTGTTGAATAAAATCACTCAAGAAGATAATGGATCTATTCCTCAACAGTACCTACTCATAGGCCAACGCGGGATAGGCAAATCCACACTACTTAACCGGATTGCCGTTGAATTGAGAAAAGCACCACACAACAAAAGTTACATCGCACTTTCTTTTCCTGAAGAACAATACAACGTTGACGGTTTAGGTAAGTTTTGGCTTAACTGCATGGATGCACTGGCAGATGCGCTGGACAAAGACAATAATGCTAAAAACAGAAGTATTTTAACCAAACTCGATAACGAGATTAAACAACTTACTGGGGAAAAGAATTCAAATCATATTTATGAACGATTAAACTACTATTGCGGGAAAATTGGACGCAGACCTATTCTACTCGTTGACAACTTGAATTTAATTTTCGACCGATTAGAAAAGTCCGACCATCATGCTTTGCGTGGAACATTGATGAGCAACAATGCGCCAATTATGGTTGGTGCCAGCTTTCGAATACTTAATGCGACCGTAGATTATGGAGCGGCTTTTTATGATGCTTTCCAAATTCACCATCTTCAGAAACTAACGCTAGAGGAGAGTATTGCTGTACTTGAGAACCTTGCGCAAATCACGGGAAACGAAGATTTTAACAACAAGCTAATTCGAAATAAAGCTAAGCTAAAAACACTGTATCAACTTACCGGAGGCACACCAAGAACTTTGGTGATGCTCTACCCTATCATTCAGCAAGGATTTTCCTCTGATCTACAATACGACTTAGATGCGTTAATGGATGTAGCTACACCTCTCTATAAGGCAAGATTCGAAGAGCTTCCACCACAAATGCAAATCATACTAGATGCGATTGCCTTAAACTGGGATCCAACACATATTAGTGTAATCAGAGAGGTAACAAGTCTTGAAAACTCCAAATTATCTCCGCAACTCAAAAGGTTAACAGAAGTTGGTTGGCTACAAAAGATGGACGCTTATCAGGCGAAAGGTGCTGCTTATGAAATATCCGAACGCTTTTTCAATATCTGGTACTTAATGCGAAGAAGTAGTCGACGGCAAAAAAGAGAATTGGTTTGTTTGACGCGCTTCTTGGAGACTTTTTATAAAGATGAATTAGAGCAAATAGGGAGTAAAAGGCTCTTTCTGAAGAGTAAGCATTCGGATGATATCAGTTTGAATTTGGCTTTAGCTGAAGCTATTAGCGACCCTGAAGTTGCCGAGAAATTGAGGAGTAAAAGTTATACAGAGATACTGGAACTCGCATTTCATGACAAATCCATTAGAAATGATTTTGAAATTCCAAGTGAATTCATTTCAAAGCAAGAACAAGAATTACTTGAAAAAACTCAACTTTTAATCACGCAGGAAAACTACGCTCAAGCAATTATCAACAATGAAAAACTAACCATCTTAAATGAAACCAAACCTTCGTACTATAACCAAAAAGCTAATATTCTGGAAAAACAATCAAAGCATAACTTGGCTGAAATTGAATATCGAAAATCGTTAGAATTAGATTCATCACAGAGTCTGACTTGGATTCAATTGGCTCTTCTGTTTCAATTCGACCTGAAAGACTTCACGAAAGCAGAAAACGCATATCAAGAATGCATAATAAAAGGAGATAAACAGCTAAAAGGCATTGCATATACTATGCTTGCTAAACTTTACAAAAGCGAATTGCTAGATTATCGGCTCGCCGAGCAAGTTTACATAGACTATATTCACTTTGATTCTAATTATGATACAAAAGTTAGGGGAATGAACCTTCTAGGTAATTTGTATCAAGATGACCTTTCCGATTTTATCAAGGCAGAAGAAATATACAAAAAAGCCCTCAAGCTAAGTCCAGATGATAAATATGTGAAAATAAGTTTAATCAGACTATATCGAGATGTCCTAGGTAATCTTGAAGAGGCGAACAGTGTTTTTAACTCGCTCAAACCCACTTCCTTGGAAATGGACAGCTATTTGCTGCATCAATCAATCTTTCAGTTCTATGCAAAAAATATAGGGTATGGTCTTACCAATGTAAAAAAAGCCCTAACAGTGATTAAAGAAGGTTTTTCATATGAAACCAAAGACGACTGGTACCGCTTCGGAGCTATCACCGCTAAACTTGGCTATGGTCAGGAAATAATCGATACACTCAAAGAACAAGGCTTTGATCAAATACTACGACCTTACTATATCGCGATAAAAGCCATGATCGTAAAGGATGCCAAAGGTTACCTAAATAGTGTGGCTGCAGAAATTCGAGAGCCCGCTAAAGGGATCCATGAATACATGAAAAACTATGTAGAAAACTACCCCTTAGAAAAAAACAATCCAACCTAAAAAGATTGGACTGATGAAGTGATAAATATGAAGTGTGAAAATTTAAATGTTTTAAAAACCCAGCCTTGCGGCTGGGCTAAACTGTAGATGAATTTTAACTAAAAAAACCAATCAATTAGTTTGATCTACATTCTTGTATAAGTTTAAGTGCTTTTGAAATATTGGCCTTTAACAAATCAAAATCTTTATTTTGAATAACATCTTTAGAAATTAACTGAGAACCCATTCCTACGCAGGTTACTCCAGCGCCAAACCATTCATTGATACTTTCTGCTGTAGGCGAAACGCCTCCAGTAGGCATGATATTCGTCCAAGGACATGGGCCTTTTATTGCTTTTACGAATCCAGCCCCATAAGTACCTCCCGGGAAAAGCTTTACCAATTCGCAACCCAATTCTTCAGCTCTAGCAATCTCAGTTAACGAAGCACAGCCTGGAGACCAAAGAACTTTTTTCCGATTGCATGACAAAGCAATATCTTCTCTTAGTACAGGTGTTACTACGAAATTAGCACCCAATTGCATATATAACGATGCAGCTCCTGCGTCAGTCACTGATCCAACCCCCAAAATCATTTCTGGAAGTTCCTTCGCTGCGTATTTGTTTAACTCTGCGAAAACTTCATGCGCATAGTCACCACGGTTGGTAAATTCCAGTACTCTTGCACCGCCTTCATAGCAAGCTTTCAGTATGTTCTTACCTAATTCAACATCAGCATGGTAGAACAACGGAACAAGTCCTGTGGATGCCATCTGATTAAAAACATCAATTCTAGAAAATCTCGCCATATTTTTTAATTCCAGTTTAAAATTTTGTTGAAGTCATAATCCTCAGGATCTGATAAATATTTTTTCGCTTCTTCGTAATCGTCAGGAGTCAAATATTGCAAATTTTCAAAAGACAATTTTGTCAATTGTGAATCCATATCAACAAGTCGAGGCGGTATTTTACCGTTTTCGTCTTCCATGTCGGATAAATACATTGGCGCAATATCCCCGCGAGAATTGGTCGTTACGATACATCCTGAGATTCCTTCGTCGAACAGTTTTTTTACCCCAATCCCTAATAGAGTACACAGCGTTAAATCATAACCAATTGGCCTACAACACCGCAACTCGTACCCTATTTCAACAGGTCTGCTTTTAATACTGATCCCCAGTTTTTTTAATTTCTCTTGTAATAGAATATTGAAAATATTCGATTTGCTCACATTCCCTAGTTCCGGGTGACCATGATCATCATAAGTAAAATGTATACCGCAAGTCTTCAGTTCTTCTTCTTCCAATACATGAAAAACACCTTCACTTACTAAAGCCACACCATAAAAAACGCCCATAATTTTTCTTTTAATCATTGATGAAATAATCAAATCAATGATTTTATCTAGGGTAGGTTTTGTTTTGTTAAACATCTCAGGAATGATCAACATAGGAAAATGACATGCCGATGCAATCCCAAAAGCCAAGTGACCGGCCGACCGACCCATAGTCGACATTACAAACCAATTCTGACTTGTACGAGCATCTTCATAAACAGTATTTCCTATTTTAACTCCTTCATCCTTTGCCGAATGAAAACCAAAAGTTGGATTTCGATCGGGTAATGGTAAATCATTATCAATCGTCTTTGGAACGTGTATGTTTTTGACGTCTAGTTCGTTTTTCTTTAAAAACTTAGCAATACGATTGGCTGTACTTGCCGTGTCATCTCCACCGATAGTAACCAAAAGTTTTACGTTGAATTTCTCAAAAAAGTCAACATTGAATTCTTCGTCTTTTGGTTTGTGCCTACTCATGATTAAAGTAGATCCACCTCGACTAAAAATTCTGTCGGCATGTTCAAAAGTAAACTCTTTGATATTTGCGTCTTTAGAAAACAGTCCTTTATATCCCTCATGCACACCAATAACACGATAGCCACTTTTCAGAAAAACCTTAGCAACCGTACTCACGACTGTGTTAATACCAGGAGCAGGGCCTCCACCGCATATAATGGCCACTGTTCCCTTATTGGTATGAAGAAGATATTCCTGATTCGTCATTATTATCTTGCTACTCGGCCAGAAGCGTCACCGCCCATGAGCTTTTCCACTTCACTTACGGTGACTAAGTTCGCGTCACCTTTTATAGTATGTTTTAAACAAGAAGCTGCAACTGCAAAATCTAGCGCATTTTGATCGTCCTCAGGATACTTCAATAAACCATAAATCAAACCGCCCATAAACGAATCACCTCCACCTACCCTATCGACAATATTCGTTATTTGGTATTGACGTGTCTCGTACATTTTAATACCATCATATAGCACACCTGCCCAAGTATTATGTGAAGCTGAAATTGAGCCTCTCAACGTGGTAATCACTTTTTTAGCTTTAGGAAACTTTTCCATCATCTGCTGACAAACTGATAAAAATGCTTCTGCCTTCACATTGTGTCCTTCCGTTTGAACGCTAATTCCTTCTGGCTTAATGCCAAAATGCATTTCGGCATCTTCTTCGTTTCCTAAGATAATATCGCAATGAGCCGTCAACTCAGTCATTATTTCTTCGCGCTTTACATCATCACAAAAGTTCCAAAGTTTTGCTCTATAATTGAGGTCTGTAGAAATCACTATTCCTAGTTCGCTCGCTACTTTCACTGCTTCCAAACAAGCATCAGCGGCGCTTTGAGAAATAGCTGGTGTAATGCCCGTCCAGTGAAACCATGAAGCTCCTTCGAAGACTTTTTTCCAATTAACCATCCCTGGTTCAATCTCCGACATAGCAGAATGTGCTCGATCATAAACAACTTTACTACCTCTGCTTACTGCGCCAGTTTCTAAGAAGTAGATCCCCAATCTATCTCCACCAAAAATAATATTCTGAGTATTGACTCCTCTTTTACGCATTTCCATCAATGCGCATTCTCCAATATCATTTTTTGGCAATCGAGTAACAAAATCGACGGGTACGCCATAGTTAGCCAATGATACAGCGACATTAGACTCTCCTCCTCCGTATACTACGTCGAAATTATTGGCTTGTGAAAACCTTAAAAATCCTTGTGGGGCTAGTCTCAACATGATTTCCCCGAACGTAACTACTTTGCTCATTTTATTATAGTTTATTTTTTCCGTGCTCGATAACGGAAATGGTTCAAAAAATTCCTTCTTGACGAAGGATTATTTTACCGTGTACGTTAACGATTGATTCAAAGATAGTATATTGTACTATCTTTGCAACATTAAATTTCAATAATAATACGGCATATGGCTAAAATCACGATTAAGCAAATAGCAGAAAAAGCTGGAGTTTCAGTGGGAACAGTCGATCGTGTACTCCATAACCGTGGGGAAGTTGCCAAGGAAACGAGAGAAAAGGTACTAAAAATTGCCAAAGAGGGAAATTATAGTACTAATGTGTTTGCACGAAGTTTAAAGCTTAACCAATCATTAAGAATTGCTGTCATATTGCCGGATGATAATGAATATTGGAGAACGCAAAATGAGGGTATAAACCTCGCAGCTACACAATATCAAAACTTAGGCATCATCGTTGAAAGGTATACTTTTGATAGACACAATAAAGATTCATTCTTAAATCAATCAACAATCGCTATTGACAGTAAGCCGCAGGGCGTAATACTAGCACCACTTTTACCTTTGGAAACTTTGGGGATTTGTGAAGCATTGAGAATAAAAAATATCCCATTCGTATTTGTGGACTCCAACTTATCAGGAACTTCACCACTGGCATTTATCGGACAGGACTCACGCCAAGGAGGAATATTAGCTGCAAAACTTTTAAATCTTGGTTTCGAAAACGGTCAGCGTGCGCTTATCCTTAGATTCACTGACTTTGATAGTTTAAATAAAACCCTCGACGAAAGAATTGCAGGATTCAAGGAATTTTACCTACAAAAAGGATTCGATGAAAAGCTCATTGAAGAAGTGATCATAGACAAAGATGTGGAAGAAATTCACCCAGTCTTAAATTACCATTATCAACGAAATGAGTCGATTCATTTATTCATCCCCAATTCCAGAGCACATCAGGTAGCCCATCAGGTCATGGCTAATGGCAATAAGCATCTTAGTAGAATTGTTGGCTATGATCTTATTGAGGAAAATATTAGTTGTCTCAATAATGAACTGATTGAATTCATCATACACCAGAACCCTAAAGTGCAAGGTCGATTAGCGGTAGAAACATTATATAAAAAACTTATCCTCAATACCGAAATCGAATCAAAGCAATTAATGCAGCTCGATATTATTACCAAAGAGAATTTAATGTATGGATTATAATTAAAAAACCGATCAGCCGAACTACAGTTATAACATGTGAAATCGGAGTAGGCTCTGCTCAGACCATACAGATACCCGTTTTATTCAGATCTTAGAAGGAGAGTATGATAAAGTGATGGCACTTTATAACAAAATTGAAAAAGACGATAGACATATTGCTCCTAGGATGAGATTTTGTGAAAACGTAGAGCAAAGACATTTTCAGAATGGAATATGGCTTTCAAAAGGATAGACACAGATAAAGTTCAATACAACACCAATGTTACAAATGAAAAACTACGATTCGATGCTCTATGGAGATATTCATTCTTACAAAGAACATGGAAAGCGGATCTCAAAAGTTTTTATCCAGTCCGTTTAATTGGGTAAACTAAAAAAGTGTTGAATAAAAAATTATTGACACCCGAGCGAACCGAATTTAGCTTAAAACATTCTTTTCCGCCGTTTTAAGGCAATTTTCCTGCCTTCTAATAAACACCCCCCTGTCTGATTCCATACCAATCATAATAGACTATTCTAAGATCACGTTCCTTATCTGTAAGTCTTCTTGATCGTATTATTTTAATTGAGAATGAGAAAACATCAAAATTGGTTGACCAATCAATTTCTGTAAAACCTTTCAAGAAAATAGCATGA
>JBLIIJ010000041.1:0-32774 GCA_047635055.1 Cyclobacteriaceae bacterium | reverse complement strand
CGTTTTCCATCCATAAAACTGATTTCCTCCTTGACAATACCATTGTCATAATAGTCGACGGACACACCCGTGAAAGGGATGTCATCGTCGTACACTAGTCCTTCATTGGCATGGAGTTGTAATAAGTCGCGATCTACTTTGACAACACATGCGGTCACGTTATGCTTGCGAAACAAATAGCTGTCAGCGGGCATGAGTATGCTCAGAAAGAGGAGATAAAAAGCGAGAGGACTATTAATTGACAGCATTGGCAGTTCCTTGGTAATCTCCTGGAAATAAGATGTAATACTGATTCAAGTAAAGCTCATTTTCGATATGATAATGATACTCCGCCTCAGTGTTATACTTTGTGGTATTGGTATGTCCGCCGGAGGCGTCCAAGTCATCTGGATAGTCATCAGTTGAAGTGCATTTTCTGCCATAGAGAAAAAATCCATCGGCAATGACCCCAATTAAATTGTCGTCATCATCAGAAAAGGCCACCGGCTCCAAATGATAATGATAACTCTGTGGTCCTGTATGTGCCCCATTATAGTCCAAAGATCCGGCGGCATCATCCAAAGGAACATTCGGTCCTTCTTCGTCATTATAGATGACAGATCCACTGACAGCAATACCAATAGCACCCAGACCTGTAGCACTTGTAGAAGATGCTTTTTCTGGACTGGATGAAACTCTCAATGTGTAAGAACCATTGAAGTCATCAATATTTCCTGGAGCCATTTGGTCAAAGGAAGTAATGGACGGCTGTGAAAATAAGGAATGGTTTTGGTCCGCGGCTTCTGTCACTAATACATTGCCCATCGGGTCAGTAGTGGAACGGGCTGTTGTATTTGACCAATACGGAGAGGTGTGATTTGGTAATCCGTTCGTCTCAATGACCACCTCTTCGCCATCGAGCATGATGGTGGTGTTATCCGCGTTGAAAGCGGCATAAGCGGAAGGCAGCTCGGTTGTTGTTGGATCGACTGTTGTATCTTCCGTAATAACTTCATCATCATCATTGCTACATGATATCCAAAGTGTAGATGCGACTAAAATGGCTAGGCCGTATTTTGTGATTTTCATAGAGGTTTATTTGTTTGTTTTTTTTTGATGTAGCGTGAAGGTCAATCCCTCGGAGGAGGAGGTATTTCCCCACTTTTCTTAGTCAAGACGTTAATGATTTCCTTCATGATACCTACAAAATGAATAAGCTGTGCGTCGGAGCACATCAATTTTAATTGCTCAAAATGCGCGTAGGTCATTTGAATTTTTCTTGTTTCGATAGTTTTGAGTTGATCCAAAACCAGCTTTTGATCCTCAAGATTGGGGACATCATCATTGAGAAAGTTGAAATAGGTATGAATCAATTTTTGCTCCTGTTGTTCCAATTCGGCAAATGCGGCTCCATGGTTTTTTGCTAGTTTGAAATATTTTTCTTCTTGATTATTATTAAGCTTAAGTTTTTTGCTGATATGCTCCATGAGCATGGGGCCTTCAGGTCTCGGCATATGTTTTGGTGGACTGTGCTCCAGTAGTTTGAATAGGAGCAAGCCATTGATCAGGACCATGATGATCAGCGCAATAGGGTATATTTTAGTGTTCATTGATGATAAATATTGTAATTGGTGGTGATGCTGGTGGTACTTGATCTTGCTTTTGGGTCACTCTCAGCATGATCTCCAATCAAGACGTAGGCATTACCCATGACAATTAAGGCAACTGCTGCGGCAATGCTGATCCATGTGCGGGGTGCTGCGTGCAATTTCCGGTGTTGTAACCTTTGTTGTAGTTTGTCGAATCCATTTTCTGGCGCTTTTGCGGCTTCTATTCCATCCAAGCTGTGGATGATTTCGTCTTTCCAGTTATTCATATCACTTTTGACGTCCTTTTCTTATTTATCCCTCGGCTCGGATATAATCTCTCCAATTCTTTTTTCAGATTAGCTTTTGCCCGCTGCAGCAAAGACGCTACAGACTTGCGCGTTACTTTCATGATATCCGCTACTTCTTGTTGCGGCAAGCCTTCGACTTGTGTAAGTAGGAAAGCTGTTTTCTGATTTTCAGAAAGTTGGTCAATGACGCTAAAAAGGATTTTGGCATTTTCCTTTTGTTCTAATCTGACACCTGGGTGGACAAAATCAGTTTTGTCAAAGTGTAATTCTGTGCTGTCCTTTTTATAAATAGAAGTGAAAATGCCGTAGCGTTTTTGCGTATTTTTTTTTCTTAAAAAGTCAAGCGATTTATTAACGGCCATTCGGTAAATCCACGTGCTCAATGTGGAATCGCCACGAAATGTGCATGCATTCTCAACAACACTCATAAAAACATCCTGAAGGAGTTCCTCCGCGTCTTCCTCGTTTTTGGTAAAACTAATAATGGTATTGAAGGCTTTTGAAGCATAGGTATCATACAGCAACTTCAAGGATCGGTCATTTCCCTTTGCTATATCGTTTATTAATGCCAAATCATCCTTCCTTTCAGACATGGAAAATGGGGATAAAACTAGGTGGTGACTCAGGGTTCATGCTTTTGTATTACAGTCGACATTCAATACGGAAGTTTTCACAGAAAAGAGGCCTGACTTTTCAAAAAAAAGTTGAAATAGGGAGAAACGAGTCTCGGGTTGAGTCTCCCGACCCGCATTAGTTTGACCTTATTTGCTTTATTTCACGGAGCTACACGCTAAGTACTGCACTCGCTTTATTTTTTCCATTTTTGTGACGTTCTTAGTCAGGGGAATAGCGAAAAGTTAAAGACCAAATAATGTATTATGCTGTTTACATATCGATAAAACTTCATTAATTTGCTTATTTTGAAGTTCCCTTAATTCTAAATATAGATAACAATGGCAGACATTAATGTTACTATTACTGTAGACACGGCGAGTATTACGCCACAGAATCTCTCAACGACTGTTGTTTTGACGGATAATCAGGGAGACACTGATGATACACCCGGAGACAGCACGACATTTGATATTCATGCTTCGGCTGGCCAAACTGTGGCGTTTACAATTATTTCCATAGATGGAACAATGGTAAACTTGGTTTCTTTCGCACAAGAAAGTGGTGTAGTTGCTTTTTCAGAATTACCCTCTTCTTCCAACAGCTTTGTTGGTTCGGTATCAGAGACTGTTATAGGGGAGGAAGCATTTAGCATCACTTTTAATGTAGTTGGGAATACCAATAGTCCTTTTACTTTGGACCCTAAGTTGAAAGCTGGTCAAGGATGATTTTTCCTTTTCGTTTGAGGAGACTCTTAACGACTCTCCTCTACTTAATATTTTTTCATGCAAGTAGTCAAGATTCAAAGCAAGCAGATAGCTTAAAGCTTGTGTTGAAGGATAAACCACTGAATGACTCCACTGAACTTTTTGTTTTGGAGAGGGTTGCACGTCTTTCTTCTTCTCCTGAGGATATTATTTATTACTCAGAGATGTTATTAAGTCTGGCAGTTTTGAGCCAAACAAGGTTTTACAAAAGCAAGGCTCATCAATACCTTGGAGGAGCTTATCGATTACAAGGTGATCTTACCAAATCCTTGAACCATTTATTTTCAGGGGCTGAAATAGCGAAAGATCTTGATTCCTCACAAATACTTGGTGAAATTTATATTGAAATAGCCTCGAGCTATACACAGAATAAGGATTCAAGGAATGCGTTAACATACAATGATAAAGCTGTCCGTATTTTTAGACAGACCGACGATGAGCAACAGCTGGCCATAACGCTACTCAACACAGGTTTTGATCATTATACAGTCAATAGCCTTGATACAGCATTAAATTATTACAACGAAGCAGCGCCTATTTTTCAAGAAATTGGATTGGAGATAGGGAAGGCATATACCATTGGTAATAGAGCCTTGGTATATTGGAAAAAAGGAGATTATCCTACAGCCAAAAAAGATTTACTCCAAGCGATTGAAATGCTTAAACCACTCGGTGATCAATACGGAATGGCCGATTACTACAATCAACTTGGGGCGATCTACTTGGAACAAGGTCAGTCCAAATCTGCAATTTACTTTACGGAAAAAGGCTTAGAAATGGCTATTCCGGAAGACCTTAAAGAACAAGTAAGGGATGCCTCTTTACTATTATCAAAACTCTACAAAGAACAAGGTGATTTTAAGAGAGCATACGTATATCAAGAACAGCATTTTGCCTATAAGGACAGCATACAAGATCGTGAAACAACCCAGCGTCTGGCGGATTTGCGGACCGACTTTGAGGTAGGCCAGAAGCAAGCAGAATTAGATCTCATGGAGACTGAAAAACAAGCGGAAAGGCAGCAAAGCCTTATTGTTGGAGGCGCACTTTCTATCGTCATTCTTCTCATCGCCATATTGGCCTTCGTACAATATCGAAATAGCAAAGCAAAGCAAGGAACGAATCAGATTCTGACCGCTCAAAAGCGTGAACTTGAAAGGGTCAATTCAACGAAGGATAAATTTTTCTCTATCATTTCTCATGACTTGAGAGGGCCTGTAGCTTCTTTTTTCGGGATATCGAGAATGATAGAAGTGTACGTAAAGTCTAAGAATACGGATCAGCTAATTGAACTAGCCGGTGATATTGATGAATCTGTAGAGCGGCTATCCAACTTGTTGGATAATTTGCTCAATTGGGCCACTCAGCAGCAAGGACAGGTGCCTTTTCACCCTGACAAAATGTCGCTTGCTCAAGTAGCTGAAAATATTAAAATGTCACTTCAAAATATGGCTAATGGTAAGAAAATTGAGCTGAAAACAGATGTTGCTGACGAGGTTTTTGCATTTGCAGATCAGAATACGACAGAAACAATCGTAAGGAACTTGACCTCCAATGCCTTAAAGTTTACGTCTGAAAATGGGTGTGTGACCATCAAGGCGGAGAACAATGGCGAGTGCGTTTTAGTTACTGTACAGGATACTGGAGTGGGTATACCTGCCGAAAAAATGCAATCATTGTTTTCCTTGCAGGAGAACAAAAGTACTTATGGTACACAAGGAGAAAAAGGCTTGGGCTTAGGCTTACAATTGGTCGATGAATTTACCAAGATGAATGGCGGTACATTGACAGTAGAAAGCGTAGAAGGCAAAGGAAGTGCCTTTAGTTTTACGCTTCCAAGGGTGAAAGGGGCGTAGTAGATGACTTAAAATGGCTGACACATTCTAAACGCTGTGTTTTCAAGGCGCTAATAAAATTACCGAGTCATGGCTGGAGTATTCGTCTTAATTCAGTTGAATAAAACCAACGCAATGGCTTCTCCCTTTTTAGTTGCTGAATGTAGGGATGAACATGTCATGGACGATGGCAAATGGAATTTTACCTTCTACTGAGTTGTAAGCGCCTCCTGTAAATACAGCCACCGTATCCAAAACGGGAAAGACCACCATATATTGACTATCATTTCCGTTTTTAGAAAAAGGCAACCAGCCAGTGGAGGATTTTAAAGTCAGCACTCCGTTTCTGGCAAATTCATTAATTGATAAGCAGTTTTCTAACGCGAGGTAATCTTGTACGCTCGGAATTCTCCATCCTATGGGGGCGAGCTTTTCAGACACTATGGCGAAGTGATTATACATGGCTCCATAATAATCGGAGGGCAGATCGTTTTCATGAACGTTATTCAGATCATTGGTGCTGGCCCATTGATAGAGCGCTTGCGGAGAGTTTAGGTTTAGCCAATTAATTCCATGAATGTCAAATGTATATTCAGTAATGGGTGTGCCATCGTTAAATTTTGTTGTTTTTAAATTTTCTAGCATCCACGTTTGCTCTCCAATTTTTATGGTGTTATAGACATTGGCATCCGCATCTGTGAGCGTTTCGTTTTCAATAGGTACTTCTTCTTGTATGGGCGTTTCCTCTTCAACCAATGATGTCGCTATGTTTTCCTCTTTTGAGCAAGAAAAAAGAAATAGCAGAAGGATTGGAATGAATAGCTTGATTTGACCCATTTTTCTATTGATACTTTTGACATTTATATTTGAAAAAGACCCTAAGGCATATTATAGAGATGAACGTGCACATATAATTTCACCTATACCTAATGTGCTCAATGATAAACCGATTAATTGTGTCTGACATGCTCCTAATCATCAAAGTTTTATGATTGATAAGTTCTGATACTACGATGAATGACAAATCACAGCAGAGGATCAAAGCGCCGAGCTTTCAGAAGGTGCATCTGTACGGTTTGGTTGCTGAGCGGTACTTCCGTTAAATGTTTTAAGGGCTTTTTTTGCTTTCGTTTTAACTCCACCTTGAGGGTGCTTTTCCCAATGCTTATATCGAATCAAAACGATCATTTGACTTCATGCCTCGCTTGCTCCGAGGATCATTATTGGGCGATAAATGCTTCCAAGTGATAATTGACGCCCTTCTTGATAAAGTAAAATGAGTCCTGCGCTAGTTTGCTGCCCTGCTGCAGGGATATTACCCTATCCTGCGGAATAATATTCCGTCCTGAATGGTATTGATTATACAAATACCTGGTTTGAAGCCATTATGATCACTGTTAGTTGCTTTTAGTCTTTCTGGGAGACAAATTTGCGAGCATTTCGGGTCTCATTCACGATATTTTCAAGTGCCTATAAGTACAATGGCGTATCACTTTGGCTTTTTATGGAGTTGGTCCATAATGTCTATTCTTTGTGTGATGCTCATTAAAAAAATGCTCCGCTTCGGCAGACCGATTTCCGAAAGGATCCCATTTCATGGTAACTCGACTTTTTTTACAAGCCTTGTTAATGAACATTATGAAACAAACGATTACTTTATAAATAGTCGCTACTTTGTGTTTATAGTGAAATGCGCGAAAAGCGAAACATTCCTGTACATCAATACGAACCTTTAAAACTGGGAGTAATCGCATATGTATAAGGTGCTAATACGTTGACAGATTCATCTTATGCCAATGCGCTTTAGCCGTTTTTATCACTTGAGAAAATAGTTTTACCTACTTGGCAATTAGCTTTATAACTATGGTTAGTTTTATTAAATGATGCGAGGAGGCAAAAACTAGCGTGCAGCACGACAATTTAAATTTGGGTACCAAAGTCGCTAATTCTCGGAAGAAATTAGGATTGTCACAAGAGGCATTGGCAGAAAAAGCGAATGTCTCATTAAGTACCATTCAGCGAATAGAAAAAGGAGCAGTAAAACCACGGGCTTTTACGATAAAAATTTTGGCAGAAATTTTGGCGTTGGATATTTCTGAATTAATATCCGATCCAGCAAGGAGGGAAGATTATAAACCTCTTTTTTCACCATTGAAAAGAATGAATTTGGCTACTTTATTTTTTGCTTTCGTACCATTTTTGAATCTTGCCATTCCAATTTTGGTATGGAAAAGTACGAAGCAAATTCAATCTAACGACATGATTTCCGGGAAAATTGTAAGCTTTCAATTATTATGGAGTATTGTTACTATTATTGGAATGGGGATTGCCCTTTTTACATCGAACCTGATAATAGGAAAAGCAGGAAATGGCCTTTTTATAAGTATTATTTTTTATTTACTCGCTGTGTTATTCAATGTTTTTACGATAGCCAAAACTTCTTCTCAACTGAATAATGAGAAGGATAATATACTCTCCTTTGTGCCTAACTTATTTTAATCTCACAGGGTACTATTTCCCGACGTGCGCAGCGACTAAAATGCAGTTACCAAGACCATACTTCATGAGCATCTTCTGTGGTTCTTGATTTTCAACTAAATACTAAATGGTATAAAATGTGGTTTATTAGGCACCTGAGATGCTTTGATGTATTGTTGATGACCTATAAATGCGGTAGGAATGCGGCATACCTGACGTAATAAAACATGCGTCTTCCTGCTAATTTTGTTACTCAAAGATGAATAGAATACCGCATACATGAAGAAACAGATATTGAAAGTCAGCTTAGTTATTGTAGCAGTAATGATAGTTTGGGGTGCATTTATTGCTTTTAAACCTGAGCCAAAAACCATTGGCGATTTAATGGAAAGCTATGAAGACCCAGGGATGAAAATCAAAATTAGCAGCCCATTTAGCGGTACAGTTTTAGTCGCCAAAAAAGGAGAAATCATTTTTGAAGAAGCCTATGGAGTAGCAGATATAGTATCAAAAATGCCTAATATGGTAGATACGAAATTCGGTATTGGTTCAGTGACTAAGCAGTTTACTGCGATGATCATCATGCAATTGGTAGCAGAGAACCGAATTAATTTGCAAGATACTATTGGTAAGTACCTCTCCTATCTGCCAAAAGAAAAAGCAAATCAGATTACTATTCATCAATTGTTATCACATACTTCAGGTTTGCCCCACTATGATGGATTACAAACTATTGGCGTGAGTCTGGTAGATTTTGGTAACACCAGTTATACGCCCAAATCATTGGCAGAATTAATCGGTAAAACTCATTTGGTTTATAAACCGGGAACCACTTATAACTATAGCAGTCTTGGCTATGATCTGTTAGGAGCTATTTTAGAAGAGATTACAGGAAAGTCTTTCTCTGCATTATTAACAGAATCTATTATAGAACCTTTAGGCTTACAAAACACAGGATTTGGAGCTAATGAATATGTTTCGAAAAATTTAGCAAAAGGCTATAGCTACCGAGAAGTGTATGGATGGGATTGGTGGACTTCAACGCATGGTGGTAAAACTACAGAAGCACCATTTAGAGATCAATCAACGGCTTATACTGCAGGAGGTATGCATTCCACGGTCAGAGATTTATTTATTTGGAGTGAGGCTGTAAAGTCATACAAATTGTTGCCCGAAGAGTTAACCAAAAAAATGTTAACACCATATAAGAAGGGTAATTGTTATGGTTGGGTTAGGAATTGGGATGATATCATAGAAAAAAACATCAAGGTGAGATTGTATGGGCATGGAGGTGCATTGGCTGGCAATAGTGCTTTTATTGCCTTATATGATGATGAAACGACCATCATATATTTGGCTAACAGGAGTAATATAAAAGCGGAAGAAGTGCTGCATCAAATACATTTGCGAGCCAATAAACTAACGGATGACCATAGGCTGAAGGGCTATCCTAATAGAAGTTCATATGCGAAGTTTAAAGAGGCCGGAGGGCTTATGGCCTTACAAGATTATTTCAATCGGCTTTCAGCGTATTCGGGTTACGTCGTGAACCCCTCAAAGAGTACTATAATGGGTGTTTTGAAAATTCATTTGGAAGCAGGAAAAATTGAAGTAGCAGATAGTCTTAAAACAGTGTTTTTGAATTCATATAATCCAGATGAAAGGACACTCAACGAATTCGGATATAACTTTTTATATTCGGATAATCCAACTTATGCATTAGCGTTTTTCAAAGAGAATACTTCAAAATTTCCCAATTCGTCAAATGCTTGGGATAGTTTAGGCGAAGCATATCTCACTTATGGAGATTACGAAAAAGCACTCGCGAGTTATCAAAAAGCGGTGGAATTGGGTGAAAAAGTAGCACATCGAGCGTTAAAGCTTTATAAAGAAAATCTTAAAAAGGCAGAAGAGAAGTGCAAAAGTTAATGCGTAACATCTTAGGAGTGGTATTGGATAAATGTTGCAGGCGAGGCTCACGAAAGGAGGAGCCTAGCAGAGGGACAAGACCCTTATAGTTGGTTACTCACTTCATAAAAGGAAGCGGTTCTGATCCATATAAATTTCTAAATTACTATCAAGTGTACTTTGGTTAAGAGTGATTACCTAGTGACTTATGAAATAATGGTCTACAAGTGACAGACCCTCTTGGCAGTGATCAGTATAGCAAGTGTTGATGCGATCTTTAAGCTATAATCCAATAATCCAATACTTCATTCGTCTATGTGCATGATGATCTTGGACTAGTCTTTCGCGGGTATCTGATCCATCGCTCGCTCTGCAATAGCGGTGATTGATAAAGAAGGATTTACTCCTGGATTGGCAGAAATCATGGAACCATCGATGATATAAAGATTTTCATAGCCAAAAACGTTATTGTTCTTGTCAATCACGCCTTCTGAAGCGTTTTCTCCCATCACGGCACCACCCAAAATATGTGCGGTTGAAGGAATACCAGCGAGGGTTTCTAAGGCAAAAGAGGTGCTCACACCATTGACGGCTTTGCTATATTCTTTTATCAACTTGACGGATTCTGGAATAAAAGGAGTGGGTTTTTTGCCTGTGCTGATTGTTGATGTCATCAATCCAAAAATGTTTTTCTTGAATCGGAGTGTGCTATCGAGCGTTTGCATGAAAAGCAGTACAACGGTCTTTTTTGCCCAACTATTCATGAAATAAATTTTAAAATATTTGATGGGCGATTTTACTAAAGACACAATGACCATTGCCAAACGCGAGAAAACATTACTGCCCGTGACATAAGGTAAATGCATGAGCTTCCATGCGTTGGAACCTTCAGCGTATCTACAAATTTCGAGGTGGCTATGCTCATCAGTATCAAGGATGCTTCCGATGGCGACACCTTTCGAATAATTTTTGTCTTTTTCGAGGCTGGAGACGCTCACCAAAGTTTCATTATTACTTCTAATATCTTGCCCTAATTTATCTGAGATATTTGGCAGTGAGCCCGTTTTCAAGTTGAGCAGTAGCTTGATGGTGCCTAACACACCGCCAGAAAAGATGACTCCTTTACTTGTAATCGTCTTTCTTTTAGTGAAAAGTTTGGTACTGGTTTTTATTGCTACTTCATAACCATTTGCGCCATTTTCCATGTCTATTGGGCGGACATCATAAACTTCATTTTCGGCCAATATTTCGGCTCCATATTTTTGAGCCAAGTAGAGATAATTTTTATCGAGCGTATTTTTGGAATTATTTCTACAGCCCGTCATACATGCACCGCAAAAGTTGCAACCGGTTCTTTCGGGACCCATACCGTCAAAATAGGGATCATCTTTAGTGACATTTTCTTCTCCGAAATATACAGCAACATTGGTGGCATCAAATTTATCTTCCATGCCAAGCTTTTGAGCGACCTTTTTGAGTCCAATATCTCCGTCAAACAATTGGGGTGTTTTAGCTGCGCCAAGCATTCTTAGGGCTTCCTGGTAATAAGGGGCTAATTCAATTTCCCAATTGTGGAGTTTACTCCAGCTACCCGTTTTGAAAAATGTGGACTTGGGGATGGGTAATGTATTCGCATAAACCAACGAACCTCCACCAACACCTGTTCCTGAAAGAATCGCGATATGCCTGAAAATGGTCAGTTTCATGATGCCAAAAAAACGTAAACCCGGCATCCACAGCCATTTTCTGAAATTCCAGTTGGTTTTAGGGAAATCTTTGGCTTTGAACCATTTCCCTTTTTCAATGACGAGTACCTTGTAACCTTTTTTTGATAATCTTAAAGCGCTGACTGAGCCTCCAAAACCACTTCCTATGATGATATAATCGTAATCCATTATTCGTAATCCGTCATTTTTCGCTTTAACGATTGGCTCGCAGGTTTGCGTTCGTTATTCTTAGTGACTAATGTAACTACTAGATTTGATAAAAGACAATAATAGGGATAGGATAAGTAGGTTGGCCAGCTACCGTCTATTTGAAATTGTATTTTAGGACTCACATAGTTCTCCTATTTCTCAGAAGGCCTTGAATCCTTCTTTGTGGCTGCCATTCCCCAATGTTTGCCTCGAATAAAAGTAATTATTTGACTTCATACTTCGTGAGATTGCTCCGAGGTAGTTGATTTTTTTATTAATTGAACTCAGATAGCTAATTAATAGCTCGAATTAATGAGCCAAGACTTCATTTATTAAATTAATGAGTTTAATTTCTGCTGTTGGTTTTGATAATTTCCAGGTATTGGCAATGGTGTTTATACGGTTCAACGTTTTTTTATCATCATATCCGGAGACGAAAATGATAGGAAAATTGTATTTTTCCCTCAAAATGGTTGCCACGGCTATTCCATCAATAGAATTTCTAAGCGTAATATCCATCAAGATTAAATCTGGGTAAACCTTTTCAACGCATGCAATGGCACCTTCACCAGTGGCTTCAGTTCCTGTACATTCAAAGCCATTATCACGAAGCACCATTTTTAAGAACATTGCATGAATTGCTTCATCTTCAACAACAAGTATTTTTTTCATATCCTCCATGTTGTTATATTTTTTTTGCTTTAAGTGTATCCTTGAATTTTAATATAAATGTAGTAGCGCCTTCGGTGTTTAATGTCAAAGACCCGCCAAGTTGATGTTCCGAAAGCATAATGATAGCATTAAGACCATAGGAACTAGTCTTCTTAAAATCAAATTCTGCAGGAATGCTAACGCCATTATTCGTAACAGAAATACATATTTCATCACCAGTCTTCCTAAGTTCAATTTCCACAGTGCCTTTTTTATTATCAGGAAAGCCATGTTTTATGGCATTTGTAAACAATTCGTTAATAATTAACCCACACGGAATGGCCACATCTATATTGGTTGGGGTATTTTCAAGTTTTGTGACTATGTCTACATGTGAGCTGTCAGAAAGTAAACTACCTTTTAATAATTCAACCAAGTCCGTGATATAATCTTTTAAATCGATCTGCGATAAATCACTTGACTGGTACAATTTTTCTTGAACCAACGCCATTCCCAATATTCTGCTTTTTGTTTCTTCTATGATCACTTTCACCTCGTCATAGTTCGTATATAGGGATTGTATAGATAGCATCGAACTAAGAAACTGCATGTTGTTTTTGGTGCGATGATATAGTTCTCTCAACAATACATCTTTCACAAGAAGGGAATTCTTTATTTTGTATAATAGAATAGCAGTAACCCAGATAATAAAAATCCCTGATATATAGTTGGTTACTGCGACATACGTATTATCGGGTTTAGGGTCGATCAAAGAGGATATAAAAAGAAGACAGGAGGATATTGCGGCTAAAAAAAGCGTGCTTTTTCTAGCGGGCATGTTCCATCCAAACAATATGAGTATTACGTAAAAAATACTAGACGACACAACATGACTCAATCTGATGTCTATCAAAAATATTGTCCCAGCTAGAACGATTGCATACCCTATTGACCAATAGGGCAACATGACTGTTTTTTCATCCTGATTTGCTTCAATTGCCAAAAATCGAATAGTAGTAGCGATACCAAAAAGAATAAAAGCGAAAGAAGTATGCACTGCCATACTTGTGAAACGACCCCATCCATAGGCAATTTCCATTCCGCTAAAATATCCACTAAAGGCTACTAAGCCTAAACCAAACACGATAGTGCTTAGTATTCCTCCAGATTTCAAATACACGCCTTTTTTCGTACTAAGAATACAGGTAATTGAAAATAAGAAAAAGCATAAAGCGGTGTTAGGTGCCATCCGGCCTGGATGCGATGTTTCAACGACAATATCATGCGTCATGAATAATTCATCGACCCCTATGTTAAATCCTAATATATATTCAAAAATTGTTATTGCTCCAATTGCTCCGACGGGAATGAGTAAAATTTTTCCAAATAGGTAATTCTTGTGTTGGATTAACAGAAGGCCGAATGCTGAAAGCACAAAGCTTAATGCGGTATTGAACTGCATTGGTGCAAAGATTGGATTCACCTGAATGAGTACACTGTTTTTGGTGTACCAGCCATACAACACGACCAACCCGATCAGAAGGGGAATAGCCGTTGAGGTATTAATGGTGTATGTGGCTTTTTTCATAACGGGAATATAAATAAAACCTTCTTCATTAGATAACGCTACTTAGTGAAACGGTTTTTAATCGCTTAAAAGCTTGACCATTGCTTAGCGCGAAACGGGAACAAAATAATTATTTACCATGATATGATGATCTGTGAGTCACCAACTCAACATATTGTATTATTCGGGATTTCTTTTAACTATTAGCTAGGCTTGTGTTTCTTTAAGCAGATTTGACGGATGAGGACTAGGTTTCGGAAAAGCGAATGGAAAAATTAACTCAAATCAATAGTCTGATGTAGCTGCCGATTAATGAGTCGCCCTTACTTAATGAGCCAATACTTCACAGATTAAATCAATGAGCGTAGTTTCTACTATTGGCTTTGATAACTTCCAAGTATTGGTAATGGAGTGTATTCGGGCCAAGGTTTCTTTATCATCATAACCGGAAATGAATATGATAGGAAAAATGTATTTTTTCCTCAAAATAGTTGCTACAGAGATTCCATCCATGGAATTTCTGAGTGTAATATCCATTAAAATTAAGTCTGGGCAATCCTTCTCAACGCTGGCAATGGCACTTTCACCAGTGGCTGCAGTTCCAGTACTTTCAAAGCCATTATTTTTAAGCAGAACTCCCAAATACATGGCATTTATTGCTTCATCTTCGACAATAAGTATTTTTTTCTTGTCCTCCATACTATTACACTCTGTCTACGTTAATTGTCTCCTTGAATTTTAATATGAATTCAGTGTCGTGCTCGGTGTTTAATGTTAGAGAGCCGCCAAGCTGATGTTCAGCAAGCATAATTACAGCATTGAGTCCATAGGAATTACTATTTTTAAAATCCAATCCCGTAGGAATCCCAACGCCATTATCGGTAACAGAAATGCAAATTTCATCAGCAATATTTATAAGTTCAATTTTAATAACACCTATTTTATTATCTGGGAAACCATGCTTTATGGCATTTGTAAACAATTCATTAATAATCAACCCACATGGAACGGCGGTATCTATATTGGTTCGTGTATTTTCAAGGTTGGTAACTACGGCTAAGTTAGAAATTTTAGAAAGTAAACTCCCTTTTAATAACTCAACTAAGTCATTGATATAATCTTTTAAATCTATCCAAGATAAGTCCTGTGCTTGATATAGTTTTTCATGAACGAGCGCCATTCCCATTATTCTGCTTTTCGTTTCGCCTAACATCTCTTTCACTTCGTCATTCTTGGTATATATGGACTGTATAGATAGCATCGAACTTATGACCTGCATGTTGTTTTTTGTGCGGTGGTAGAGTTCTCGTAGCAATAATTCCTTCTCTTCGAGCGATCTTATTATTTTTTCTTCGGCATGCTTCCGTAATGTTATATCACTTAGATTAATAGCAATACCTGCCAAAAATCCGTCATTATCGAAGTATTTGCTGTAGGTAATGTCCATGTATTTTTTTCTGATTTTCGGGAAGTCAAACCAAAGCTGGTAGTGTACATCAGCTCCTTCCAAGCACTTCGTAACATTAGGCATTATTATATTTTTGAAATATTCTTCACCTACGAGATCAGGAACGTGCTTATTAATTAACTGATCATAACTTAAATCGAATGCATTTAAATAGGTTCTGTTTGCTGCTTGATATTCGAACGCTAAATTAAATAGAACGATCATATCAGTAGAATTTGCCGCGATCTGTGCCAAATGGAGAGAGGTCTTCTCTTTCTGCTTACGGTCTGTAATATCCTGTGTGACACCAAATATTATTTTCTCATTTTCACCTCCGATGGCGCCTTGTTCTAGTGCTATGATATATAAGGTCCTAACTTCACCTGAAGGTCGCATTATTCGGAACTCAAATGGCGTAAACATTTTGCCAGTCAGTAATGCATCAATTGCCTTCTCCATTTTGGCCAACTCTTCTGGTAGTAGTATTTTAGCTACGTTCTCACTAGAAGGATAAAAGTTCTCTTTAGTTACGCCATAAATACTATACATTTCATCAGACCATTTAGCTGTGTCGGTAGTCATATCCCATTGCCAGCTTCCAACGTGACTTAACTTCTGAGCCTGATTTAAAGCATTATTTAATTCGGATAGTTTGTCATTTTGAAGGTCTAATTCTTTTTGGAATAATTTACGTTGGGTGATGTCTTGCACTGTTCCTCGAATAGCTATCGCCTTTCCACTTGCTTCGATCAAGGGCTGGCCAATACCCAAAATATATTTAATGCTGCCATCTTCGCACAATACTCGGTGCTCATACTCGTATCCAAGTCCTTTTTCAACGGCGAGTTTTATCATATGGTCGAACTCAGGCAGATCATCTGGGTGAATTTTACTGCGATAGGCATCATATAATTTGTCAGAGGAAGTTTCCTCCAATTCAAAAATATGGTAATGCTCAAGTGACCAAATAAGCTCAAATGTTTGAAGGTCAAGCTCCCAACTTCCGATTTTACTTAATTTCTGTGCATCATTCAGGGCATTGTTTAATTCGTACAGTTTGTCAGTTTGGTCGTCTAGTTCTTTTTGCCATAGTTTTCGTTGGGTGATGTCTTGAGCAGTACCTCGAATAGCTATCACTTTTCCACTTGCATCGATTACCGGTTGGCCAATCCCCAATATACATTTGAGGCTACCGTCTTTGCACAATACGCGGTGCTCATATTGATACCCAAGTCTTTTTTTTGATGTGAGGTTTATTAGTCTATCAAGCTCTGGGATATCGTCTGGGTGGACTTTACTTCTGTAAGCATTATACAATTTATCTTGGGGTGTTTGTGTCTCCTCCAACTCAAAGATACGGTAGGTCTCTCGCGACCAATTGAGGTTAAATGTCTCAAGGTTAAACTCCCAACTTCCGATTTTACTTAATTTCTGTGCATCATTTAGGGCATTGTTTAATTCGTTAAGTTTTTCATTTTGAGCGTCTAATTCTTTTTGAAATAATTTTCTTAGGGTGATGTCTCGAATAATCCCAAGCGTATATTTTTCATTTGCTAGGGTATAAGTACTTATCGATATTTCGTAATCAAATTCCTCCCCATTTTTTCTCTGACCAATTGATTCGTAATAGATTGGGGCAAAATTCTCTGTATTTCTATCTATTATGTATTTGGAAACCCTGTCTCTCTCTCTCTCAACTACTTGATCAGTAATCTTTTTTCCATATATCTCTTCAGCGCTCTCGTAACCTAGTAATTTTAAATAAGCAGGGTTAAAAAAAACACCTCTTCCATTTTTAGTCACAACGATAGCATCTGTAGAATGATCAAATATCGTTCGAAATTTCACCTCACTCTCCTCAATTTGCGTTGTTGCTAATAGAAGTTCTTCATTTGCTAGACTAAGTTCCTCGTTAATCGCTTGGTATTCTTCGTTGGATTCTAACAGCTGCTTTTCGCTTTTGAGCAGTGCTTTGTTTTGCCTTTCAATCTCTTGCTCAGAAATTTTACGATGATGTATATCTTTGCATACTTTAACAAGTTCTATCACCTCATCCTTATCGTTTTTAACAGGATATATGTATTCCGAAAACCATCTTTCTGCTCCTAACCAATCTAATAAAACTTCGATCGTTTCACTCTTACCCGTTTTCTCTACTTTTTCAAATGCATTTAGAAGTGTATTTGCCTCATCCTGATTAAAAAGGTCTTTGGGCATTTTTCCTACAATATCATCTGATGTAATAGCATAGCAGGACGGACCATTATAGTAGATATATCTACCATTTGGTTCGTGTATGGTAATCATATCTTCGGAAGATTGTAGCAGCAAATTGAAACGATCTTCACTTGCTTTTAGCTTGCTTTTATAAATGATCCTTTCAATCTCGCGTCCTGCAATAGCAGAAATAGACTTTAAAACTAATTCAATGGTTTTAATGCCAGTGAATTTTTCTTTGTGCATCACCGCAATATGTCCAATTGGCGCTCTATTTCCATCCCATAATGGTATGCCTACATAGCTTTCCGCATTCATTTGAATCACAAATTCATCTTTGGGAAAGAGCTGTTGAAGGTTAGCCGCATAAGAGCATAGCTTAGCTCCAATCACGTTGTGGCATGGTGTGCCGACTAGATTGTAAACTATATTGGCGGCTAATCCATTTGGGGTGTAGATTGCTATAGTCTCAGCGACTCCTGGATTTTCTTTTCGATACTTATTAATTATGACATAATCAACCTCTAATAGGCTACTTAAAAATTCTGAGAGTGTTTCAAGATATCTAGTGCCCGATTCAAAATTGCTTTTTTCTGAAACAAAATTAATTGCTGCTTCTAATTTCTCTAAGCTTTTATCAGTCATATTATCATAAATCAAAAAACAAAATCAGTAGTCATTTAAAGATTAGGCAAAGTGTGAATGTAGTAAAGCTAAAATAGACAAGCAAATAGTTTAATACTGTAGATAATTATGTCTTTCATTAATAGGGCGTTTATCTCTAAGTAGAAAAGATGGTGATCGCGTAGGCTATGATTGACCAGTGAGGCACACTTTTTTCTAATGAAAATATACTTAAGACCGGTATAAAAGGCTGTTTAGAGCGTTCTTTTTATTGCGATTCATGGTTTTTTATCTTAGAGGAAGCTAAAAAAATACACTTTAGTGATTCAAACGTGCATTTCGCTTAAGCTTCTGAAAAGCCTGCCCTGGCTGGATGTCTCAGGATCAACGAACGAATTGTCATGTGTTCTCTCGGCTAATATTCCCTATAGTTTGGTTTACAAAATATAAGGATACAATGCTTGAAAGGAACATTAAAATGAAGACCTTATGAGGAACATTAATTTGAGGTCATTCTGAATTGAGAAGACTTTCAGTCTGGTTCGAAACTAGGGTGCTTTCAGCCCGCAGTGGTTTATTCAAAGATTTAGTTTTGACTATTTAGCTTGTTTATGAATGCTCTAGGAGAGCTTATTATTCTATTTCGCGATTCGAAATAAGACGCAGATTGCCTACTATTATTGTACCATTTTTTTCCTTTGATTTATTTTAATATATAATGTTAGCGCTTTTTGGATACTCGTACGTTGTTGAAAAACAGAGGCTAACACGGCTGCCCCTATCCTTGCAAATCACCGGCTCCTGTCCTTGGACTAGCTACATGTGCGGTATCTCCTCACAGTACAATCTGATTCTGAACTACTTTTTGGGCTGCAAATCCCAAAATAGGGAGGTTGATACTTTGCCGTGCTCAGTAGTAATTTTGTAAAAATTTAAAGTGGGTTTCTCGAATAGGGGTTCAATCTCACCTTGTGGGTATTATTCCCTGATGCAAGCATCAGGGAATAAACAATCATCTGACTCCATACCTCATGGGCTTGCTCCGAGGTTATTGTATTTGTTGTTGAAAGTCTTCTCATATCTAGTCGTACTATGAATAAAAGACGGCTCGAATTATCTATTGTTGGCAGTCGTTTGGACTACTTTATTTGAGGAAATATTTTTGTAAATCGTTGAGGAAGTTCATCCTTTAAATGCAATTCTTCTTGTGTAGCTGGATGTATGAACTTTAAAGAATGGGCATGTAGGTACAGGCCTTTACCGTTTAAAATTAGCGGGTCAATGCCATACTCTTTATCTCCCAATATTGGATTTCCGATACTTGATAGATGTTTCCGTAACTGATGCCTTCTTCCTGTTTGAGGATCTAATTGGACAAGGTTGAGTCGACCGAATCTTTCGGAAGGTACAGATTCGCAAAGCCTATAATTTGATTGTGATTCTTTGCCATCAACTTCTGAGATAATTTTTCCTTGATCATTCATTTGTCCAATGGTAACTGCATAGTAGGTTTTCTTTACCACTCGTTTTTCAAATATTTTATTGAGCCCGCGAATGCTACTGCTCGTTTTTCCAATCAACAAAATACCTGTAGTGGCAAAATCTAACCGGTGAACAGGTTGTGGAACTGTTGCATCAGGAAGTGTACTCGCTACTATATTTTGAACTAAAGCATGGGCAATGGTTTTGAAACTATTGCCGCTTACCAAAATCCCAGCAGGTTTATGAATCACCGCTAAGTAGTCATCTTCAAATAGTATTTTGAGAGGAAAGACGAGTCTTTTTTTCAGAGTGATTTCTTCTGAAATGGACAAGCGAATGCATTCCCCACCATTGATAAAAGTAGCCGAGGTAGCGGTAGCATCATCAACCGAAATATATCCTTTCTTGAGCGCTTTCTTGAGTGCTGATTTCGTTAGTAATGAATGGAAAATACCTACGCCATATTCCTGGAGTCGCACAGTTGTCACTAGCTTTGGAACAATATGGAATTCGGTTGTCTTGATGATGTTTTTTGTGATTATTGTAGTTTGGAATAAGTCATATTCTCAATCTGCATCGTTAGCATTAGTTTGGCAATAGGATGAATAATTTCTTGCCTGAAGTCTTCGTTATAGTCGCAATTTCCCAAAACGACGAGTCCAACATTATCTTCAGGAATCATCATTAAAAAACCTCTGAATCCTTTATCCCCACCATAATGACCTATGGCATGTTTCGATTCAAAATCGTATTGTTGAAATCCTAATCCTACGTTTGAGAATTTTGCTGAAGCGGGTGCCAATGTAAGCGCGTAATTGTTCTCAGGAGTATTTCGTTTGGCTTCCTTCAAAAAGTAGTTCATCCACATACTTAACTCTAAAGTGGAGGCATTCAGTGTACTACTCGCAGCATGCTCTCTTGTATATGGGTAGGTTTCTCGTTCATAGACATCCCCAGATGTTTTACTTTTGGAATGTGGCGAGGTGATGAGCGAGTCGTGAATCTGGAAATATCTGAAGTCGCTAGAAACCATGCCAGAAGCCAGAAGAATATTGGTTTTCATATAATCCTCAAACAAAATCCCCGTCTTTTTTTGAATCACATATCCCAATAAGTTGTAGCCTAGATTACTGTAAGAATAGGCTAACGCGGGCGTTGAGTCTAGCGCAAGATTTAGGCTGCTGACATAATCTTTTAAGCTTGTATCTGATTGATTATTGCTTTCCCAATGGTAGTCTATAACATCTGGTAATCCAGATGTATGATTCAATAAATTCTTAATCGATATTTTCTTAATCCGTTCGTCCTTGAATTTCAATTCGGGAACAATTGTATAGAGCTTATCATCCAAGGATATTAACCCCTCATTGACCAGTTGAATAATGGCGAAAGACGTAAATAGCTTACTAATAGAAGCCGTATGAAATATTGTTCGTTCAGAAACCGGATTTTGTTTTTTTATGTCTCTAACACCATATCCCTTGGTGTAAATAATAGTATCATTTTTTACCAAGCCAATAGAAAGTCCAGGAATATTATATTCGTTCATTTTGCTTATGACAATCGAATCTACCTTTTCATTAAATCCATTTAAAGATTTTTTTACCTCAAGGTTTTGTTGAAACGATGTTGTCGTACAAGAGAGTAACATGATGAGAAATATAAGGGAGGTAATGAAGACTGTTTTTTCCATTTAATTGATGCGAATATCATTGATAAAAAAGGTAACTAGTTATAAGCTATCTACTCATCTTGAAATGCGAGCCAAGCCTTGGTTACCACTACGATTTTTAAATGTAATGATACTTGGTCAATTTTCTAGAAACCGTCAGAATTTCAGGTAGTAAACAGTCTTGCGTTGCTTATGTGTTGTTATTATCATGGTTGGTAGTAGAAAAGTAGCTCAATGCTCCAGCTCTTTTATATCAGATTTTTTACTTGTCTTAGAGACTAAACCTTTAAAATAGACAGACATATTTTTTAGACACATGATTTTAATGTTTCCTTGGTTAGTGACTTAAGTCAAAGATTATGTCACTGTACTGTATTATTTTTAATTAGCGCTGGCCTTTCAATAACTTCAGAACGCTATACGCGGTGATCTCAAAAATTTTGAACCAGATTTAGGCTTTATGGACAGGCGCTAGGATCAACGATGGATTTGTTTCGTTTTGATATTGTGTACAATGGTTAAAAATGGCGTTAATTAAAACTTATCGAGCTTAACAAGTCATCCACTTTGTAGGTAATATTCCTCTATTTTTTTATCGAATATGAAGCGATACGACTTCATATCTCACTTTTTCTAAGGTTCTCGATTTAGAAAATTAAAAAGTTTTACAGTGTATCTAACGCTGCTAAATGTAACGTGGAGAACATCCTAAACTTTTTTACCAATAATGATTAACAAATTTCCACCTTGTGGGTTTTAATCTCCGATGTTTACATTGAATAAGAAGCAATTATCCTTTTTCAAACCCCGCGAGCTTGCTGCGAAATTTCGAATCTATCAGTAACATTGAAAATGAGTCAACAAATCACGACTATTTCATTTTTAAAATATTCCTCCCTAAGCAATAAAGCATGGGCCTTTAAAATGATGCAGTTTGCACACAAAGACCTTACTGATGTGAAAGGGTTAACTTTTTACCGATTAATGGGCAGTGGAAAGGGGAGAGGTTTCAATCCTTTTCCTGATTGGTCTGTTTACTGCATGCTACAAGTGTGGGAATCTGAAGAAGCGGCACAAGCGTTTTTCGAATCTTCAGATTTGATAACCCAATATACCGACCATACAGAAGAGATATTTACGCTGTATATGAAAAACATTTCAGCAGGAGGGACTTGGGTTGGCAAAAACCCGTTTGAGAAGGGGGCAGATTTAGATCCTTTGCTGCCTATTGCTGTGATCACTAGAGCGACGATTAAGTGGAATTGGCTCTACCGATTTTGGAAATATGTGCCTACTTCAGAAGAAGGATTAGATGGAAATGAGGGTTTGGTTTATACTAAAGGAGTTGGTGAAGTTCCCATCGTTCAAATGGCTACATTTAGTTTATGGAAAGACTTTGAATCAGTCAAGCAGTTTGCCTACAATAGTAAGCAACATCAAGAAGCCATCAGAAGAACACGCAAGAACGAATGGTATAGCGAAGAGCTATTTTCAAGATTTCAACCGTACAAATCAACGGGAACTTGGGAAGGAAAAGACCTTCTGGCGGTTTAAAGGACGCTACTTCGGCGTTGCAATGACGGTCATAATTCCAAGAGAAGATCTTTTTTCCATCCATTTTTTAGGCATAAAGAGCATCATTCCAAGCACAAATTTCCAAAACTCATCCTCCATATTTTTATCCCATTTGATTCTTTTTTGTTCCATTTCGCTCATCCAGTAGAGCAAATAAGGATCCATAGTGCCATAAGTAAGTATTTTAGAAACTTTCCAACCACTTTTTTGCAGCAGCATCTCAACATTATTAGGGGAGAATAAGGAAATATGGCGCGGTGTATGCCAACCGGCCCAATTTTCGCCATATTTTTTTCTGCTGGCGGAATCAAAATTAGGAATCTCAATAATAAGTGTCGTGGATGGTTTTGCTAGAGATTTTAGATAGCGGAGGTTTTCAAGTGGCGTATAATCATGCTCTAGATAATGCCACATCGTAATTACATCGGGCTGTAGTCCGTTTGGCAGGTCTTTAATTTCTGATACTTGTAAATCTAACCCCTCGAAATGAGCAGCTTGATCTTTCCAACCCTCATCACTAAAGTCAATACCCATTGTTTGACAATGTAACTTTTCCTGACAAGCCTTTAAAAAGCTTGGCTGACCACAACCAACATCCAAAACCAAGGAATTTGAAGAGATGGGATGAGCATCTTTGACTCGCTTCACTCGTTTTAAATCTAGCTTTTGCTGGCTGTTCTCTACCAATTGCTCAAACTTACCCCACGCTTTTGCTCCTCTGTAAGGTAGGTAATGAGAAGTATAGTAGTTTTTCAGTTGGTTCAAGGGGACTCTTGGGTTCAAGAAAACCAGTTTACATTCAGCACATTGATCGAAATTGAAAAGCTCTTTACTCGAATGCATCTGAGCCGTTGTATTGATGAAAGAACCAATAGCCGAGGCGTTACAAATAGGGCAATGAGTGAGTGGTTGCATAGGTCTAAGATCAATAATTCTATTCGAAAGTAATGGAAACAGCAGAGTCTACAGCATTGTTCAAATGTATGAGTGACAGCTCAGTGGAGGGGAGAGGATAGACGTTAGATTTAATACGCACGATGATGGCCGATACACTTAAGATAGACAAAGGATCAAAAAGGATAGATTACGAACAAAAGACAGAAGTTTAAATCTTGCTGCTGTGCTGTGTACCACATGCCAACGAGCAAAATAATGTCCAGCATTGCCTTCCAAAACCATTTGAAAGGTTAGCCTGACGTTAATTTACCGTCAGGGCTGTGTTTTGTTGAGGACCTAGAAATCCGAAAGCCTCCAATACGAAACCTTGTTCGGTCATAAATGCCTCAAACTCGTCCTTGCTATCTGCGGCAATACTCACCAATAATCCACCACTTGTCTGAGGGTCGGCGATGATCCGAAAGTCAAAATTAGCTGGACAGTTCACTTTCTCACTATAACTCTGCCAGTTGCGCGAGGTGCCTCCCGGCGAGGTACCTAATCCGAGATAATAATCTGTGCATGGAAGTATAGGAATCTTTGTATGATCAATAATGGCATTCAATCCACTCGATTCGGCCATCTCAATAAGGTGGCCAGCCAACCCAAAACCTGTGACATCTGTCATCGCATGGACTTCAGGACGATAGGCCAATACTGCGCCAAGTTTATTCAGAGTGAGCATGGATTTTATGGCCAGTTCTAGATCTTCAGGACGAGCTATTCCCTTTTTTTGTGCGGTAGTAATGAGTCCCACGCCAACAGGTTTGGTTAAATACAGTAAGTCGCCTTCTTGTCCATCTCCATTTCGTTTGATCACCTCGACCGGCGCACTGCCCGTTACGGCTAGGCCAAATATTGGCTCTGGCGCGTCTATACTATGTCCTCCTGCCAGCGGAATCCCTGCTTGTGTACAGATCGCTTTTGCACCATCGAGTACCTGTCGCGCTACATCCGTTGAAATTTTATCGATCGGCCAACCAAGAATAGCAATGGCCATTATTGGCGTGCCACCCATTGCGTAGATATCGCTAATGGCATTAACTGCCGCGATACCGCCAAAGTCTGCTGGGTCATCGACAATGGGCATGAAAAAGTCAGTCGTACTGATAATGGCTGTTTTACCATCAAGATCATAGACTGCCGCATCATCACGGTCGCTGTTGCCAACGAGCAAGTTTTGAAACACTTGCTGCTTTTCACCGGAGAGTATTTCGGATAATACAGCGGGAGAAAGTTTGCAGCCACAGCCAGCACCGTGACTAAAGGCCGTAAGTTTTATTGACATGCTTTGTTATTGATTAGTTCGGCAGCCAAGCTATCCAGTTGGTTGCTCACCAAGTGGACATCAGCTATCATATGTTTTGTTTTTTTGGAAATAGATTTTTCATATTGGAGATCATAATACCCCAATATTAAAGAGGCCGCTTTGTAAAGATCTCCTTGATCAATTGCGGCTAAGATGACTATTGTATTCTCCTTACCTAGTCGCTTGGTGATGGCCATGGTGGATGCTTTTAGCTTCTCAGGATCAACGTCACCATAGTCTTTTACCAAGAATTGAAGTCGCTGATCAGTATCGGCGCTGATCAGAATATGCGGTGACAATGACATCTGCTTAAAGAGCGCCTCTGGTAGGCTGACATGGCCGATGCAAATGGACTCATCCTCTATCCAGATCGGTTTACTCAAGTCGAGGGTTTGACAATAAGCGTGTAAGTTATTTTGAAACTGCTCACTGGTGGGTTGTCCATCCGTTTTGGCATTGCCAAAACTTGACCCTTGATGATTGGCGAGACCTTCCAAATCAATGACTTGGGCACCTTGCGCAGACATGACCGCCAGCAGTTCCGTCTTTTGGCAGCCCGTATAACCTGTCAGCACCCGTAAATTCAACGGCTGCTCGAAGAAGCTAAGCACGGTCTTGCGGTAGGCTTTATAGCCGTCGGTGAGGATGGAAGCATTCAATCCATATCGCTCAAATAGCCAAGCCATGCTCTCTGAGCGCATACCTCCGCGCCAACAATGCACATGGAGTTTGCGTGCATCAATAGCTTCCGCTTGCTCGATGAAATCAACCATTTTATGGCCAACGATACTTAGACCTTTCTTTATAGCTATTTTTTGGCCTTGTTCCTTGTACAAAGTACCTACAACTGCCCGTTCTTCATTAGTGAATAGTGGAATGGATGTAGCACCAGGAATATGCCCTTTATCAAACTCTCCCGGGGAGCGTACATCGATGATGGGGACATCTTCCATCGTCTTTAAAAAAGCACTTATGTCAACTCTATCCATTTTCATGTAAATCTACCATCATTTTATCCCTCATAGTGATATACCATGAGGGCTGCCCAAAGTCATGTATACCTTTTTTTCGTCCATTCTGACCGTCATCGCCCTACCACTTTACCCATATCAAAGATAAAGGCTTGGTTAGTTCATGAGCCTACCCACATTGGTTAATCATGTATATCTGAAAGATCAAAAAGAGTTTCGATTATCTTGTTTTGGATTAATGGGAACAGTAGCGTTCATCGTATTGTTTAAACATCAGAATTAATCCGCAATGTTGAGTAAATGAAATACTCAACAGATTGAATAACTCGACGAGTACTAAGGCCTATGAGTTTTGTATAGCATTAACTTTTTCGAGGGTTAAACTCAATTGTGGGCCACAATTGAACATAATGAGTAATCGCCACTTTTAGAAGTTATTTTTTTAACTCTTAATATTTTGTTGGTCTTGTTTTACTAGTACAAAATCAATTTCCTTCTTTGATTTAGGGTGAGTGTTTTTATTTCATGAGTTTTTTATTAAAATATCTTCTCAAAATATAATTTCTCGCGATACCTATGACAGTAAAATAAAACGTAATAATAAAATTTTTTCCTGGGCTGCTTTCTATTCCTAAAATCGGGAATATTATAAATAAAGAGATTAGCGATAGGAGATAGCCTACTCCTACATTGGTTAAACTCTCTATTATTGATTGTTTTTTTGTCTGCATATTCATTGTTTAACTTGCCCTAACACGCTTTTAAAATAATAGTTATTTAATGTGTTATCATTGGTTACTACTTTTTGAATGTGGCGATTACGCTATATTCAGTTTATTTACATGCTACTATTCTTATTGTTTTCATTCTTATTAAATAACAGATAGGCCATTATGGAAAACGAAAAAAAACGGATCATCCAAATAAGCGATCAATTAACAGAAGCATCGTCATCAGTTCGTATTCTTCGAAATATAGCATGGCCTTTGGGTACGAAAGAGGAGTTTTTCAGCGGTAAAGAACAAAAACTACCGGCGATCACCTATGCCCAGCACAATCCTAAACCAACGTTGGACCTTCTTAGAAAAATAAGAGAAAATATAGGGAGCGAAGACAATATCTTAAATAACTGGGCACTCAATATCACCCGCAAAATTGAAAGTGCTGCTTTGCTCCTAAGCACAAGAGGGACGGAGGATTTTTTCAAACATTCGGTTGATTTGTATGGCAAACCAACCGATCAGCTTCAAAATGGAACACATACTGCGCTTCAATTAGCCAAACACTTTGAGGATATATTTGATCAAGTCAAAGACATTGATTTTGGAACACCGCCAGCAGCTTGTGTCTTATCACATACATTAGTTGAAGTAATGAAAAAGGTGGTGAAAGAGAATTTTGGATCACTTGCGCCAGAAATTCTTTTAGACGAGACCATTGCATCAAATGCCTTGGCTGGAAGAAGACGTGTCTTTATAAAACCTACTGCTTGTTTTACAGACAAAGATGTAGATCAATTAATTCAACATGAGTTATTTGTCCATGTATCAACCTCGCTTAATGGTCATGAGCAACCCTTCATTAAAATTTTGGGAGAAGGACATTCCGGAACGACAAAAACGCAGGAAGGATTGGCCATTTTTGCGGAATACATTACCGGGACGATAGATTTAGATAGGACTCGACGGCTCTCCGATCGAGTCATTGCGATTCAGATGGCCATCGATGGGGCAAACTTTATTGATGTTTACAGACATTTTTTAGAAAAAACGGATAGCAAAGATCAATCTTTTGAAAATGCAAAGCGTGTATTTAGAGGAGGGTTGGTTACCGGAAAAGCTCCTTTTACAAAAGATATTGTTTACCTCGAAGGGCTTCTTTTAGTCCATAACTTCTTGAGAGTGGCTATCACAAGTGGAAAATTGGAATATTTGGATTTATTGTTCACAGGAAAAATGGATATCTCTGATTTGCCTGCAATAAAAGCATTGTCAACAATGGGTTTAATTCAAAAACCGATGTTTGTTCCTGCGTGGATTAAGGATAAGCGCTTTTTGTTATCCTATTTGAGTTATTCCTCCTTTTTAAATGAAATCGACCTATCCCAAATAAAGGAGTACTATAAGTCTATCCTTCAATAAGAAAGGAAGCATTTTTAAGAAAAAACCAGTGTCCTTGACACGGTTCCATGGGCAGTGTATTGCGATTTTAAGCAATACCTTACTCTCGGTATAGTTCCTCGTGCTTGAAGATAGAGAATCCTTTTGCTCGTCTACTATTTTTGCTTTTCATAACACTTTGAAGTCATCCTTTGGGATACTTGTAAGAACAGGGATTACTTATTGTTATATGTACAGAATCTACACTTTTAGCACAGCTTATGGAGGATTTTGAAACACGATTACATGTATCCAAGAAATAATTAGACAAATTAAGTTGCTTGAAAAGCATCAGAGCTAGTGAAATGTATATTCTCTTGATTAAAGACGCTTATCGATGCTGGGCGGTTCCATTTGGCAGAGCCAAATAAAAATGGATCATGGATAATTACGAGATTTCTCAATCCTAAACACACCTCTGGTTGGAAAATGGTCAGATATTCTCAAACTACGATCAACGCTGAAGCCTAGAGCCTCGATTCCTGGACTGAAGAATTGATGATCGATCCTTAAAAAGAAAAGTGCGTTGTTTAAGGAAAAGCCGAGCCCGTTTCCTGACTCATCAAAAGCATTGGAAAAATTTCGTTTAAGCTCAAAATAATTATAGCTGTATGGGGTTTCATTAAAGTCTCCACAAATAATAAATGGATAAGGGCTTTTGGCGGCATGCTCTTGAAGGCGTTCGATTTGGTAAGATCTGCGCTCGGCTCCATACTTCAATCGTGACATAAGAGTTTTTATTTTACTCGGATAGTTCTCAATATTTTTGTATTGCGTCAACTCTAATCGCATAGATGCCAAATGCACATTATAAACGCGTAGCGTATCACTTTCGATTTTGAGGTCTGCAAAAATCCCATTATTAATGGTTCCAGTAGAAACCCACACTACGCCACTATTGACAATTGGGAATTTCGAAAAAATCGCTAATCCCGATTTGTAATGCTTATTTACTTTTGGAGGATGGACAAATCCGAAGTAGCCTTGAGCCAGGTTTTTTTCAGTAGCATTGAGTTCTTGCCACCGTGAATTCGAGCTGTATTCCTGGATGCATTTGATATCTGAAGAATCTTCAGCAACTTGGTCAATCATTTCAACGGAGAATTTCCCATAAGCCATGGGTTTTCGAAACAATTTTGTATTGTAACTCAAAACAGAGAGTTCCCTAATTTCAGATTTATTTTCAGGGTGAATGCTGTAAGTGACCATTATAAACTGCATTCCGCCAATAAGTCCAATTAACGGAAATAATATTAATCGGCGGTTGAAGAGTATTAAAAAAACGAACAAAAGAGCATTGAGCACTAATATGCCGGGAATAGCATAACTAGAAAAAACGGCAGGCCAAAAAGCCGTTGGAGGAATGAGCACACTCAGATAGCTCAATAAGCTGATGAACGTAAAGGCTGTTAGGGGCCAATATTTCCTCAACCAATATTTCCCTTTTTTTTGCATTATAACTTTTTTGTTCAAAGGTATATTTGTTCAGTTGTACCCACAATAATATTCATACCATTACGAATAGCTCGTTTCATCCATTTTGATATGTGCTCTTGGTAAACCTACCTCTCTGACAGCTTTTTACATCTCAAAAATAAGGAGCCAGGATTACCGAATTTCTTCGCAATATCATCAACACATTCAACACATTTACTTATTATTAGCAGTCTTTGATACTTGTTGTTGATGCTTGTTGTTCATGTAAGTATGATCTCAAAGGGGATCTCCTTGAGTCAGATGTGCTTATCAGATAAGCGTTGTTTGAGCTTGCTAAATCTTGCGCAACGGTAATTTACGCTCGGTGATCAAATTGCTGTAATAGGAAAAGCGGGCCAAGGAGTTCACTAACTATAATTACGAATTGGTTGATTCCTATAGATGTATTAAGGATTAAAAGAGGCAATAAACTTCGAGTTGCTGACCATTCCGCAGATTTGACTCGGTCGGAGAGGCTGTTTCGTAGACGAAACATTATCTTCACTAAAACGAACTATTTATTTAGAAGGGTTCAATACAATTGAAAGTTAAAAATAATTGGTCATCGGCAATAAAACATTGGCTTTACATTGGGAATGAAATCCTTAATATAATATGATAGTAACGAAAGGAATAAGTGTTGGTAAGCTCATCAAATGGACAGCTCACCATATTATGTGGCTTTTAATGCTCATGGGGGCTATCGCAGGGCTCTATTATTTCAAGATCATCAAGATCAACATTCCTTGGTTGCCTGTGTCGGTGGTAGGTACGGCAGTTGCTTTTTATGTTGGCTTTAAAAACAACCAAGCCTATGACCGGATGTGGGAAGCCCGCAAAATATGGGGAGGAATCGTTAATGACAGTCGTTCTTGGGGTATGATGATCGATGGGTTTGTTACCAATCTATTTGTGGAAGAAAAAGCTACAAAAGGGGAGATTCATCAAATCAAAAAAAGATTAATATACAGACATATTGGTTGGCTTTATGCTCATAGAAGTCAGTTATTAGTGGCTACACCTTGGGAACATATTAGTCAAGGTGGGTTGACGGCACGACAAGCAAAAATGTACCAAGTAAAATTTGGAATTGGCTTGATTGATGATCCTGTCACTAGAACAGAACTCAAACATTTTCTACCAACAGCTGAACACGATAGGCTCGTAGGATACGCTAATACCGCTACGCAAATAATAAATGAACAGTCGCGAGATTTAGTACAACTTAGGGAACAGGGACTTATTGACGATTTCCGGCATATGGAGTTAGTCATTCTTTTAAAAAGTTTTTACTCCCATCAAGGTAAAAATGAAAGGATAAAGAAATTCCCTTTGCCACGGCAATATGCCAATATGAGCAGATACTTCGTGGGTATTTTTATCGGGCTCCTACCTTTTAGTATGATACCCGAGCTAATGAAAATTGGGGAGTATGGCTTGTGGCTTGCTATACCCATTACAGCGCTCATCGGATGGATTTATGTCATGATGGAAATTGTAGCAGATTATACGGAAAACCCTTTTCAGGGAATGGCAAATGATATTCCCATGATGTCATTATGTAGAGTGGTAGAAATTGACCTTAGAGAAATGCTCGGTGAAACTGATTTACCTCCGGCCATTGAGTCGAAGAATGGCGTGTTGATGTAAACTGTTTTTAAAACCAATAGTAGACGATGAGAGATTACTATCCAAATGCAATAACCACAATAGATAGTGTCAACAAATTAATAGATTTTATTGATGATGAGTTAGATATCGATCCTTCTAGTGTCATGCTTGCCGATAGTATTTGTAGCGATGATATCAAGAGTATTCCATATCCTCCAAGAGCTATGGAATTACTTGCCCTTTTTAGGGTGGGTTAGACGGTTTTTCATTTACTGGATTTACAGGAATGGGCGCTTTTGCCAGCCACATACCAAATGATGGGGCTTTTTTATCTATTATGGTTCATATATTGGGGTGACCAAAACAGGCATAATTGGAGAGATCAGTAGACATGGGCAAACCAAAATTCAGATTGCTGTGTTGCAGCAAAAGGCGCGCTTAAAAAATTAATGGATGATGAAATTGTAGAAGGCGATATTTCTGCAATCGATTATTTAATGAATACCATTGAGTAAATGCAGCTTCGCGAAAAAGACAGGTTTTTAAACGCCTCAAGTCCTATTTTTGAAGCGACAGAAGTTAATTACGAAGCTATTGATGAGCGAATAAATGAATTGGTATCTAAACCGAATACAATTGTAAATATTTTGTATTGATAGGTGCAATATTAATCAATAACGATGCAGACATGGGTTCATTCACCAGTACCAAGCGGTTCGACGTTATTGATTGGTAAACCAATCAGTGTAAATTTTTTTTAGAATGATTGTTTGTGTCTAAAAAGTGCAGCAGCTAACAACTCGCCTTATAGCCATTTTTTTGTGGTTTATGTTCTAGGTGTCCAAGACATTTTACCTCTTGAATGAAGAACTGTCGGGCTGGTAATAGGTGCAAGATCTCACATTCAACTATTTGCTTGTAGTGGTGTATCTTCATTTCAATATTGGTTAAAACAGGAGACAATATTTCTGAGATATTCGACATATAACCTCATGGGTAATATTACTCCATGCTTGTGCATTGAATAAAAGCAGTTATCCGAAATCATCACTCAGGCGCTTACACCGAAGTTCTTGAGTCGTTTTTAAAAGTCTTTGTTTTCAATGGATAACAAGTTGATTAGGGTTCTTTTAAAAACTCTTTATCATGCACTATCTCTTGTTGTTATGGGGGAGATCTTGAGTTTATACGAGTTATTGGAAAATTCCGAGCTATGAGTAAGAACACACCTGTATCTCTTGGTAACTATTTTGAAGGCTTTGTTCCGGAGCGCATCTCTGAAGGGAGATTCAAAAATGCTAGCGAAGTAATTCGTGCTGGTTTAAGACTTTTGGAAGAAGAAGAGAATAAAGCCATTGCGCTAAGAAATGCAATTTGGAATAAATAGCGGAATAGCGGAGGATGCCAATCCACAAAAATACCTTGCCGAATTGGAAGCTCGCCGGTATAAATGAGCAGCTATCAATTAACAAACGAAGTAGTAGTAGGTTTGTCTGAAATTTGACTTTAGACCATTGAAACTTGGTCGGAAGAACAAGCGGACAGGTATTATGTGATGTTATTAAGAAGCTGTTCTGAGATCGCCGAAAACCCTAAGTCCGGTAGAAATTACGGCCAAATCACCAAAGGACTACTTGTAATTGATACCTCATTTTCTACAGAGGAATCACCAGAATTTTACACTA
>JBLIIJ010000040.1:0-33231 GCA_047635055.1 Cyclobacteriaceae bacterium | reverse complement strand
GTTACACAGTTAGAAATAGCCAGTAATAAGAATAGTAACGAAGCTTCTGTAGGTGCCAATCTTGCAGCAGCTAACATGTTGATGGCTGAATACGACAAAGCTTTTGAATTCATCACATCTTCCGAGCAAGCTTCACCATCAAATGAAGTAGCAGGCAAGTTAAAGGGTATGAAAGGTGCGATTCAACTAATGAATGCAGAATATGACGCAGCAAAAGCATCTTTCAACAGCGCAAGCGACAGCAAAGCAGTAAGCTTCGATAAGGGCTTAGCAAGTTTACTCGCAGGTGAATATAACGATGCTGTCAGTATATTGAAGACTATTAAGGATGATGATAAAGTTGGAGCAGATGCTTCATATTTACTTGCTGTAGCCGGTGCGAGACAAGATGACGGTGCTATGGTGAAGGCATCTTTAAAGAATGCAATACAAAAAAATCCTAACCTTAAGGATAAAGCGGCAAACGACTTAGAGTTTATGAAGTTTGGTGATGCAGTTGCAGAAGCTATCAAATAATAATTAAAATTTTAATTAAAAGCTCTTTGATATCAAAGAGCTTTTTTTATGTCTATTTGGTTCGATTGACTTAATTTTATAGCTTAAAGAGAAAAGAATTTCAATGCGAGAAATACAATTTAGAGAAGCGCTCAGAGAAGCTTTGTCTGAAGAAATGAGAAGAGATGAGAAAATCTTCTTAATGGGCGAAGAGGTAGCTGAGTATAATGGAGCTTACAAGGTAAGCCAAGGAATGCTTGATGAATTCGGGGCGAAGAGAGTTATAGACACTCCTATCGCTGAATTAGGTTTTGCAGGACTAGGTGTTGGAGCTGCCATGAATGGCCTAAGGCCCATTATCGAGTTTATGACATTTAATTTTTCATTAGTTGCTATTGATCAGATCATTAATAGCGCAGCGAAAGGAAAATCAATGTCAGGAGGACAAATAGGTTGTCCTATTGTTTTTAGAGGTCCTACAGGTAATGCTGGACAATTGAGCTCTCAACACTCGCAAAACTTCGAGAACTGGTATGCTAATACTGCTGGTTTAAAAGTTGTTGTTCCTTCCAATCCTTATGATGCAAAAGGATTGCTAAAAACATCCATTCGTGATGATGATCCTGTTATTTTTATGGAGTCTGAATTAATGTATGGTGATAAAGGGGAAGTTCCTGAAGAAGAATACCTTATTCCTATCGGTGTAGCGAAAATTGTAAGGCGGGGTGCTGATGTGACCTTAGTATCATTTGGTAAAATGATGAAGGTCGTATTACAAGCAGCTAGCGAGATGTCTAAAGAAGGTGTAGATGTAGAAGTGATTGATCTTCGTTCAGTAAGGCCAATTGATTATAAAACTGTTGTAGAGTCTGTGAAAAAGACAAATAGACTGGTTATCGTAGAAGAGGCTTGGCCGTTAGCATCCATTTCTAGTGAGTTAAGTCATCACATACAAAGAAATGCTTTCGACTTTTTAGATGCACCTGTTCATAGAGTAAATAGTAAAGATCTTCCATTGCCCTATGCTCCTACTTTGATAGAAGAGATTCTTCCTAATGTAAAAAGAACCATTGAGGCAATTAATGCTGTCTTATACAGATAGATTTAAAGAGCTAAATATAATAGTCAAATAAAAAGGTCAGCAATAGCTGACCTTTTTATTTGATAAAGTGTGAGGTTAATTTATTTCAATAAACCTGATAATGCTTTAGCACCACCCATCTTATTCATTGTCTTCATCATTTTTCGCATTTGCTCAAACTGCTTCAAAAGTTGATTGACTTGACTGACTGAAGTTCCACTTCCTTTTGCAATTCTCTGACGCCTGCTACCATTAATAATATCTGGATTTTCTCTCTCTTTCAAAGTCATAGACTTGATAATGGCTTCAATGGGCTTTAACGAGTCGTCATCTATATCTACATCTTTGATTGCTTTTCCCATTCCTGGAATCATGCCTAGCAAATCCTTGATATTACCCATTTTTTTGATCTGCTCCATCTGGGTTAGAAAATCGTCAAAACCAAATTGATTTTTCTTGATTTTCTTATTTATGCGTCGTGCCTCTTCTTCATCAAAATTTTCCTGTGCGCGCTCCACTAATGTTAGAACATCACCCATTCCTAAAATTCTATTGGCCATTCTATCCGGATAGAATAAATCAATAGCATCCATCTTTTCACCTGTACTTATAAACTTGATAGGTTTTTCAACTTCCTTTCGAATCGACAATGCAGCTCCACCACGCGTATCTCCATCTAGTTTAGTTAGTACTACGCCATCAAAGTTCAATCTCTCATTGAATGTTTTAGCAGTGTTGACAGCATCCTGACCAGTCATAGAGTCTACAACAAATAAGGTCTCAGCAGGATTAATTTTATTCTTAATCGCCTCAATTTCATTCATCATTAGCTCATCAACTGCCAATCGTCCGGCAGTATCTATAATAACCGATTTCTTGCCCTTATCCTTGGCATATTTTACGGCATTATACGCAATTTTAATAGGATCTTTTTCATCAGGCTCAGAGTACACCTCCACACCTATCTGTTCGCCCAATACTTTCAGCTGATCTATAGCGGCAGGACGATAAACATCACAGGCAGCTAGCAATACTGTGCGCCCTTCTTTCTTGAATTTATGAGCAAGCTTCCCGCAAAAAGTAGTCTTACCTGACCCTTGAAGTCCCGAAATTAAAATAACATTAGGTGCTCCGGCGTTATTTAATGGGACATTTGTCTCTCCCATTAACTTTGTCAATTCCTCAGAAACAATTTTAGTTAGAAGCTGTCCCGGTGAAACTGAGATAAGTACATCTCGCCCTAAAGCCTCTTCTTTAATTGTATCCGTGACATCCTTGGCTACTTTAAAATTAACATCAGCATCTATTAAAGCTCTTCTTATCTCTTTAATAGTACTCGCGACGTTAATCTCCGTAATACTTCCTTGTCCCTTTAGGGTCTTAAAGGCCCTGTCTAGTTTTACACTTAAATTATCAAACATATTCCATATAATTTCTCGTCTGCAAAACTAACAAAACAGATGGCTAATGAAACTTAATTTAATTAAATCAGTATTATACATTATGCAGTACCTTGTAATACACAATAACATGAAAAACTACTTTATACTACTCACACTACTCATCCTATTGCTCTTTAATTATGATGTTCAAGCCCAAAAGAAAATTAAGGAATCAGACATCATTGGAACTTGGAAGCTAAACATTGATGTAGATGAAGCCATTCAGGAGGCGAAAGACGAACTCGACGAACAAGATAACATCATAGGAAAGATAGTTTTAACCTCTGTATCAGGGTTTGTAGATAGTATCATTGAAGAAATCGATATTTATCTCAATTTTCAAAAAGGCGGCAAAGTTGAAATTTTAGTTAATGCATTTGGAGAAAAAGAATTAGAATATTCGGAATGGTACATCACAAAGGACGGAGAGTTATTCATTGAGGATTCCGAACACATCCAGACAGACAATGATCGCTTCGTTATGAGGTCCAATGACATCATGGTGCCTGCCGATGAATATGATAAAGATGCGAAAATTTATTTGGTCCGAATTAGCAAATAAACCTATTTATTAAGAATGCTCTTCAGGTCTGCTGGAGAGTAATTAATTGACTTTAATGTCTTTTCATCCGCTTTCCTAAATACCAAGTACTTATCTCCTTCCTTTGTGTAATAGGCTTCTACATTTTTAGAAGTCCAATAATGTTCCACCGTTTTCTTGGCCTCCTCTTCATTGCTGCATGCTTTACTCATATTAGAGCGCTGTACTTCTTCAAAAAGGGAAACGAACTTATCACCTAAACCAAACTCCAACACAGCCCCTGAGAGCACATATTGTATATCACAAAGCGCATCTGCTACCTCGACTAAATCATTTTCTTTAATCGCTTGTGCTAGCTCTTCTAATTCTTCAGCTATTAGTGATACTCTCAATGCGCTTCTCTTTTCATCAGGTATTTGTGGACTGTCCAAAATAGGATGATGAAAGGTCTTGTGAAACTCCGCTACTTGGTTTAAAGCATCAATTTTTTTCATTTATTACTTTCGTTTTTAATCGCTTTTGATAGAAAAAAGAGAAACCCACCGACGACTATGGTTAAGATTAAGGCCATACTTATTATTCCAGTTAAACTCATACTTCCTTACAAAATTTATTGAACAATAATTTATTTAAAATTAGACCAAGAAGAATCACAAAAACCCATTGTGTAATTACACTAGCATTGCTATACACATCAAAAACATTCCAATAACCCTCTTCAGAAAACCAAGTATTGTCGCTGTATCCTTGTGCTAACCACCAATAGATAATGAAAAGACCCATACCAATGATCAAGTATATGGAATATTTAAAATACCAATTAGCAACTGTAAAGTCTGAATCCTGATCTATCAATTCTCTTTTAAACTTGTCAGGCCCATAAACACTTGTACCTATGGCAATAAAAATACCACTTACAATCAGTCCCAATCCCCAAACCCAATCTTGATTTGAGAAAAAATCTAAAGAATAAGCTGACGGCAAACCGAACAGGATGAAAACGATGATCATGACAACAATAATCAACTTATTATTCTTCGACAAGTTGGTTGCGTTGCTCCGAAACAGTTCCAACATAGGAAGAAACGAACTGAATGCCGCAATACTTAAGGCTAGAAAAAAGACAATGGTCATTATTCCCCCTCCAGGAATTTCGGCAAAAAGCCGAGGTATGATGGTAAAAGTCAGAGCTTGACTACCCGACTGTAGAAAAGACAATGCTTCTGAATCGGTTGCCGACAGAGCAAAGACTGCTGGTAGTATAGCCATACCAGAGAGAATGGAAGCTGTGTTGTTCCCAAATGCGCCTACAAACGTATTTAACGTTACATCTTCTTTGTCCCGAGCGTGTGAAGAAAGTGTAATCATCAACCCCCAACCAGCGCCCGTCGACCAAGCGGATTGTGAGAGCGCTTCTATCCAGATAGTTGGATTGCTAAAATTATCCCAATCAATAACAAACATGTATTCAAGGCCTTTTATGCCATTATCCATAGATAATGCCGCCGCAGCGACGATAACTAAGAGTACAAATAAGCTAGGAATGAGTATTTTATTGGCTTTTTCTAAACCCGATTTTATTCCTCTTGAAACCACAAAGACGCCACCGAATACAACAACGACATAAGTGATTACTGTCGATATATTGTTATTAGCGATGTTATTCCATTGATTAGCTAAGTAGTCGTCATTGGTACTAAGCTTTTGACTCAATGATACGTCTGAGACCATTTCTTGGTAAAAGCTCGTCACAGAAAGCCACAAATACTCTAATGACCAAGCGGTAACGACTGAATAATAAAAAGCGATACCAAGAGTACATACTGTAATAAAAAAACCCATCCATGTTAAGTTCTTTCCTACCAGCATTCCAAAGGAACCAATGACCCCCTTTTTGTACTTTTTACCAATCGAAAACTCTGCTAACAACAATGGTACAGACCAAACAAATAGAAAAAGAATCCATAATAAGATGAAACTACCCCCATATTGACCAGCGAGTCGAGGAAACCTCCATAGGTTTCCTGCTCCTATGGCCATGCCCAAGGATGCAAGTATAATCCCCCAGCGGTTACTAAATTGTTCTGTTTTTGACACTAGCTTTTTTTACTTACACCAAGTACCGCACGGTACAAATAAACCAAAATCAAAATAAGTAGACCCAATCCTAATAAACTCCCACCGATTGGCTCATCACTAATGGCAATATTAAGTCCAAATGTTGCTAGCAAGGCAATAAGAATACCCATCAAAGCTTCACCAGTAATTAGACCTGACGCTATCAATAGTCCAGCATTTGACGCTTTACCAATCGCCTCTTTACCAATATTGTTAGTGCTAAAACTTTTAGCCAGCATCCATGCAATTACACCACCAACAAATATTGAAGCGTCCAATTCAAATGGCAAATAAAGACCTACAGCAACGGCTAAAACAGGCATTTTAAAATCAGAACCAATCTTTTTCAAGTATTCATCAATCAAGATTACGACAACCCCAATACCACCACCAATGGAAATAATCGTCCATGGTAACTTGCCACCGAATATTCCGGTTGCCACACTCATCATCAATGTTGCCTGCGGAGCAGACAATGGATTTGGGTGTTCCGCTGTTGGAGTTCCTAAGCCTTTAGACTCTAGCAATAAATTTAAAACGGGAGCTATTAAAAGAGCTCCAGCCAATACACCAATCATTTGCATTATTTGCTGATTTCTTGGCGTAGCACCAAGTATATGTCCTGCCTTGAGGTCTTGCATGTTATCGCCAGCAATTGCCGCCGCACAGCAAACCACCGCACCAACTAAAATTGCTCCGGCTGCTCCTCTTCCTGGATCAGAAGTACCCATGAAAAGTAATAACAAAAGTGCTGTAGTAAGGATTGTGGCAATAGTTACACCTGAAATTGGATTATTTGAACTACCAACCAAACCAGCCATATATCCGGCAACAGCAGAGAATAAAAATCCCGCTACAACCATCATTAACGCCATAAAAAGCGAAAGAGCTACATGTTCGATTATTGTTAAATAGATAAAGAATATGGGTACTACTAGCACTCCAATCCCTATTAACACCCAAGACATGGGTGTGTCTAGCTCCGTTCTAAGCGTATTCTCTAAATTTTTCGAACCTTCTTTAAAGGCTGCTACTCCTGAAGTAAAGGCGGTAGACAAGGCTGATCTCAAACTTAATAATGCCCAGAGACCACCAACAATCATAGCTCCAACACCAAGATATCGTATTTGATTCGACCATATTGAACCTCCAATATCAGCAGCAGTCGCCGCTTCCGGCGCACCATTTATTAATATATATATTGGAATCCCCAAGTACCAACTAATGCAGCCTCCAAGGAATACTAAAAATGAAATATTTAGACCAACGATATATCCAACGGCTACTAATGCGGGTGACAGGTTTAAACTAAAATAGAGATATATTTTTTGATTAAATAAAGCAGCTTTTTCAAATACACCATGCCAGAGGTTTAAAGCTTCACTACCAAATTTGAAAATTGCCCCAATCAAACTTCCGAAAACTAAGAACTTTACACTATCACCACCCTTAGTTCCTGTTTTTAATACTTCTGCAGTAGCAACTCCCTCAGGGAACATTAATTTTTCTTTTACTATCAGTGCATTTCGCAAAGGAATAGTAAACAATACGCCAAGAACTCCTCCGCAAATAGATATTAATGTAGTCTCTATGTAGTTGAACTTTTCCCAATATCCCATAATAACTAAAGCAGGAATAGTAAAGATCACACCAGCGGCTAATGACTCACCAGCTGAAGCAGCCGTTTGAACCATATTATTTTCGAGTATGTTAGAATTTTTAAAGGCTTTTAAAATGGCCATCGAGACAACAGCAGCAGGTATTGAAGCAGAAACTGTTAAGCCGGAGAATAATCCAAAGTATGCGTTTGCAGCGCCTAAAACAATAGAAAGTATGGCGCCAATGATGATTGATCTTAAGGTTAACTCGTTGAGTCGAGTTTCGGGGCTAATGTACGGTTCTTCCATTTAGTTGGTTTTATGTTTAGGTTGCCAACAAAAATGAACTAATTGAGTCTAAAAAACTAATTGAGCTTAAAAACAAAAGGTAACGCCTAAATAGCCCCTGAAAATTGGTTTTAAACCTATATTATTATTGGAATACTTGATTCCCGCTGGTCATCACGGAAGTTCTAAGAATTTTACCTTCCTGAATTTGATGCTTTTTCCTTCTTTTTAATCCTTTTACTTCTATTTCTCCGGAATTAGAATTCAAGTCAAAACTCAAGTTCGCAGCTTCATTTATAAATATTTTTTCAATATCCCTTAATTTCCTCAAAGGTTTGCGAACGTTCTAGTCATGATAGCAGATCCTTGAATTTCCCCTGAGGTGCTCCTCAAGCTCAAGTCACCTTCAACCTCATCCATATCCATATCCCCAGATCTAGCATTTGCTTCAATTTTACCATTGATACTGACAAACGCTAGGTTTCCAGAAGTAGACCCACATTCAATGTTTCCTTCTATCCTTTTTATAAGATGATCTCCGCTTGTTAATATTGTAACACCCGTGAAGACCACTAATAAGGATTTCACCAAAGTTGGGACCAACAGTTGAATAGGCTTTGCGATTGTCAATTCAATGTCTCCAAAAATCAATTTTATCGTGTGTACATTTGAATCGATTCCTCTTACATAAATCACAAGCGCTCTTCTTCAAGTTGCCTTCAGTCATTGGTAGCGATTGAATAGTCCTCTCAGACTTACATGATTGTGTTCAACCTCTCCGTGAATTTATTCCACGTCAATGATTATCTCGTCGCTCTTTAAGTCGGTCTTAAATTAAAAATTACCGGTATTATATCCTTCAGATATAAATTTTGATTCAGCTTCAATTTTAACATCACAAAACACTTCATTAACAAAACACTTCATTAACAGTAAAATTTTTAATATCTCGTACTGCAAATTTTTGTTCAGCGATTACCTCTAGAGCGAATGAAGTCCGCTACAAAATGTAAAACTATCAGATATGGACATTTTAGGCTTTTTCATTCTAGAGATGGCTTGACAGCAGTAAGGATCTTTAGCCTATCTTATTTTTCGATAATTCAGCCAATAATTTTAATCCTTCTTTCAAATATGGATCTTCTGATAGCTTTTTAGCCGAATCATCTTCAATTACTACTTCATTGCTCTCAATGGTAGTGTTTAGGTTATCCTCTACTTCTTCATTATCCTTGGACTGCTCTGTTTTTCTTTGATCAAGGTTTAGTGAAATAGACTTTTCTTTCAATTGAGCTTTCGTTTTATCTACTTTCTCAACAAGATTTTTCAAATCATCATCTTCTAATAAATGCTTTTTATAGACACTATTCAACTTAGCTATTTGATCTTTCGATATCGTGTTTGTAGGAACAAATTGAGAACCTAATATCTCGTCCCACGGAAGTGCGTTTGGTCTACTACCCTCTCCAAAAGGTTCATCTTGGAAAGGTGTAGGAAATGCGATATCTGGCGCTACTCCTACGATCTGTGTACTGCTGCCTGTTACCCTATAAAACTTGGCCAATGTCATTTTTATCTGACCTAACTCAACATCATTTTGTCTCATATATCGACCGATATCAATCAAGTTTTGAACAGTCCCTTTACCAAAGGTGTTTTCACCTAAGACAATTCCTCTTTTATAATCCTGGATAGCACCTGAAAAAATTTCAGAAGCAGACGCACTATATCTATTAGTAAGAACGGCTAGTGGTCCATCATAAAATACATTACCACCATCTTCATCTTCCATAATATCTATGGACTGGTCAGTATTTCTAACTTGAACAACCGGTCCCTTAGGAATGAATAGCCCCGTAAGCTCAATAGCCTCTTGTAAAGAACCTCCTCCATTGTATCGCAGATCAATCATAATTCCATCTACTTTTTTGGTTTGTAGCTCAGTAATAAGTTTTTTTACATCTCTGGTCGTGCTGGTATAGTCTTTCACGCCCTTATTCATTTCTTCGAAATCGATATAAAAGTTAGGTATGGATATAACACCTAATTGATAGGTTTTTTTTCCTTCTGAAATAGATAAAACTTCACTTTTGGCCGTAGATTCTTCTAGTTTAATCTTATCTCTCACCAGAATGACCGTATCTGGTGCGGATCCCAAATCATCATTCCCTTTAAGAATTTGTAACCGAACAGTCGTGCCTTTTGGCCCCCTTATTTTTTGAACGACATCATCAAGTCTCCAACCAATTACATCTATAAACTCACCACTTTCGCCTTGAGCTACTCCAATGATTTTATCATCTTTCATTAGCTCTTTGCTTCGGTAAGCTGGACCTCCAGGAATAATATCAGCGACTTTGGTTAAATCTAGCTGCTGTGTCAATCGAGCACCGATTCCCTCCAAGGAATGACTCATATCTATTTGAAAATTTGCTTTGGCGATGGGGGAAAAATAATCGGTGTGAGGGTCATAGGCACTCGTAAATGAATTCATATATGCCTGGTAAACATCTTCACTATTGTATTGATAAATAGCTCGGCTTACTCTAGCGTATCTTTTATTCAAAGACTTTGCTATATCCTCCCATTCTTTTCCCGCTAGCTTATAACTAAGCGCTTGGTTCTTGATAATTTTTCTCCAAATTTCGTTGAGCTCTTCGCGGGTTTGCGCCCATAGTAAGTCCTCTCTGTCTGTATCCAAGTATTCGTCTTGGGTGAAATCAAACTCCGTTTTTAATAATTCATCAACATACGCTAGTCTTTGCAATGATCTTTCTCTGTAAATACTAAAGAGTTGGTAGGCAAAATCAAGATTCCCTTGAGGCAAAGACTCATCCAGTGTGAATCGGTATTTTTCGAAGTAATCGTAATCTGACTTTAAAAAGTAAGACTTGTTCTGATCGAGAGATTCGAAATAATTATTAAAAATCACAGAAGACAATGAATCATTCAATTGTGTTTTCCTATAATGATACCGATTGAGAAGGTTTACAATTACAAAAGTTTGACTTGCATGCTCTTTTGCTGGCTCAAGTGTCAAAAGAGAATCAACATTTTGAGCGGTAGCGGTAGACGTACCCATTAACCCAACCAAAAGCAACATCACTACTACAACCAACTTCGACTTATTCATATGATTTTATTTAGACTAACGAAATATAAAGAACATTGATTTTACTCAACGTAACTTTTTTTGTCAGGGGTAGCTATTTTAGTTGAAATTATGATTTTTTAACTTTCATTGTTCCATACCAATGCCGCAGCTCCCAGAATAGCAGCATTTTTATCTATCATACCTGAAGGCAACAACTTGACTTTACCCTTATAAAAAGGTAATAAATTATCTTCTAGGGCTCTTTGAGTAGGCTCAAAAATCCACTTACCCGCTTTGGCAAGGCCTCCTAAAAGAAAATACGCTTCTGGATGACTAAAGGTGGTAAAATTAGCTAATTGTTGACCTAAAATGTTTCCAGTCATTTCAAACGCCTGCTGCGCGATAGAATCGCCTTGTTCTGCGGCTCTTGTTATAATCTCACCATGCAGGTCGTTGTACGAATAGTCACGTAAAACACTGTCCTCCATTGAATCACACAAAAGGTGAAATACTGTTCTTTTAAGACCTGTTGATGACACATAAGCCTCTAGACCCCCTCTTCTTCCTAGTCCAGTCCAACGCCCATTTCTATCGATGACGATATGTCCTAGCTCTCCGGCCTGCGAATCAAAGCCATAGATCAATTGTCCATTTGCAACAATACCACTTCCTAGCCCCGTACCTAAGGTAATGACCATAAAGTCCTTCATATCAGCAGCTTCACCATAGATCATTTCACCAATAGCAGCTGCACTCGCATCATTAGTGATATGAATAGGTAAATCATAATGCTTTTTCAGATCTGCAACCAATGGTACCACGCCTTTCCACATCAAATTAGCAGCATATTCAATTGTTCCTCGATAATAATTAGCGTTAGGAGCGCCTACTCCTAAACCAACAATTTCATATTCAAAACCAATCTTGGCTTCAAGGCCATCGACAGTCGTTTTGATTTTTTGAAGATAGTCTCGGAAATTTTTCTTTTCTACAGTGGAAAAATCTGTATGTCCATGAAGGTTTCCTTCACGGTCAACTAATCCAACTTTCGTGAGGGTGCCTCCTATATCGATACCTATTGCAATTTTTTTTGCCATCGTTTGTGTGTTGAGCTAAATCCAAATATATCACTCCTATTTGAAGCTTAAAATAAACTCTATAAGTTTCTCTAAAACTAGCTAGACTACTTTATTCCCTAAAATACATATAAATAAGAATGCAAACGATTGTACTCAACCTATGAGCCTTTAACGCAAATCATGGGAAATTTTTTTTAATTGATTAATTATTGGTTGAACTTCTTTGTCATACTTTTTTATCTTGAAATCATAGCTAAAGACAGTGACAATGATCAAATAAAGCCATGTCAGATTTGATACATAAAAGATAAATTCCCAATCATCTGTGATACTTGTGAAATAGACATTGAGCAGCACACCTAGTAGGAGCGAATAAAAAGGACTCATTCTGATCATTAATTTAGTGCGGCTAAGATGATTGATCTGCTTATTGATAAATGTTAAAGTATCCTCATTTCCGATAGTGTATTTTGACGGTAGTCGCAACCATATAACTGTTGACACAACAATAATTATGAAAAGTATGGCAATAATCGACCATACAAATCTTAGGTTTTTATCTTCAAACTCAATAAAAATGTAAACTATTGCTGAAAATGCAAGCATTAAACTAGCCGTGGCAAAAAGGTTGCTTTTGACCATCCTTGTTCTTAGAGCTTTAATATTTTTATGCAAAATGGTTCCCTCCTGCAGTCCTGTAACAGTTGCTAGCTTCTGTGCTTGCCAGATATTTTGCAAATCCGATAGCGCTACTTTTTCTTCCTTCATGATATGTGAGGGTTTTGATTTGACATCAGTTTTTGAAGCTTGGACTTGATTCTCGTAATTTTTACGCCAACAAAATTGACATCCTTACCAATAACTTCAGCTATTTCTTTGTAGCTGACCGACTCCAACACCAAGCCAATAATTAGTTTATCTATATTTTCCAGACAGTCAATTGCTTTTTGAAGTCGAGAGATTTTAGTTTCCATTTCTAATTTCAAAGACTTATCCAGCGGGTCATTCCCAATTAAATCTTCTGGATGGATTTCTTTTTCAAGGCGAGATTTTCTATCCCTTTTTTTTCTAAATGTAATTGCCGTGTTGACCGTAACGCGATAAATCCAAGTCGAAAGCTTCGATTGATTTCTAAATGATTTAATAGAAGACCAAATATTTATCAATACTTCCTGATATAGGTCCTCTAAATCCTCCCCATTGCCGATATAAGCCTTGCATAATCTTTTAATCAACGCTCCATGCTCCTTTACAATGGAATTTATATCCAATTGATCAGTTTCCGAACTCATCTACTTTCAGCGTATTAATGATTTGACTGTGATTAGCCATGATTTATTATATTGATTCTGCCAGACACTTTTATAACAAGGTTCTTGAAATCGCTTTCAATTTCTTAAATGCAGCTATTTCACCTATTCGGTTATTTATATGTTTAGTCTTCTTTTCTACACTTTTATTTCACTAACCATGAAAAATTTTATAATAAAGAATAAATAAAGCAAAAATTAGTGTTGCAGCATTCGCATAAATCATGGGAGCGTTTCCAATAATAAGACCATAAATAAGCCAGCAAGAAAGGCCTATTACAAACAGCAAAAACATTGGTAGAGATAGGTCTTTGGCTGATTTGGTACTATACACTTTTATGGCTTGTGGTAAAAAAGCGATCGTTGTACAAAAAGCAGCAAAGTACCCGAGTAGTTCTGTGTAATTCATTATTTTTGATTCCTAAACTGCAAGAAAATGAAAAAATACTTGGTTCATATCATTTACCTTATGATAATAACGTTCACATTTATTTTCGCGAATATCAAATCAGCGGAAAGCCAAAAATCAAGATTAGCGGCTGAAAATGCCATTTTAAGAGCTGAAAAAATGGTGGACCTAGTCAATCAAGAAGCAAGTCGCGCAATAAAATTTGCAGCTGAAGCCGAGCAGCTTACTTTAGCATTAAAAAAATGTGGAGACCGATGAAAAAAGTCGTAAAAATTATCATGAGAATAATTTTTGTCTTCGTTTTCCAATTATTAATTATTATTGTCGTGGACAGTTAGCCTAGAAGAAAAGGCAACCGTCCAGTTGATAGTTATTCAAGAACCTCTGAGCAAGCGCTCAAGGTAATGAAGACGGATAATTTTTCTACTCATTTGTCATTTTGGTAAGTCTTGGTTTGGTATATAATTAAGCTTCTATAAATCAACAAACCCAAGACTTAAATCAGCAATTGAATGAGCGCACGAAAGGATTAATAGAACAAGAAGAAGCAAGTGCAGACAATGCGCTAAAACATGTAGAACTTGCCTAGCGAAATGCTGTAATTTCCGTTAGGTATCAGACAGATAGTGCTGAAGAGTTGAGAGAATGTCTAAACAAATGAAAAAGAAACTTCACAGCGGTTATTCAATTTTGCTTATTTTGCTTTTAGGAATTGGAATCCATCAACTACAAAAGAAAAATCAACTTGAGCCTTTAACCAACCAAGCCATTGACTTGGCAGAAAGTTCACAACGGCAAGCGCTTGATGCACAAAATATTACCGAGCAGCAGTCAAGCGTAGCGAATAAAGAATTAGCTAGGATGACCGAAGCGAAGGCACATATTTAAGCAGCAATACAAGAATCTAAGACTTCAAAAAAATAAAAGATCATTCATTGAATTCATATCTTTTCACTTACGGCTATCTTCAATCGAAATATCAGAAGATAAAAAAAGCACCAACATTTAATTTTCGCTCATTGGGATCCGGTACATACCGAGGATTACTTTACGAGGTGGATGATTATCCTGGAGTTGTCTTTACAGGAAAGAAAGAAAACATCGTTTATGGTGAAATTCTTGAGATTAATGATCTCAGCGATCTAGTTATACTTGACAGATATGAGCGGGCATTACCTACTGTCACCGAGCACCCCGAATATAGACGCAACTCAAGATTGGTTTATATGGTTGGTGGTGATCCTTTTCACTGCTGGGTCTACGAATATTTGCTAGATATCCAAAGTCTTAAAAAAATTACTGATGGTAAATATTGAAGCAACTTTTTCTGAGTTGATTATGTTTGCCAAAACAACAAGCAAATAACACAAGCAAAATGGCAAACTTCCATGATCTTATCAATCAAAATACACCAGTTGTAGTAGACTTTTATGCTGACTGGTGCGGCCCATGTAAAATGATGCCTCCAATCTTAGCTGATGTAAAAAAGAAGCTTGGTAAAAAGGTACATATTTTGAAAGTGGATGTCGACAAAAACAAGAAAGCAGCAGCCAAATATGATATCCGAAGTATCCCTACGTTGATTGTTTTTAAAAGTGGGAAAGTAATGTGGCGAAAAAGTGGAGTAGCAAAGGCGGTAGAAATCGAACATGCTGTTAATCAAATTGACTAAACGTAAAATCAAAGAATAAATGAAATAAATAAGGAGATATGAATGAATAACTTAATGATAATCCAGAAAACAATTTAGGATACTCGCTCTACCTCTCCCCTTATTTTTTGAAGGTCAAAAGTCATCATCACCCTTTCTTAATCTATAAGTAAAGACATCTGATAGCTCGAATACGAGTTTAAAGATTTGATAGAAAGACAATGGGTATTTACTATATTCAATTGTAGGCAAGCATGCTTCAGTAGATCAAAATGGTCAGAATATAAAGCTTCTTTTCGCTAGTGACTTCATAAAGCACCAACCTTGACCGCTCACTAAATGTGCTTCATGCTGAGTTAAACCTTCCAAAGGGAAATCTGAGCGAACATCAAAGAGCACAATTCCTTCTGCTACCTCACACGAAATATCAAAAGCACTAAGTACTTTATTATCTGATCAGTTTTTATGCTTTTTATTTACCTAAAATTCAGTCATCCTTTTCCCTTCTCTTGTATACCTGTCAATGACTAAACAAAAATCGAAAAGATTTCATTGAGTGAGAAGCAAAGCACTTTTTTAACAACAATTTCCTCGCTGACCTAGGAGCTTTTATTCAAAACGTCGGTTTCTCAATTGGTTTTTTTTCACAATCCTAACATCAATTAGGTATACTAATTCTCGTTTTAAAATTTCACCTTATCATCACTGACCTAAGACGCAAGTCTTTGCTTCTTTTTGTCCAGCTGTATATCAAAACATTTGTTTGCCAGGGCGCATTGCAAGCTCGGTGTATTCAAGGCCATGTTCGAATTGTAGCTAAGCCAAACGGTAGGCAACTTGAGGAGCGGTTGTTGTAGAAATTTGGAGGATACCCACTTAATCTCTCGTAATTTTAATCGCTTAGCTACCCATTTTCAGGGATTTTGATAAATCTGAGTATAAAAATACCAAGCGCAGCATAGATTCTATGATTATAAGTAATTAAATTTAATATGTGTCAAACTAGTCATTACCATTTCAAGACAATTTGAAAGCACCCTCAACAATAACTGATTGTACGATTATGAAAATTTCCTTCCTCACCCTTTTTTCATTTTTTCTGGCTTTCACAATCAGTGCACAAGATCCGCTAAGGTTTCAATCTGAAATCGACCAACTTATTCTCAAAAACGGCGCAAAGAAACAAGACCGTCCGATTGTTTTTGTAGGCAGCTCCAGTTTTAGATTTTGGACGACCATTCAAAAAGATTTAGACAATGAGCTAATCATCAACAATGGGTTTGGCGGGAGTCATTTTAGCGATCTCATTTATTTTCTTGATCCTTTGATATTGGATTTGAATCCCAGAGCATTGTATATTTATGAAGGTGATAATGACCTGGCGGATGGAAAAAATCCTGAGCAAATAGTCTATCAAGCTTCTCAGATGATAAAACTGATTAAAGGTCAAATTCCAGATCTTAAAATCTTCTTGGTTTCTGCTAAACCTAGCATTTCAAGATGGGAGAAAAAACCTTCTTACCTGCGATTTAACATGTACCTGAAAGAATATTGCGTTGAAACAGATGATGTAGCGTTTATCGATGTTTGGAGAGCGATGCTAGGAGAAAATGGCCAACCGAATCCTACGCTGTTCATCGAAGATGATCTTCATATGAATGATAAGGGATATAAGATTTGGACTGAAAAAATTAAACCCACACTTAATGGACTATAAAGAATCCTCATAACTTTACAATTAGTCATCATTTACCTCAGTTCAATGAAGTCCTTTTTTACGCTACTTTTTATCGTTTTCGTTTTCGCAAGTACTGCGCAAAAATCATTGTACGAATATGCCATTCAAGAGGATGAAGAATTTTTTAAAGATACTTTTATTGGTTCTGATATCACCGATGACTTTTCTCGAGCTTACAGTAAGGGGAAGATAACCAATGATGATATCCCCCTAAAAAAAATCGGACTACTCTCTTTTTTCTTATTTGAAATAAATTATAAAAAGGAAAAAGCCCATCTCGTGTACAAACATAAATACGAAGGCAATACGATCATTCAAACCATTTACAATAGTTCGATTGGTCCATTAAAAGACTCTTTGAAAAGAAAAGGAATACAATTGCTAACCCCGTCAGAATTCCTAACGACCGAAGGTCAAAAAGATGCTTATGAAGATGCTGCATCAAGGATACAATTAATTGTTAATAAGAAAATTGGCGTTCAAAATGTTCTTAACAAATACAACTCTATTAATACTCCTTCAGGCATTAAATACATCAGCAGCAATATCGAAGAAGGGAAAAATCAGGAAATCCTTAATATAATCGCCGAACTGAGCGAAGCATTAAAATTAGATGGCATGATGACGATTCAGCTCGTTTCTGAATATTTTAATTATGCAATGACCTTTAAAAGTCTCTCCTTAGAAATATATGGCCCGCACCCACTGCCCGACAGGAAAAAAGGCATCTTAGGTTACAAACTGGGTAACTACGCTTACATCTGCTTGGATTCAAGAGGCTTTGCCGGTATCAAAAAGGATAATGTTATTCGAGAAGATTATCGGGCTTTTCCATATTTAGTAGCACGATCCGGTGCAGATTTTATTAACTTTTTGCAATTAGAACTAAACACACTCTTTGAATTATGATGAACCCATGGCATAATGTCCGCATTGGCACTAGCTCACCAGCAATAGTAAATGGTATTATAGAAATCCCAAAAGGTAGCAGAGCCAAATATGAGCTGGACAAGGATTCTGGTTTATTGATACTTGATAGGGTGATCTATTCATCCATGTATTACCCTGCTAATTACGGATTCATTCCGAGAACGTATTGTGATGATGGCGATCCTCTTGATATACTTGTCTTGACACAAATAGTCGTTGATCCATTGTGTATTGTCCCCGCAAAAGTTATTGGCGTAATGCAGATGTTAGATCAGGGCGAAAAAGATGATAAAATAATTGCTGTTGCTAATGGCGATATGAGTGTCAATCACCTCAATGATATTTCTGAACTCGGCCCGCACTTTGTCAAAGAATTAAGAAATTTTTTCGAAGACTATAAAAAGCTTGAAAACAAGGAAGTCGTCATTGAAGATTTTCAAAACAGAGAAACTGCCATGCAGATTGTTGAAAAAGCGATTGTTGATTATAATAAAAAATTTGGCTAGGCATGAAGTTTCTGCTTTATTAGCTTCTTATCTAAATATTGTATGATAACAACTGTTAATGGTATAATTATAATCCACGATAGGTAGCTTTTGATCATCAAAAGGCTTTTTTCCTCTGATAATATCATCATCGTAATGAGGCCAACAATAAAGGTTAATGAGAAAATGGAACCAATCAACCAGTTGAAACGTCGATCTGACACTGCAGAAATTGTTTCCATATTTCTCACAACTTTTAAAGCAAAGTCTGTTGACATTGAAAACTCAAACTCCGTTTTCAATGCCTTATCGATCATTTTATCTAAATCTTGTTTCATCATTTTTAAATTTTAATCTAAGTGTATCTCCTTGCCCAGCAAGGGCTCACATATTTCTTTCAACTTCTTTCGTGCCCTGAACAAATAATTTTTTACCGTTCCTTCAGGCAATCCTGTGACTTCTACTATTTCAGGGTAGGAAAATCCATCTAAATGATACAGGGTTAAAATGACGCGATAATGTTCTGGCATTTGTGCAATGAGACTATGAATAAAGGAAGCGAAATCTTCTTTTTCATACCCTTTATCGTCCACGCCAATTTGATAATTGACATTCTCTAAATCTTCCACTTTTACAGCTCTATTAAGTTTCTTCAAATGATTCGCAGAATGCCTAAACGCTATAGTCGCAATCCAAGTAGAAAGTTTGGAGTCAAAATTAAATGTCGACAGTTTGTCCAAGACTTTTATGAAAATATCTTGACATACTTCTTCAAGTTCTTCTTTGCGATCAATCAATCTACCGACGATATGTACGACTAGACGTTGATGTTTTTGTATCAACGCTACGCTAGCCAATTTCTCACCAGCTATCACCTTCTTCACAAGTTCCCTATCTGTCATTCAATATTGTAGGACAACATACTCCTTTTGAATGTTGCAGATCGAAAATTATTTTTTTTTCAACTAACCTGCAACATTTTGATATGGGTTGATTGTCTAATAGAGCGACAAACTTAAACAATCGTAAAATGGAACATTTATCTGAAGTACTCATGCCAATAGCCATCTTTGGCACTTTAGGTCTCGTAACTTTTCAAATAACTAAAACGCTTACCAATTACTACTTAAGAAAAAAAATGATAGAAAAGGGACTCATTGGTGACGATGCAGCGAAAATACTTACGGCTGATAATTCACAATTGAGCATATATAGCAATCTGAAATGGGGACTCATTGTTCTTTGTTCAGGAATTGGATTTGTCATTATTGACCAATTTGACGTGAGCATGAATGACGGAACTTTGCCCATCGGCATCTTTGCAATTTGTGTGAGTATAGGCTTTTTAGCTTACTATCTCATCATGACAATCAAGGCAAAAAAAGACTGATTATGTTCCGGAATTACTTTCTCATATCCATTCGAAACATGTTTAAGCATCGTGCTTTTACAGCTATTAACATTTTTGGACTCGCCTTGAGCATGTCTGTTTGTATGGTGATTATATTATTAATTCTCCACCATTACAGCTTCGACAATTTTCATGAAAAAGGCGATAGAACTTATCGCATCATCTCTTATGAAGAAGGAAAGATGAGTGAATTTCAACCAGGGTATGCTACTTCTCCACTGCCAATAGGACAATGGTTAAGAGATAACTACGCAGATGTAGAGGTAGTAGCCAATCTTAATATTGGCTTTAATGGTGAATTGATTTCAGAATATAAAGTCATAGACATACGGTCTGTTTTTGCTGATGAGCATTTTTTTAAAGTCTTCTCCTTTGAGCTTTTAGAAGGGAACCCAACTACCGCATTAAAGGAGCCTTATAGTCTTATACTTTCTCAAGAAAAAGCGAAATTATTGTTTCCTAAATCGTCAGCAATGGGTCAGTTGGTCGAGTTCAAAGACCATGGAAGCTATAAAGTCACAGGGATTATTAAAAAACCCAGTACACCAACACATGTAAGCATAGAAGCATTTGGCTCAATGTCCACAATTCCTTTACTCGTTGAAAAAGGAGTAATCACAAAAGAATATAATTGGTGGAATAATCAATGGATGAATTACAACTATGTGACATTACGAGAGGGCGCTGCTCCCGACCAATTGATCGAAATGATTAATAAAGTAGGGAATGAAAACACCCAAATAAAAGAGGGAAAATCAAAGTATATTTTTGATTACCAAAAATTAACTGAAATAGTCCCCGGTAAGCTTTTGGGTAATGAAATGGGATTTGCATTACCTAAATTGGCACTAATAGTTTTCACTGTTTTGGCACTCGTGGTTATCACCACTGCAAGTATCAATTATGCGAATCTTTCCATTGCAAAATCTATAAGTAGAGCTAAAGAGATCGGAATTAGGAAAGCAAATGGTGCACAAAAGAGTCAAATCATCCTACAATTCCTGACAGAATCAGTCATCATAGCCTCCATTGCTTTCCTTGCTGCAATTCCAATATATAAGTATTTGATTGTCAGTTTTAACGAAATATGGATTTTTAATCAAGTGGGTATTCATCTTGAGGATACAGGTGCTGCCTATATAATTTTTGTTGGGTTTACCCTCTTTCTAGGGTTAATCACAGGGCTAGGACCATCCTTATATTTATCAAAAATCAACATTATTTCTTCACTTAAAGGAGTAATCGACAAACCTGGAGGGAGCAACAAATGGTATAAATTTTCCTCAAAAAAGGCCATGTTGAGTCTTCAATTCGGCCTATCTATTTTCCTTTTAGTCACCATTTTTTTACTTAAATCTCAAGGCGACTTCCTTGTGAAAAGTGATCACGGCTTTGACGAGGAAAACATTTATTACATAGAATTACAAGGTAAAGATCACGAAATAATGAAGTCCGAGTTTAGTGACGTATTGGGCATCTCCAATATATCTTTAACCTCACACAATCCGGCAGTTGGTCGATCACATGGAGGACGTTTTAGTCTTGACAAATCAATTGAACCCGTAACTATTTATAACTTTTCTGTAGATGAAAATTATTTGGATATCATGCACTTGGAATTGCTTGCCGGCGATAACCTGACCAATAATAAAAATAATCAACTCCTAATAAACGAACAGGCCGTTGAAGTGCTAGGATTGGGAAACATTCGTGATGCTGTTGGGAAATTCTTATATGATGAGGATAGCCTTAGCTATGTTGTATCCGGAGTGATTAAAGATTATCATTGGGAGCCTATCATGAAGGGAATAAGACCCCTAGCGTTAAAAGTAGATCCCGAGGAATACGAATTAATGTATTTCAAAATTGAAGACCCAAACCCAAAATCTGTTGAAGCTAGGTTAACGGAAAAATGGACGTTGCTAGATGAACAAAGAGAATTTAAAGGCGGCTTTCTGAGTGAAGAAATGGACATGTTCTATCAGTTCTTATATGACCTTGGTGGGATTCTTACTTTTGTCGGTTTACTCGCATTAACTATTACAGGACTTGGCTTTCTAGGCATGCTTAGTTTCAATTTGAAAACCCGCACGAAAGAAATAGGTGTTAGAAAAGTGCTAGGTGCTGATTTTAAAAACATCTTATGGTCTTTGAGCAAGGGCTTTATCATCATGCTTTTGATTACAAGTCTGGTTGCCTACCCTCTCGCCATTATTGCAAATAATTTATGGATATCCGAGATGGCAAGCCATGCGCCTATTGGGTTTAGTAACGTAGGTCCAGCCATCCTTTTAGTAGCGCTTATGGCGGCCACAACGATCATCTCTCAGGTTTGGAAGAATACGCGCAACAATCCAGTTGATGCTTTAAGGTCAGAATAGCAATTATGAAGGGATGCCTGCTTTATTTGTCAGTCCACAAGAAACACAAGTAAGTATCCCTTTAAAATTTTCTTTTTCACAGTGAATGCACGCGTAGGTTTGCATTGAAACATGTGGGTTCCCCAATTCATCATAAAACTCAATTCGTTCACTGCATTTTTTACAGCTATAGTTTTGAACACCCAGTATATCTTGATAAGACATACAATGCGGACATTGGGCAGAAACGTATTTTGATTTTTTATTGAATACTCTTTGTCGGTAGTAAATCAAAGGAGGAATGAGGATTAATGGCAGTAAAGCCATTATTAAATACAAGTCTGCATCCATATCGCAAATTACAAATATTGCATCGATTATAATGAGCCCATTTATTCTAGCGGCATATTCACCAACCAAGCGTTAAAAAGTAAAGTTTGTTCGTCAGTCATTTCCTCCATTTTAGAAACACTGGGCCTGCCCTCTTCATCTCTTGTCAACATCAAACCTATTTTAGCTAAATATTCTTTGTGCGGCAATGGCTGATTGTCGAGTACATAATTGTTGAAAAATTCACCAATTTCAGGATAAGTCATCTTCGTGATGTCTTCAAAAAAGTTTTTCTCAGAAACAGGGTTACCCTTTCCATATTTCTTCACCAATGAAAGCAATAATTCTCTTAATCCCGCTTTACCTTTTGACAATTCAAGAAGTTTAATATCTAGTAAACCTGCAACTAAAGAGCCCTTGTAATAAATATTACCGTACTGTTTTGAACCTTCTGCATTAAATGATTCATTGGAAAGTTTCTTTAAGCTCCAACTAGCATCAAAGTATTTTTCTTCTACTAAAATTTTTGTCGCTATTGCGTTTCCAATATAGTCTTCTAAGGCCACCACCCCATCTCTAAATAACAAAATATTGGAAGCCCATTCCGTGACTCCTTCGTACATCCATAAATGCACAGAAGGTGTCGGAGTTACAAAGTTAAATTGCGCGACAATCTCACTATGAATATTGAGTGGTGTTACGATATGAAAAAACTCGTGAGAGGCGATATCAGTCACTTTGGTCATGTACTCTTTTGTAGGTTCGCCCTCTGTTAATACGTATTCAGAACTGTACGAATGTTCCCAAGCGCCAGTGGCTCCTTTTGAGCTCATATCTTCTTCAAAGAAGTACAAAAAAGTATATTTATCCACAGGCAATGTCACCAAAAATTCTTTTGCCGCTCCAAGCATATTAGACATATCCTTCAGCAACATTTTTGAGGTTATCAAATCATGTTGCGAATAAGTGAAAATCTCCACTTTGGTATTTGCAATGGTCGTATCTGCTACAGTCAATTTACCTGATAAAATTGGAGAGTCTACCAGTTCATCAAAATCCACCGCTTGAAAGTAGCCATCCTTCTTACTCAGTGCACTTCCGGTAGTCCAACTTTCAGGAACTATTGGTTTTACTTGAATTGGCGAAGTTTGATATCCAGTCAAATATCCAAGAAGCGTGTGGGCGTTCATAAGTACATGGTCATCTTCAATTGACGTTCCACACATAAGGTAAACACTATAATCCTCCACTGGAGTATCAAAAGTTTCCGCCACTTTATACGTTATTTTCTCCAATTTCTTGGCCTCTGCAATTTCAAATTGATTTACAGAAAGCCTATTTATGGCTATTTCTTTTCCTCTTTTGTCGAACGCTTTAAAACTGCTAATAAATCGCCCAATATTCATTGTTTGGTATGTTCCAGGTGCTGTCGCTGCAAATTGGTATGTAATTGTGCCTTTTGGTAATTTGCCTGAAAAACTTGCCTCAACGAATGTGGTATCAAGATTCTTTGTGAAATCAAGCTGATATTTTTGCGCTAAAATTTCCTGTCCTTTGACCGAAATAAATAATAGTAACACCAAAATAGCGGCAATTAACTTTTTCATAAATAGTGTTTTAAAGAAATGGGCTTGTGATTTATCTGTTTTGATTTTTCACACTTCAAATTACCAACTTTCTTCTTCATAAAGCTAGCGAGATATTGCAAGAGGTCTACATATAGCTTAAGTGGATAAAAATCCATTTAAGCTATCAGAACAATATTTAAACTGGTTAAAGCATGATTCGGCCAATATTTTAAGTTTTGATATCGAGGATAATATCATACTTATGGAAAATGAATCAATGATGGTTCCGCTTTACGGAAAGACTACTGATTTTTAATTGAGATTTGGCAGTCAATAGAATGCTTATCCTATTGCAAAGCTTGAAATCACACTGCTCGTTTGTCTATAAGCCTTGCATAATGCTATTAGCGTTCTGCTTTTCCCGATCATTGGACTGCACAGCCATCTCATTGAACTGCATAGCCATGCCGAACCTCTACATGGTCTGCTCACCTTTACGGATCTTTCTCGGGTATCTTTCATAGCCTTCTCAATATTGTATATACCTTTCTATAGAGAGTCTGTCTATAGCGTAAGAGCCGGATTCAAAATGTTCGAGATCGAGGCTTGCGACAGAAAAAATGAAGCCGTCGTGGAACAGCCGTCGTGGAACAGCCATCGTGGAACAGCCATCGTGGAACAGCCATCGTGGAACAGCCGCCATGGAATGGGTTCCTTTCGGAAATCGGTCCGCCGAAGCGGAGTATTTTTTAGATGAGCGTAACGAAGAGGTCAGACATTATGGACAGACGCTAAATACACTACAAGGTCTATTCATTCCTTGCAATGAGTGCTCACGGCTCAGCAGCTTACCCAATCAAATGAAAGGTTTTAATGCACAGATTACTTTAAAAAATACCGGTTAAGGAGTCCTTTTAACTTTAATCTTGCCGTCAATTACAAAAACCACCCGAACCGCAATGCTACCGTTCACTCCCCAGCCTAAGCGAGCAGGATTCATATGCACAGCAGGATCAAGCAATCGGCCTTCGATACCTTGGAAATTTTGAGATTCATATCCGTACCCTAATCCAAGGTCAGACTCCAAATAAAAATCATCATATATTCTTATCTGCACACCATAGTGAAATTGCATGTCCACCCTATGAACATAAGCCTTACCTGCATATTGACGGAAATAGTCACAGTTATTTGTCCCATCACAGTCTAACCCGATAGCTTGGTCACCAGAGGATTGACCAAACTTATATTTTGCACTTAATCCAAGATACCATCTTTCATTTTTTTGAGTTGATGGCCTAGCATAATATCTTATTTGCGGTCTCATGGCAAAACCGGAAAATCCCCTGTTTTCATTTTCGATATATTTTGAACTAAACAAATAGGCAACATCGGTATTCAAACTTATACGAGATGGTTTGAGAAAAAACTCAGCAGAGAATTGTAAACTTTCTGACAGGAGCGCCGCTCCATTGAACTTTATCAATAAATCGTTATTTTGATAAGTAACCGTATCGGTATTGTCAGGTGATACGAATACGCCTTTTTGCTGCGCTATTGAAGGTATAAAAAGGAAAATTAAGCATCCCATAAGTAAGCCAACTCTCATAGATCATCGTTATAAAATAGTGCTCAAATATTGAATAGAATCCTGAATACATCCATATTGAAAAATGCCTTCGTCCCTAGTTATAATCATCACATCATCCAACCCAATCATATCATTGGCTGGAATATCTGCATAAAATTTCTCTAAAACAGGACGAGCAGGGTCTTCTAGGTTGAATCTTTTCATACCGGAAGCTCCTTCAGCAACATACAACTCTCCTTTGAAAAAGGTAAGCCCTCGAGGATTGATCATCCATTGGTTGGATGTTTCAACCGGGTTTGAAATATTGCTGATATCTAGCGTGATAAGGTTATTTGACTCAATCATATCTCTTCTACATGCCGTGCCCTCTCTTACAGTAACATAAGCATAATTGTCGTTAGCAATGACTGGGTCACATCCCAAACTATGAGAAAACCCAGAGACAAAACTTGGACTAGCAGGATCGTCAATGTTATAGATAAATACGCCTCCAGCGCTACCTATAAAAAGATGATTTTTATAAGGAAATATAGTTTCAATATCACGACCTATATTCACGGAGGACTTAAATGACGGATTGGTGGCATCTGAAACATCTATAAGTTTCATATCACTTTCTGTGACGATGTATAAGTGATCACCCACAATGGTGAATCGCGCTGTAGAACCTCCGATACCAATACTTTCTGATGAAACCGATATATCATTGTCATCGGCACAGCCGAAAAGCAACACAAATGAAATTAATAAAACTAAATTTTTCATGGTCTGTAACATTCTGGGTTTTCAAGAGTGACTAAATCCCACCGTACGATTTGTCCTTTCGATGCATCGATGCATTCAAAATAGACTCCTCTCGCTGGTGGAAATTCATCTACCGATGCGGTCACATTGTTGATCTGCTTAATTACAAAAGCAGAATCAGCGGCTATTTTTATGGCTAGCAGGTTGGTAAAACTATCCGCGAACAAGATTCCATCTTTTATCGCGACATCTCTATTACCAGGGATATTGATGAAGTATTTTTTTTGAGGATTAAACTTATCCTTATTGTCAAAAACATGAATCCCTTGTCCTACCTCATTGACGAGTAGCAAATCACCGTACACGTATATTTTACCAGCAAGACTGATGGGAATCGCTTCAGATATACTAATCTCCAAATCAGTGCTTTGTGAGTATAAAGGTTGATATCCTTCGACTGAAGTCATATTAAATGAGGGGGCATATTCATCGGTCGCACATCCTGTGATCAATGCGCAAAGTATAATACTCAGTATATTTTTCATGCGGTTTTTTTTGAATTCCAATTGTTTAGACCCACTTCATTGGCCATTTAGTTGTAAAGCCTGTTAACCTTAAAAAAGGTTAAACTAGTTAACTTTGAACATCAGATCAATGAGTATTTACGTTATTCGCTTTGTGATTATAAAACAGTTCCTTTTTATTCCGCTATTTTTTCTAGCCTATGGTATACAGGCCCAATATGACTTGTCTGGAAAAGTGATCAATGCACAAAAAGAAGACATTGGCTTTAGCCATGTTTACAATAGAACAATGGGGCTTGGCAAGGTGAGCGATATCAATGGAAAATTTAAACTCACTGCAACAAAGGGTGATACTGTGCTATTTTCATACGTGGGTTATAGCAAATTAGAATTGATCGTTGACAATGAGCATTTGAACAAATTCCTTCTAGTAGAACTAGTAGGAGATTCCATTTTGCTGCCTTCCATCACCATTTACTCAGATCCATATTTCAAAGTCCCTTTTCGATACCAAGGAGTCCCAATGCATATGGAAGGAATCAACATTCCCGGGAAAACCAAACACTATAGAGCAGGTTCAATTACCACAGGAGGTACAAACCAGCAACTTGGCGATCCATTAGCTCCGGGTATCACCCTTAATGGACCAATCACTTATTTCAGTAAAGATGAAAAGGAAAAAAGAGCGGCTGTCGAAGCTGAGCGTGAAACAGAAGAAACAATAAACTATCAAGTTTATATTGCACGAAAGAATGTAAGAGATCGACTATGTGAAAAATATGACTTAGACAGTGCTGAGTATACCGAAGTAATTACAAGGATTAACAGGCAGTTTCCTCAGATTCAAAAAGCACGAAAACCGACACAAATCTGGTATACATTAATTGCGCATTTCGACAGAATTGTGCCAGTTATCAAGCAATATCAATTTATAATCGAAGACTAATAATCAGATTGACGACCGCCTTGATCAACAAGTTGACGCAAATAGCTATTGAAACCCTCCTCTTCTAATAGTTGTTCCATTGTTAAATGCATCCTATATCTCCAATAATGTTGTGCAATTGATGGAACATTAATCCGCTCCTCCTCTGGATTGTCTCTTCTCAGCTGACCATCGATGGCAAGAAAGTCTTGCAATGGGAAAATCGCCAACATACTAGGGGAATGTAAATGTTGATTCAATACATCTCGCGCTACCCATGGCTCACAGAAATAAGGTGCCTTTCCTCCTTGGTTCAAAATACTATTGAAAAACCGCTGAGTAACCGCCATATCTTCCTGCCACCACTCCCTCAAAGTAGACATATCATGACTGCCCGTGCTCGTCACGCTCATAAAAGGTGTATTAGAAGGATGCCAAAACTCTCGATCATCATTAGGCATTCTTTGTATTGCCAAACTCAATATTTGCAGTTCATCCATTACTCCTGGAACACTATCAGGAACCATCCCTAAGTCCTCACCGCATATCAGCATATCAGTTGCTTCTTTTAGCATCGGCAATTTTCGCAACGCACTTTCTCTCCAAAAGTCATTGTGCCTTTTGTAAAAGAAGTGTGTGTATAATTCGTTCAAGCGCTCCTTGGTAAAGCCATCCAATTCTTGGTAAGAATAGGTATTATGAAAGGCAATTCTTGGACTAAAAGCTTCCCCATTTGAAAGAGGAGCTTCCATAAATATCACATCACTATGAAGCCTGTAGAGACTATTTCTTAACCAAATTAAATAATCTTTTGCGTCTGTTTCTTTTTTGATTCGGTCATCAAAATGATCCTTTAATTTCCTTTGAGTAGAATATGACTCTTTAAATTGATAGCAGCTTTGAGCGTACTCATGTAAGTACTCTTCGAAGACATTTTCCGCATGATTGCCGAATATATCATAAATCATGTGCGTTCGAATGTAAGGCTTACAGAAGCGATCCCAATCAAAAGAAATACCCCAACTACTGAGTTCTTCTTTGGTGAATGGAAGCGATGGATTAAATCGACCCATAAGTCCCTCAACATGCTCCCATGGAATCTCCCATATTCTAAAAAAACCAAGAATGTGATCAATGCGGAAAACATCAAAATATTCTGACATTTTAACCATACGATCTGTCCACCATGAAAAACCATCTTGTGCCATTTCTTCCCAATTGTAAGTTGGGAAGCCCCAGTTTTGTCCCGAAACAGAAAAATCATCTGGTGGAGCGCCTGCTTGACAATCCATGTTAAATAGATGCGGTAGCCTCCAAGCGTCTACAGAATTGCGGTATATACCAATTGGGATATCCCCCTTGAGTACAATCCCTTTTCCTCGGGCATAACTAGATGCCTCTTTAAGTTGTAAATCAAGATGATATTGTATGAAATAATACAAAGCAATTTCTTCATAGTATTCCGTACCTGGCGTTGAAATTGCGAGGAGTCTTTTATCATCAATCGTCGCATACTCGCCCCATTGAGTAAAATCAGGCGTTTGATGTTTATCTCTCAGAAAAGAGAAAACCGCATAAGCGGTTATCCAGCTTTCATTGTCATGTATAAAAACCTTTAACTCATTACTATTCAGAAATTTAGTCTTTATTTGCTGAAAGATTACTTTAAGGAAATTCATCTTTAAAGACATCACCGCTTCATAATCGACTTCAGGTAAATCGTTCAGCCTTTTAGCTTGAACATCAATTTCTTCCTGCTGTTGCACATTCGTAAGGCTACCAATTTTTTGCATATTTACGTACATTGGATGCAAAGCATGGACAGATATTGCCGCATACGGGTAGGAGTCAGTCCATGTACCAGTAGCGACTGTATCATTAACAGGTAGAATCTGTACTATTTTCATTCCAGTTATGACAGCCCAATCTACCATAGGAAGAATATCAGCAAACTCCCCTACACCTCCGCTTTTTTCTGATTTCAAGGAAAATACTGGCATGGCTACTCCCGCACATTTCCAATGACCCACGGGATAGTTGAAGTATTCATCTGTTTGAATAATAACACGATTCTTCGTGCTCAAATTATAAGAAGGGAAATACCTATTATCTCCGGCCTCCCAAGTGACGACCTTCTTTTCTTTCACACTGTATATAACGTACTTATACTCCAAGGGAACTTGATCATTATCAATAGCCACTTCAACAGTCCACACCGGGAACCTCTTGTCAGACATCAATATGACCTTGGTATGGTCCCAGTCCCCAAGCGCTGCTGACCTCCCAATGATTCCCATTTGATAGTCCTTCCCTACTCTAGGAGCACGAATTTGAAACCTCACATTTCCGGGTTTTGATATACTTTCTTCGGAGTGGTCTCTTTTGAAAAATGCTTTTTGAAATGGTGAAGTATACAATGCATTTTCCTGTGCATTGCTTGATCGCCAATAATCCCTTAAAAGAACATGTTCAGTAGATTTTGGTAAATCCAAGACTCTAGGATCTCCAAATTCCCATGAAATAGATCCATTGCTCTCGTCCTTAAGAAAAAACTTATAAGTCAAAGAGTCGTTATTCTCAATATTTATATCTACTTCCCAATTTTCGGCGGTTGCCGGATACATCTTTATGGCCTGCTGTTCTTCCCAATCACCAAGTGGTCCACTGCCACATATGTAAAGGTTTTGACCCCAATGAGTTCTGTAGTCTATTGTAAATTTTACTTTCATAATTTCTTTTGTAAAAAGAAAACCTGCCATACTTAAATGATGGCAGGAATTCTTAAAGTTAGCAACCACTAACAACTTCACACTTCTACTTTATACTATTATCTTAAAATTTTATTGCGTTATTACCTCATCTTTATCCTCCACAAATCGCACGCTTACTGCGGCTATTAATAGGGAAATACCTGCAAATATGAGCGCATATATCGCCTCGGATTCAAACACTCTTTTAATTATCGGACCAGCAAAAATGCCATTCACAATTTGTGGAACCACAATGAAAAAATTGAATATTCCCATATAGATTCCCATTTTGTGTGCAGGAATAGAACCAGCTAAAATGGCATAAGGCATAGACAAAATACTTGCCCAAGCAATACCAATCAACGCCATCGCAATAAGTGTGACAGGTTGGGTTGGAATGAAATAAATAAGTAGCATACCTACACCTCCTGCTGCCAACGAAAATGCATGTGTCTTCTTTCTCCCAAGCTTTGCCGCAATTTTAGGGAGTGATAAAGCAAAGAAGACAGAAACAGCATTGTAAACCGTGAACATGACACCTACCCAATTACCCGCGTCATTATAAGCCAAAGAAGAGGTATCATTTATATCAGCGCCAAATACATGCTGTGCAATAGCAGGTGTACAAAAAACCCACATGGAGAATAAAGCAAACCAAGAAAAAAACTGAACAATACCCAATTGCTTCATAGTGGTTGGCATTCCAGCGAAATCCTTGAAAATATCTAAGATGGAGCCTCCCTTTACAGTTTCCTCCATATCGTTGTATTCCGCCAATTTATTTGGCGGGTATTCCTTGGTTTTCATGAGTGTATATACAATCGTTGCAAGGAACACTACAGCACCAAAGTAAAAACTGAAAATTACATTGTCAGGAACTTCTCCACTTGGAGCCATTTTTGATATCCCTACCCATTCTGCTAAGACATAAGGCAAAAATGAACCAACAACTGCTCCGATTCCGATTAATGCGGCTTGAACAGAAAAACCTTGTGTTCTTTGCTCTGAAGGAAGCATATCACCCACTAGTGCTCTGAATGGCTCCATAGCGACATTAATTGATGCATCCATAATCATTAAAATACCTGCTCCGATAAACATCGGCCCAATAAAGCCAGCCAGCATACCTGCGTTTGGCATAAAGCATAAAGCAATAGATGCTAAGATTGCGCCAGTAAGAAAATAAGGTTTTCTTCTCCCAAGCTTATTCCATGTATTATCACTGTAGTAACCAATGATTGGCTGTACAATCAATCCCGTGACAGGTGCTGCTAACCAAAACCATGATAAGTGCTCGACATCCGCACCAAAGTTTTGAAGTATTCTACTAGCATTCGCATTTTGCAAGGCAAATCCAAATTGGATGCCTAAAAATCCCATACTCATGTTCCAAATTTGAGCTGTGGATAACTGTGGTTTTTTCATACTTCTTCTTTTTATCTTTCGATTAAAATCTTTTCAATCGTTTGCACTGTTTATTTCGATAATTAAAATTCAAAATTTTGCTTTTTACGATGTATAAACTGCCTCAAATTAGGAAATTCTTAAATAAAACAACGATTATTTAGAAGATTTTGAAATGGCTTTAAACTAATGACTCGAAGGGTTTATATTTGGGTTTTGAATTAATCTTAAAGTAAAAAATATGAAATTTCGCCCGGGAGTATTGACTGGCCAAGAAGCTACTGACCTTCTTAATTATGCCAATGAAAATAATTTCGCATTGCCAGCAGTCAACACCATTGGAACTAACACGATCAATGGAGCGCTAGAAACTGCCAGAGAAATGAAGGCACCTATTATCATCCAGTTTTCTAATGGAGGTGCTGCTTTTATTGCAGGAAAAGCTTTGAGTAATGAGGGGCAAAAAGCAGCCATCGCTGGTGCAGTTGCTGGTGCACATCACGTTCATCAGTTAGCGGAAGCTTATGGTGTTTCTGTTATTCTTCACACGGATCATGCCGCCAAAAAATTATTACCTTGGATTGATGGCTTAGTCGATGAAAACGAAAAGTATTTCGAAATAACTGGAAGTCCTTTGTTTAGCTCTCACATGATCGATTTGTCTGAAGAGCCAATAGAAGAAAATATAGCCACTTGCTCAAAATATTTTGAGAGAATGGCTAAAATGGGCATGACCTTAGAAATAGAGCTCGGTGTTACAGGTGGTGAGGAAGATGGTGTAGACAATACTGACATAGACAGTTCTAAATTGTATACACAACCTGAGGAAGTCGCTTATTCTTATGAGGAGCTTCTTAAAATAAGTCCAAACTTTACAATTGCGGCAGCTTTTGGTAACGTTCACGGAGTGTATAAGCCCGGAAACGTAAAGCTTACTCCTAAAATTTTGAAAAATTCTCAAGAGTTTATCCAAGAGAAATTTGGCACTGGTAAAAACCCTGTCAACTTTGTTTTCCATGGTGGTTCTGGTTCTACGCAAGAAGAAATCAGAGAAGCTATTTCTTATGGTGCCATTAAAATGAATATTGATACTGACACTCAGTGGGCATTCTGGGATGGTATCAAAAACTATTATCAAGCCAAAGAAGGATACCTTCAAGGACAAATTGGAAATCCTGATGGAGCAGATGTTCCTAACAAGAAATTCTACGATCCAAGAGTATGGTTAAGAGAAGCGGAAAAAACTTTCGTATCAAGATTAAAAACAGCATTTGTAGATTTGAACAACGTTAACACAAACGCATAAGTCATTACAAATCATAAAATAAAAAAAGGGAGCTTCGCTCCCTTTTTTTATTCCTACTT